>DATFWX010000014.1:0-71669 GCA_035258845.1 Polyangia bacterium | reverse complement strand
CGTGTTCCATCTGCGGGCGGGCGATCGCAACGTGCCTTCGATCCTCGAGACCCTGACCGACGACGGCCGGCGCTGGGTGATGGGCCAGAAGTATCTGCCGGCGGCACGGGCGGGCGACAAGCGCATCCTGCTGCTCGACGGTGCGCCCATTGGTGCGGTCTTGCGCGTGCCGCGCGAGGACGAGGTGCGCGGCAACCTGCACGTGGGCGGGCGGCCCGAGCGCACCACGCTCGACACGCGCGACCGCGAGATCTGCGCGGCCATGAGCGCGCGCCTGCGCGCCGACGGGCTGTGGTTCGTGGGCATCGACGTGATCGGAGGCTTTCTGACCGAGGTCAACGTCACCAGCCCGACCGGAGTGCAGGAGGTCAACGCGCTCGAGGGCGTGCGGCTGCAGGCCCAGATCGTGGATTTTATCGAGCAACGAGCGGCAGCGCGTAGCCACGCCTGAGCAGGAAGCGGGCGCCCTGGGCGAACCTCTCTGAATTCGGCACCTCGAAGGCAAACGCGTCCGCGAGCCGATCGAGCACGTTGAAGCAGTAGGCCACGTAGAGCGCGTCGACCACGGCGGAGGGCGAGATCCCGGCTACGAGCAGCGCGGCCGCATCCACCGGCGTGATGTCGGCCGGCGCAAGCGTCAGCTTTTGCAAGAAACCCAGCATGGCGCGCACCGGCTCGCGAATCGGGGCCGTCTTGTGGTCGGCCAGCACCGCATCCACCAGCTCTTTTCCCAGCACCGACGACGCGACCGCGCCGTGGGCGCCCGTTCAAAACGGACATTGATTCTGGCGCGACACGAAGGCGGCGAACAGCTCGCGCTCGCCGACCGACCATTCCGACGGTCCGCGCATAACCTGCTGGGTGAGCGCGCTGAAGCGGGTACCGAACCACTCGGGCCGGTACAGCATCGTGCGCACGATGTCGGGCACGGCGCCCGCGACGAGCCGCAAAAGCCCCAGGAGCAGCCTTTGGCGGAGGCCATGCCCATGCTCAAGGTTTTTGAGCCGCATGGCTCGTCTCCTCGAGCGCGGCTGCGAGCGCGCGCAGGCCGGCCTCCAGCCGCACGCGTGCGGCCCCCACCGCCGCGCTCACGGTCAGCTCGAACAGCTGATCCTCGGTGTAACCGGCCGCCTGCAGCGCCGCCACCTCCTCGTCCATCACCTTGTAGGCGTGCCGGTGCACCTTGTTTACGTAGGCCGTCGTCTCGGGCGGCACGGAATTGCCGGCCGCGGCGGCCGCGCGCACGGGCGCGGCCAGCTCGCCCGAGCCGTCGAGCACCGCGGCTTCCAGTTGTTGCCGCAGGGTGACGTGAGGATCCTGCATCGGAGGAAATCTAGCATATCCGGCAAGGCCGCTCGCAGCCGCGCGTATACTGCGCCAGGGAGGAGGAGCCATGACGCTAAGGATTGGTCTGACCGCGGTTGTGCTGGTGTCGCTCATAGGGATCGGCTGCAGCAAGGGCTCAGCCGAATGCGCGCAGGCCTACGACGGCCTGGCCCAGATGGTGGAGTCGATGCAGAAGAATCTGCCGGGCGGCAAGAGCGACCTGCCGCCCAAAGACCAGTTCGTCAAAGCCTGCGGCGAGCTGCCCAAAGAAGTGCAGCAGTGCATGAACATGAGCTACGCGATGAACCACTTGCAGGAGTGCCAGGAGGCGCAGAAAAAAGTGGATCCGGCCAAGATGCAAGAGGTCCGCGCCATGATGGGCAAGAAGGGATAACGCGCCTATACTTCAGGCATGAGCGGTATCACCCTGGAGTATCTGCAAAAACTTCCCAAGACCGATCTGCACTGTCACCTTGACGGGTCGCTGCGGCTTCGCACCATCCTGGAGCTGGCGCACGAAGAGAAGATCAAGCTGCCGGCCGACGAGCCCGATCGCCTGTATCACCTCATCTATCCCGGCGACGCCTGCCGATCGCTCGACGATTATTTGAAGGCGTTCGACATCACGCTGTCGGTCCTGCAAACCGAGGAGGCGCTGTACCGCGTCGCCTACGAGCTGGCCGAGGACGCGGCCAAGGAAAACGTGTGGTATCTGGAAGTGCGCTACGCGCCCATTCTGCACACGCGGCGCGGGTTGCGCCTGCCGCAGATCGTCGAGGCCGTCATCCAGGGCCTCCGGCGCGGCGAGCGCGATTTCGGCATCCGGTCCGGGGTCATCCTGTGCGGCATTCGCTCCATCAGCGCGGAGGCGTCGTTGCGCATGGCCGAGCTGTGCGTAGCGTTCAAAAACCGCGGTGTGGTCGCGTTCGATCTGGCGGGCGCGGAGTACAACTACCCGGCCAAGCACCACAAGGAGGCCTTCCAGCTCATCCTCAACAACAATGTCAATTGCACGGCCCATGCCGGCGAAGCCTACGGCCCCGAGTCGATCGCGCAGGCCATCCATTACTGCGGCGCTCATCGCATCGGCCACGGCACGCGGTTGCGCGAAAACGGCGACCTGCTCAACTACGTCAATGACCACCGGATCCCGCTCGAGATCTGCGTATCGTCCAACATCCAGACCCGCGCGGCCGCCGACTTCGCGTCGCACCCGCTGCCGTTTTATTACAACTACGGCCTGCGCGTGACCATCAATACCGACAACCGGTTGGTCACCGACACCAGCGTGACCAAGGAGCTCTTGCTGTGCCACCAGCACTACGGCTTCACGCTGGCCGACATCAAGGAGCTGATCGTCAGCGGCTTCAAGAGCGCGTTCCTGCCGTACCGCGAGAAAGCCGACCTGCTCAAAAAGGTAACCAAGGAGCTCGACAAGTTCCAGTTGTCCGAGGAGGAGCAGAAACCGGCGGTGGAGCCGCCCGCGCTGGGGGCGGCCGCGCGCGCCGAGGGTTGAGGCGGAGCGTCCTCAAGGAAGCGTAATTCCCACGATGACCTGCGCGCGCGTCGCCAGGCCGTCGTCACCGTCGGTCACCGTGAGCTGGACCGTGACCGGGCCCTGACCGGGCAGGAGCACGCGCATGCGCGGTGCGCCGAGGTCGCCCTCCTGCACGCGATACTCGCTTGGTGAAAACGACCAGCGGTACTGGAGCGGATGGGTGCCCTGCGGATCGTCGACCTCGTCGGAGGAGCCGGTGCCATCGAGGTCGACCGGCGTCTGAAAGTTGTCGTTCTTGGGAATGTAGCTGGGTGTGGCAACAATGCGGGCCACCGGCGGGCGCCCCACCTCCTCCGCGCATGCCGCACCCAGGAGCGCGAGCAACAATGGCCCGACCGCGCGGACGTTCACGGCGCAAAGCGTAAGCACGGCGCGAAGCGTAAGCGGCCTGCTTGTGACGGGGCAAGGTTTTTGATACCGTGAAATCTGGTATGGGAGTGGACAGCCGTCTCTTCGATACCGCGCTCGAGCAACACTGGAAGCGGATCTTCAATTTCGCGTTCCGGATGACCATGTCGCGGGACGACGCGGCCGAGATCACCCGCGAGACCTACCTGCGCGCCTATGTCGGCCGCGACAAGCTTCCGCACGGCAGTGACCTCGAGCCCTGGCTGCTGCGCATCGCCAACCATGTGATCGACAACCGCATCGACAGCACGCCCGAGGTCAACTTCGATCTGCTCGACGACACGCTGCGCAGCGAAGCCACCCGCACCGACGTGGTGCAGTCGCTGACCCATCCCGAGAAGGAATTCCTGCTCTGGGAGCTCAAGCAGGGCTGCATGACCAGCGTGGTCAACTGCCTGTCGCCGGGTGAGCGGGTGGCGTTCGTGCTGTCGGCTCTGCTCGGGCTCGATGACGCGGCGGCCGCACGCACGCTGGGCATCAAGTCCAGCGCTTTCAAGGTGCGCCTGTCGCGCGCGCGCAAGAAGGTGCAGGATTACCTGGCGCCGCGTTGCGAGCACGTCGATCCGGGAAACCCCTGCCACTGCCCGTCACGGCTCGGGGTCGCCCTGAGCAAGGGCTTCATCGGGCGTTCCCCGTCGGCGGTGGTGTCGCTGCGCAAGCCGGCGCAGCCGTTCGGCCGCTATGGTGCCGGCGCCGACGGCGACGATCAGCCACGCCGCGACGTGATGCGCATCTACAATACGCTGCCCGAGCCCGACCCGCCCGACGATCTCCCCCAGCGCATTCGTACCGAGATCCAGAGCGGCCGCTGGCAGAAGCTGGCCAAGTAGGAGCCTCGGATCTCGTCCGCTACCCAGCGGCCGCCCGCAACGCCTGCTCCAGATCGGAAATGAGGTCGTCCGGGTGCTCGAGCCCCACCGAGAGCCGCACCAGCCCATCGGTGATGCCGAGCGCCTCGCGCTGCGGGCCCGGGATTGACGCATGCGTCATCAGGGCGGGCTGCTCGATCAGCGACTCCACGCCGCCCAGCGACTCCGCGCACGCAAACAACTTGACCGCGCGCAGCATGCGCCGCACCGCTTCCAGATCCAGCCGCAAAAAGGCCGTGACCATGCCGCCGCGGCCCGGATAGGCCACCCGCTCCACCTCGGGCCGCTTGCGCAGCCAGGCCACCACCGCCTGCGCGTTCGCAGTGTGGCGCTCCATCCGCACCGCCAGGGTCTTGGTCCCGCGCAGCACCAGGAAACAGTCGAGCGGCGAGGGTACCCCACCGATGGCATTCTGCAAAAAGGCCAGGCGCTCGCGCAGCGCCGCGTCACGCCCCACCACCGCGCCCCCGACCACGTCCGAGTGGCCGTTCAGAAACTTGGTCGTCGAGTGAACGACCAGATCCGCGCCCAGCTCGAGCGGCCGCTGGTAGTACGGGGTCAAGAACGTATTGTCGACCGCGAGCAGCACCCCGCGCGCCTGGCAGATGCGCGCCACCTCGGCCAGGTCGCACTCCTTCAAGAGCGGGTTGGTGGGCGTCTCCACCCACACCAGCTTGCTGGCCGGCCGCAGCGCGGCCTCGATGCGCGCAGGCTCGCGTGGATCCACGTAGGTGAAATCGAGCTGGAGCTGTCGAAACACGCGCTCGAACAGCCGGTACGTGCCCCCGTACAGGTCGTCGCCCGCCACCACGTGGTCGCCGGCCGACAAGAGGTGCAGGACGGTCGCGCTGGCCGCCAGCCCCGACGCGAACGCCAGCCCCCAGCTCCCTCCCTCGAGCGCGGCCAGATTGGCCTCGAGCGCGAACCGGGTCGGGTTCTGCGTGCGCGAATACTCGAAGCCGCGGTGCTCACCCGGCCCCGCCTGGGCATAGGTCGCGTTCAGGAAGACCGGGGTCATGAGGGCGCCCGTCACGGGCTCCGGGTCCTGCCCCGCGTGTACGCATTTGGACTCGAACTTCATGCCGCGCGCCGCGAGGCCAGGTAGTCGATCAGATCGATCTTGGTGATCACGCTGACCAGCTCCTCGCCATCCTTGACGCAGATGACCTTGGCGTCGTTGAACACGTTCTTGAGCAGCTTGATCTTGGTCGCCGGCGTCACGGTCTGGTAGTCGGCCTCGATCAGAGGATCGATCACGTCGTCGAGCTTGCCCTCGCCGACTAGGTGGTTGAGCAGATCCACCTCGGCCAAGATCCCGACCAGCTTGGGCCCGTCGAGTACCGGCACCTGCGAGATGCCAAATTCCTTCATGGCCCCGATCACCTTGCGGATGGTCTCGCCCTTCTGCGCGGTGATCAGCTCGCGCTGCCGCTTGCTCTTGATGAGGTCGGCCACCGTGCCCAGAGGATCCTCTTCGTCCAGAAACCCGTTTTCGCGCATCCACTTGTCGTCGAAGATCTTGCTCAGGTACTTCTGAGCGCTGTCGGGCAGCAGGATCAGAATGTTTTCCTTTTTCTTGGAATGCTCGGCGTACCGGATCGCGCCCGCCACCGCGGCGCCGCCCGAGCCCCCGCAGTAGATGCCCTCCTGGCGCACCAGCTCGCGCGTCATCAGAAAGCACTCTTTGTCGTCGACCCGCACGATCTCGTCGATCAATCCCAGATTCATGGTGCCGGGCAGGAAGTCCTCGCCGATACCTTCGACGTAGTACGAGAACGGTTTGGTCATGCGGCCGGTCTTGACATACTCGTAGTACAGGGAGCCGATCGGATCTACGCCTACTACCTTGAAACCGGGCTTCTTTTCTTTGAAAAACTTGCCGCAGCCCGAGATGGTGCCGCCGGTGCCCATGCCAGCCACGAATACGTCGACCTCGCCGCCGGTCTGCTGCCAGATCTCGGGGGCGGTCGACGTGTAGTGGGCCTCCGGGTTGGCCGGGTTGTAGTACTGGTTGGCGTGAAACGCGCCTGGGGTTTCGCGTACGATGCGCTTGGTGACCTCGTAGTAGCTGCGCGGGTCGTCGGGCTCGACGGCGGTCGGACAGATCACCACCTTGGCGCCGAACGCGCGCAGCGACGCGATCTTTTCCTGCGACATCTTGTCGGGCATGACGAAGATGCACTGGTAGCCCCGGATGGCCGCGACCTGCGCCAGGCCCATGCCGGTGTTGCCGCTGGTCGCCTCCACGATGGTGCCACCAGGGCCCAGAAGCCCGCGCCGCTCGGCGTCACGCACAATGCTCACCGCGACCCGATCTTTCATCGAGCCGGCCGGGTTCATGTACTCGCACTTGACGTAGATCTCGGCGGCGACGTGGGCGGCCACCTTCTGCAGCTTGACGATGGGCGTGCGCCCGATCGCGTCGAGAATGGTGGAAACGGCGCCCTTCATCATGGCGATCTAGTTCCTCTCTCGATCCCAGACCTCATTGGCGCGGGCTTCCAGAAGGTGCCGCAGCGCGCTCTCCTCGAGCAGCTCGATCATGGTCTGGCCGCCGTACTTGCGCGCGATGCGGTCGTCGTACTCGTCGGCGATCAGCGCCACGTCGCGAATGGTGGCCAGAAGCTCGATCGGATCCATGGTGGCGCCGCCCAGGATGGAGTGGCCGAACGTGATGACCGAGCCGTCAGGTACGAAGCCGAATGCGCCAAAACGTACGACCGCATTCATCTCCAGCAGTTGCTTGGCCAACTCGGGTTTCAGATCCACGCCTTTGACCAGTTGCGCGATGCACCGCACCACCGCCTTGTCGCTCCCCCACGGCACCACGTTGATCATCACGATGCTCGAGCCCTGTTTGACCACATACAGCCGATCTTCCACCTTCTGATAGGCCGGGCTCGACGACAGCGATTTCTCGATCAACTCGCAGCTGGCCTGCTCTGCGGCGTTCATAGAAGCCTCCTCGGGGCGCGATCTAACACCAGCCTCAGAAATGGTGCAAGGCGGGCTAGATCTTGACCTGCGGCCACACCCGGCGCAGCCAGGGCGCACTGATGCACGCGATGAGCGCGACCGCAAAACCGGCGAACAGGTCCACCACCCAGTGGTGGCGCAGGTAAACCGTCGCAATCCAGAGCGCAACCGCAAGAAAACCGAACCCGGCCACGAGCAGGCGACGGCGCCCGATGGCGTGCCCGAACCGCCACGCGTACACCACCGACAAAAGCGACAGCCCCGCGTGCATCGACGGGAACGAGGCCGCCACCTTGGTCCGATTGATGCTGTCCTGCGCGTCCTGCGTCAGCTCGAACCAGCCGAACGCACCGTGCAGGGTCGGTGGATCGAACTGGCCTTCCAGAAAAAAGCGGGGCGGACCGACTGGTACCAGCGTGTAACCCAGAAAACCGAGGAACATCGCGATCACGATCGCAGTCGTGAGCTCGCGGAAGTCCTCACGGCGCCCGCGCACCGCCAGCGCGGTCACCAGAAACAGCGGCATCGGGAAATACATGTTGTAGGTGATTGCGAAGAAATCGGTCGCGATCGGATGCACGAAGCGCCCCATCCACTGCGCGGGCTCGAGGCCGAATAGCGCGCGATCCCAGGCCAGCATGGTGGCGTCGAAGCGATCGTGGCGGATCAGCCCCGTGTACATGTACAGGTGCTCGTACACGATGACGAGCCCGATAAAGGGCGCCCAGTCGCGCGCCACCTCGCGCACCCGGCGCCGGAAGTAAGCCCAGTCGTCGGCCTGCCCGCGCACGAGGCGTGGCGCGTGCGCTGCAAAGGTGACCGCGAGAATGCCACCCGCCACCAGGGCCGGCATGACGATCGAGCTTTCGAAAAAATTCCAGCGTGCGCCGTAGATCACAGCCAGCGCGAGAAAGAGGCTGGAAAAAAGCAGCAGCAGCGTGAGGTCGGGGCCCAGCCGGGTCAGTCCGCGTTGCATTCGAGCGGTTCATGCTAACATACCGGCCGCACATGCCCCACACCGTGCTCGTCGTCGACGACGAGAAGAACATCCGCCGCACGCTGCGCATGGTCCTCGAAGGCGAGGGGTACGCGGTCGAGGAGTGCGACACCGCGGAGGAGGGGCTGGCCCACGCGGGCGAGGCCGACGTCGTGCTGCTCGACGTCAAGCTGCCCGGCATGAGCGGCCTCGATGCGCTGCCCAAGCTCAAGCCCGACGACCTGCCGGTCATCATGATCTCGGGGCACGGCACGCTGGCCGACGCGGTGCAGGCCACCAAGTCGGGCGCGTTCGATTTCCTGGAGAAGCCGCTCGACCGCGACCGGGTGGTGGTGACCGTGCGCAACGCGCTCGAGCGGCGCGCGCTCAAGCGCGAGGTCGGCGCCACGCGCGCGCGCCACGAGATGATCGGCAAGAGCCCGGTCATGATCGCTCTTTTCGCGCAGATCGCGAAGGTGGCGCCGACCAAGGGCCGCGTGCTCATCACCGGAGAATCGGGCACCGGAAAAGAGCTGGTCGCGCGTGCCATTCACACAGGCTCGTCGGTGGCCAAGGGGCCTTTTGTCAAGGTCAACTGCGCGGCCATCCCGCCCGAGCTGATCGAGAGCGAGCTGTTCGGCCACGAAAAGGGATCTTTCACGGGCGCGACCGCGCGCAAGCGCGGCCTGTTCGAGGTAGCCGACGGCGGCACCATCTTTCTCGACGAGATCGGCGACATGTCTCAGAGCGCGCAGGCCAAGGTGCTGCGGGTGCTGCAGACCGGCGAGCTGTCGCGCGTCGGCGGCGAAAGCGTGATCAAGGTCGACACCCGCGTGGTCGCAGCCACCAACAAGGACCTGGCCGATGAGGTGAAAGGGAGCCGCTTCCGCGAGGACCTCTACTTCCGCCTCAACGTGGTGCCGCTGCGCGCGCCCGCGCTGCGCGAGCGGCCCGAGGACATCCCGCTGCTGGCGGGCGCCTTCGTCGAGCAGTGCTGCCTGGAGAACGGCTTTCGCCCCAAGCAGATCGACGGTGAGGTGATGCGAAAGCTGCAAGCGCAGGCGTGGCCGGGCAACGTGCGCGAGCTGCGCAACCTGATCGAGCGTCTGGTCATCCTGTCGGATGACGTCATCACGACCGCCGACCTGCCCGAGCCCTACAGTGCCGGCCCCTCGGGCGCTCTCGTGGCTGCGGCCGCCGGCGCCGACGGCGGCACCGGTGCCCGCAAGTTCGGCAACGTCACGCTGCGCGAGTTCCGCGAGGAGATGGAGAAAGAATTCATCCTGGCCAAGCTGGCCGAGCACGGCTGGAACATCTCGCGCACCGCGGAGGCGCTCGGCATCGAGCGCACGAACCTGCACAAGAAGATGCGCGCGCACGGAATCACGCGGGGCGAGTGACCGCGGTCGTTCTGAGCCTGCTCGCCCTGCAGGCGCCGATTCCGCCCGCACGCGCCGCCTTCCAGGCCGCTACCGAGCTCGGGCGCGCGGGCCGCCACGCCGAGGCGGCGGCCGCCTACGAGACGGTCGCGCGCGACTTTCCCGACGACGAGCTGGCCGATGACGCGCTGGCCGAGGCCGCACAGCTGCACGAGGAGAAGCTCGACGACCCCGAGGGCGCCCTGCGCCTGTACACGCTTCTAACCGAGCGCTACCCGCACAGCCGTCTTTCGCGCCGAGCCGGCAACCGGGCGGCTTTTCTGCGCGCCAGCCTGGCCGCGGGACCGGAGCCGCTTCGCATCTACAACCAGGTCGTGCAGGGCTACGCACGCCGCCCGCACGCCGAGAGCATCGCGCGCATGGAGGATCTGGTGCGCCGTTTTCCGCGCTTTCCCCTGCTCGGGCAGGCGCTGTTCTGGCTGGGCCAGGCCTACCAGCAGGAGCGGCGCTGGGACGACGCCCTGCGCGCCTACAGCGAGGTGCAGGCGCGGCTGCCGCAGTCGGAATGGGCGGCGCGCGCACAGAAAGGGATCGGCGATCTATGGCTCGAGCGCGGCCAGTACGCACGCGCACGCGCGGCCTTCGAAGCGCTGGCGGCGCGGGGTCCCGAGTGGGTGAGCGCCGCCGAGGCGGGCCGGGCCGCGGTGAGAGGCGCCCGCTGGCGGCGCGATCTCGAGTGGGCGTGCGGAGCCGTCTTCGCCCTGTTCGTGCTCGGCTACGGCCTGCGTGCGCGGCGTGTCCGGCCTCTGACTTTTCCGCTCGAGCTCAAGTACTACCTGCCGGTGGCGGCCGCGTTCGTGCTGGCGGCCGCGACCGAGCATCGGGCCATCCTTCGGGCCACTTCCATGCTTGCCGGAGCGGGCGCGCTGATCGTGTTTCTGGTCGGTCAGGGTCGGCTGCCCGGCCGCACGGGCGCGCGCGCTCTCCATGTGATTGCAATCACGGTCGCGGTGGCAGCAATTTTTGTACTGGCCGTGCAATCCCAGCATCTGACCGACATGATGCTGGAGACCTTGCGGGCGGGCGCAGAGCGCTAACAACGGCATTGACATGGCCCCTGCCCTTGTGGTCCCGTCTTGCCCCGACAGAGGAAAGGAGCGAGGACGATGGCGAAGAAAGTGAAACCAATTCCCGAAGGCTACCATACCGTAACGCCGTATCTGACCGTCAAAGATGCGGCGCGAGCAATTGATTTCTACAAGAAGGCATTTGGCGCCGAGGAAACCGTGCGCATGCCCGGTCCCGATGGCCGCATCATGCACGCCGAGCTCCGGATCGGCAACTCAATGGTGATGCTGGCCGACGAGAATCCTCAGATGGGCAGCAAGTCGCCGCAGACCCTGGGCGGCACCGCGGTCGGCCTGATGATTTACTGCGACGATGCCGACGCGCTGTTCAAGCGCGCGAGCGCCGCCGGCGCCACCGTGAGCCAGCCGCTCGCCGACATGTTCTGGGGCGACCGCTTTGGCGGCCTCAAGGATCCGTTCGGCCACAACTGGTCGATCGCGACCCACATCAAGGACTTGGCGCCGGCCGAGATGAAGAAAGCGCAGGAGGCCTTCTTCGCGCAGCAGGCCCAGAAGAAGTAAGCATCCGGAGATACACCGCAGAGAATGCAGAGGGCGCGGAGATCCGGACAGGAATTTTCTCTGCGTTCTCCGCGTTCTCTGCAGTGGATTTTTGGGCTTCCGCTACGGCCCCAGCCGGTTCAGCCGGAACTTGAAGCTCGAAAGGCAGTTGATTCCAACCACCCCCGTGCAGTTTCCGCTCTTGTAGGTGTGTGACTCGGTGTGCGTCATCTCGACGGTGTCTTTGGCCGTCACCGAGCCCGCGTCCTGAATGTTGACGTTGAGCAGGCAGTCCCCGGTCGCCACCATATCGGTCATCAGGGTGCGCGACAGGCCGTTGCCCGAGCGCATGAAGATCTCGTTGTTGAAGGTGGTCGTGTGCGTGACCTGAGTATCCGAGACCGTGAGCTTGCCGTACCCGTTGTCGACGTCGCCGACCGGTCTTGAAAGGTGACAGGCGTCCGCCGTGACCGAGAGCGTGGTCTTGGAGTACATGCCGGTCTCGAGGACGAAGACCTCCTCGCCGCAGCTTGCGAGGCCCGCCGCTGCGAGCAGGACGACCAGCAGCCCAGTTGCCAACCCCCGAACCATGGCGCATGATCGCCGCATGGCCCGGCTCCGTCAACTGCTCGTGCGCTGGCGCAGCCGGCGCGCGGCCCGGCGCGCACGTCGCGGGCGCATCCTGGCGGTCAAGCTGGGCTACAACCCCAACTCGAGCTCGCTCGGCGTCGATGTCACGTTTCTTCTGTTTGGGATGGCGGCGATTGCGCTCTTGACGCCGATCGTCGCTTTGTTTTTGCGATCGAAAAAGATCAGGCCGCCTGCGGCTGCGGCTCCCGAGGCTGCTCCTCCAGTCGGCGCACAATCCGCGCCAGCTTCTCGCGGATCTTGAACTTGCGCGAGTAAATGGTATTGACGGCCACCCCGTGCTCGCGCGCGATGTCCTCGGGCGCGCGCTGCTCATGGAAGCAGTCGTTCACGAACGCGCGCTCTTCGGGCGACAGCTCGCCCAGCGCGGCCTGGGCCAGCTCTGCCCGCTGCCGCTCCATCGCATCCTGATCGGGCTCGTTGGCGCTGGCCGCCAGATCGCTCGTCACCATGTCGTCGAGAAACACGTCCTCGGTCTGGCGAGCGCGCAGGCGATCGATGGTCGTGTTGGTGGCGATGAGCGCGATCCAGCTGGCCAGCCGAAAGCCCTTGTCAGGCTGGTAGGCGCGCAGCTTCTTCAGATCGTCCCGCAACAGCGCCACCCACACCTCGGATACCAGATCCTCGAGGTCGTCGCGCGAGAAGGTGGCATCGTAGCGGCGCAGCGTCCGCAGCACGCACGAGGTGATGAGGCGCTCGTAGCGCCTGGTGAACTCGGTCCACCTCGTGCGACGCCCAGCCAAAAGCGCCGCCAGCAGCGAGAGCTCCTCCTCGGTGTTCGGCTTTCGCTTAAGGTTCGGCATGACCCCTCTCGGTCCTTTCCCCGGCCCACTCTGCCGGTCGTGCTAAACTGCTTGCGCGTGCGCTCGTTTCGTTACGAATCCTTCGGCGGTATCGTCCACCTCGAGCGACCCCGCGCCCTGGTGTTCGTCGATCGCGCCTACGCGCGCCGCCTCGGTCATCGTGACGAGTCGCACTGGTCGTCCCCGGAAAACGAAGAGCCGGTCGTGCTCTCCGCTCCTCTTGAAGCTCATCTGCAACTGACCAACCGCTGTGCGAGCGGCTGCCAGGGCTGCTACACGGGCGCCACCCCGAGCGGTGGGCCCAACGAGCTCGGCCTCGAGGCCTGGAAGCGCGCCATCGACGAGCTCGCCGAGATGGGCGTGTTCCATCTCGCCCTCGGCGGCGGCGAGTCGGGCGACCTGCCGTGGCTGGGCGATGTCGCTCGTCACGCGCGCGCGCGCGGCCTCGTGCCCAACCTCACCACGAGCGGCCAGGTGCGCGACCTCGACGCGCTGGTAGCCATCGCTCCCCTGTTCGGTCAGATCAACGTCAGCATCGACGGCGTTGGCGACGTGTACCGCCGTGTGCGTGGCTACGACGGCTTCGTCACCGCCGATCGCGCAGTCGTTCAACTGCGCCACGCAAACCGAAACGTCGGCATCAACTGCGTCGTTTGCCGCGAGAACTTCGATCATCTGGACGAACTGTTCCGCTACGCCAAGCGCAAGAAGCTCCGCTCGATTGAACTGCTCCGCTTCAAACCTTCTGGACGCGGCGCGCAGTCCTACGATCTGCTGCGCTGCACGGCCGCCCAGAACGAGGCCCTTCTGCCGACGGTTTTGCGTCTGGTGCGACGCCACCGCATTCGGGCTCGACTCGATTGCTCGCTCACGCCCTTCGTGGCGCACCACCAGCCCGATCCGCGGCTGCTCGAGTGGCTCGGCATTCGCGGCTGCATCGGGGGCGACTATCTGGTGGCTGCCAAGGCGCATGGTGTCGTCTCTGCCTGCTCCTTCGCCGCCCCTCCGCAGGGCGGTCCAACCGTGAGCACACTTCGGGCTTACTGGCGGCAACACGATGCCTTCGAGCCGTTCCGCGCCTGGCGAAACAACCCAGAGCCGTGCCGCTCCTGCAACTACTTGAGTCTCTGTCGCGGCGGTTGTCGCGCGGTCTCGGCCCACATCACCGGTGATCCGGCTGCTCCGGATCCCGAGTGTCCGCGTGTCATCGCCGCCGTTGCGAGCGGGTCCTTGAGCAAGCGTAATGCCAGCAACGGTCTGACGAGGAAGAGTCAGGGGTTTAAAATAGTTTCGTGATCCGGAGCATAAGCAATCGCTTAAAGAGCGCGCCAGCATGTCACGGTTCGTTGGATACACTGGCCGGCAATGAGTGGTGATGTAGGAATTCTCTACGCGGATTTGATGCCCGCACTCATCAGGCGATGACCTTGCCCATCAGAGTCCGGTGCGTACTCCCCCAGCCAAGCGTTTGAACCCCGAACAGGGCATGACAGATTTGTCAGTGCGCGCGACTTGCGTGCGCTCGCCTCGCGCGCTCGAGACAGCTCTGATAGACTCGCGCGCGTCATGGTCGCTGTTCCCCACAACGTGTTCATCGTTTCTGACGCGACTGGCGAGACGGCCGAGAAGACAGTCCGGGCGGCGCTCTTGCAGTTCCAGCTTCCGATGGTCCAGCTCCGGCTGTACAGCCGCGTCCGCGAGCCCGACGAGATCCGCGCGATCGTCGAGCGCGCGCGCGAGCAGTCGGCGCTGGTCGTCTACACCATGGCCAACGCCGACAATCGGGAGCTTCTGCGGCACCTGTCCGAGGACAAGGGTCTGGAATCGGTGGATCTGGTGGGGGCCCTTCTGGCCAAGCTGTCGGGCTTTCTGGGCGCGCAGCCGACCGGCGTTCCGGGCGCGCAGCATGCGGTGACCGAGGAGTACTACCGGCGCATCGAGGCGGTCGAGTTCACGGTCAAGAATGACGACGGCCGCGAGCCGCGCAACCTGCCCAAGGCCGATCTGGTGCTGGTCGGCGTGTCGCGCACCTCGAAGACGCCGCTCTCGACGTTCCTGGCGCAAAAGGGGCTCAAGGTGGCCAACGTGCCGCTGGTGCTGGGCATTCAGCCGCCGCCCGAGCTGTTCCAGATGGACCAGCACCGCGTGTTCGGGCTGACCATCCAGCTCGACGCGCTGGTCCAGATCCGGCAAGCGCGGCTCAAGCACCTGGGCATGCCGGCCGACACCAGCTACGGTCTGCGCGACCACGTGCGCGAGGAGCTGGCTTTCGCGCACGAGGTGTTCCGCGGGCATCCCGAGTGGCCGATCGTCGACGTCACCAACAAGGCGATCGAGGAGACGGCAGCCGATATCCTGCGCATCAAGAAGGATCGCGACCGCGCGCGGCTGGCCGCCGAGATCAGCTAGCTTCCTTGCGCCGGTCAGGGCGAGCTGTCCAGCGGGGGCTGGACTAGCTTCCCTGCGCCCGTCAGGGCGAGCTGTCCAGCGGGGGCTGGACTAGATAAAGATGACCATCAGCGCCACCAGCACAGTGACGCCCACCGCCAGCACCACCACACCCTTCTGAAACAGCTTGCGGTCGTAGCCCTGGATCTCGGCCTCCAGGCGCCCGACCTCGATGTCGCGCTCGCTCGACACCTGCTTGAGCTCGTCGAACTCGCGATACAAGGGATCGAAGATTCCACCCTGCACGCGGTTCAGGTTGAGCAGCGTGCCCAGGGTGACGAACTTGAGCGAGAGCTCGCGCTCGCTCTGCGCGATGCGCCGGGTTTCGGCGTCCACCTCGGCGGCGATCTGCGCGATGGCAGCCTGGTGCGCGCGCGCGGCCTCGCCCAGCTCGCGCCGAAGCTGCGAGGTCCGCTCCTTGGCCGCAGCCAGGTTTGCTTCCAGCTCGGCCACCGGCCGGTCGAGATCGGCCGCCTTGCCGGAGAATTTTTCGAGCTCTGGCTCCAGGGCCGCGACCTGGGCGCGCAGCGCCTCCACCTCGCCGCGCAGGATGCCCTGCTGCGCCGGATCGGTGGCCTTGATCGCAGCCGCATCGCGGGTCTGCACCTGCCGACTCAGCGACTTGAGCTGTGAATCGAGCCGGTTCAAGGCGGTGCGGTGCCCGGCTCGCTCGGTGGTCTTTTCGGCCAGCCGCTGGGACAGCTCAGCGACCGCTTCATCGGCCCGCGCGATGGCGGTCTGGCGCTCGATCTCCTGGCTCTGGTTGCGCTCCTCGACGGTCAGTCGCTGCTTCTCCAGCCCGGCAATGCGCGAGCGCGCGGCCTCGCGCTCGGTCTCCAGCGCCTTGGTGGCCCGCATCTCGTCGGCCAGCGCGGGCACGCCGAGATTGGCCGCCCGCGCCTGTCGGCCCAGCTCGGCCAACACCGCATCCAGCTTCTGCTGCTCAGCCACGTTGAGCCGGCGCAGGCGTGCGATCTCACCCTTCTTCTTGACCGTCGCGCGGGCAGTCGAGATCACGTAGCGCACCGCCCGCACGTCGAAGCCGCGCCGCAGGGTCCGCCAGCCGCCGGTGACCAGCGTGCGCACGCGGTCGAAAGGCGTCAGCTGGGCCTGGCGCAGGGTGAGGCTGTCGCTGGGGCCGTCCGAGGGCACCGTCTGCAGCGCGTGATGCGCGGGGTCGAACTGCCCCGACGAGTCGTCGCCCGGCGCGGGCATCGTGGGCGCGCTGCCGGTCGCCTCACGGACCGCGGTCGGCGTGTGCATAGGCGCCCGGTAGTCGCCCGGCGGGGGCGGCAGCGGCTGCACGTTCGAGCGCCGCTCGCCGAGCGGGGGCGGCTCGGCCGCCGACAGCGCCGGCTGCGAGCCTTTGCGGGCGACCGGCGGCCGCAGGAGCGGGGGCGGCGGGACCGGGGGCGGAGGCGGCGGCACCACCGGCTGCGATCCGGTGCGACTGGGCGGCCGCACGGGCGGCGGCACCGGGGGTTCCGGCAGCGCGGGAGCCTCGACGGTCGGGGCGTTGCCGCTTGCGCTCTTGTCGACGCGCGCGGCAACGCGCGCACGCAGCGGGCTCTTGGGGTGCAGACCGCCGGGCCGGCTGGGCAGATTGGGCTTGGGCGTCACCGCCGAGGGCGGCCGGCTGGGAACGCCCCGGACTTCCCCATCTCGGCCCGCGCGCGCAGCGGGCCGCGTCGGCAGCCGCTTGCCGCAGCGACCGCAC
Organism: Polyangia bacterium; assembly: GCA_035258845.1. GTDB lineage: Bacteria > Myxococcota_A > Polyangia > JAHFDS01 > DATFWX01 > DATFWX01. Next base: position 54,933 of record DATFWX010000014.1, on the reverse strand, counting down.
TGGGTCGCGTCATCGGCGTTCTCGTGGGCGCAAAAGGGGCAGAAGCGCATACAGAGAGACTCGGTCCGCAATCGGGACGCGAGGCATGATTATAGCCGAATCGGGCGGCTCAGGGGCGCTCGTGCACCACGCGTCCGCCCACGATCGTCAGATCCACGCGCGCAGCGCCGAGAGTGCGCGCCGGATCGGCACCCAGCGCGCGATCGAGCACGGTCAGATCGGCGGCCTGCCCGACTGCGGCCCGGCCCCGCCAGCCGTCCTCGAATGCGGCCCACGCGGCGTCGGCCGAAAAGGCGCGCAGCGCCTGCTCGAGGGTCATGCGCTGGTCGGCCAGCCAGCCGCCCGGTGGCTGCCCGCCCGGATCCTGACGCGTCAGCGCGGCATAGAGGCCGCCTCGCACCGGATCCACGCCCTCGACCGGAAAATCGCTGCCGCCCACGATGCGCGCGCCCGCCCCGAGCAGGCGCTGCCACGCGTACGCACCCGCGAGCCGCGCTGGGCCCAGCCTGTCCTGGGCCCACGGCATGTCGCTGGTCGCGTGGGTGGGCTGCATGGCGGCAATCACGCCCAGGCGTGCGAAGCGCGGGATGTCGGCCAGCGCGAGCACCTGCGCATGCTCGATGCGGAACCGGTGATCGCGGGCGGCCGTACAGCCGGCGCGCTCGAACGCGTCCAGCACCATTCGATTGCCGCGATCGCCAATCGCATGCACGGCCACCTGCCAGCCGGTTGCGAGCGCGCGCCGCGCGACCCGCTCGATCTCGTCGCCCGGCGTGATGATGAGGCCCGTGTTCCTGGGATCGTCCGCGTAGGGCGCCAGCAGGGCCGCGCCGCGCGAGCCCAGCGCGCCGTCGGCATACAGCTTGATGCCGCGCAGCGTGAAGTAGGCGTCGGGGCGCGCGCGCTCGGGCGGGTGGGCCAGCACGCGGTCGTTGTCGGCCGGCCGGATGGAGCCGCTGGCGAACGCGTACACGCGCACGAGCAGACGTCCCTCGGCGGCCAGGCGCCGGTACACGGCCGCGGTCGGCTCCTCGATGCCCATCTCGTGCACCTCGGTCAGGCCGTACGAGAGCGCGACCTTCTGCGCGCCCAGGATGGCGCGCTCGCGCGCCGCCTCCGAAAGCGGCGGGATCGCGCGCTCGACCAGCTCCTTCGCGGTATCGATGAGGACGCCGGTCGGCTCACCGCGCGCATCGCGCACGATGCGGCCGCCGGGCGGGTCTTGGGTTGTGCGCGTGACGCCGGCAAGCGCAAGCGCGCGCGCGTTGGCCCAGCCGGCGTGGCCGTCGATCCGGCGCAGCCACACCGGGCGCTCGCCGAGCAGGCGATCGAGGGCGGCGTGATGCGGAAACTGCTTGTCGGCGAACCGATTCTGGTCCCAGCCGCGCCCCAGCAGCCACTCGCCGCCCGGGCGCGCGGCCGCGGCCTCGTGCGCGCGGCGCGCGCATTCTTCGGGCGAGCTGCAACCGCGCAGGTTGGCCTGGTCGAGCTCGAGGCCCAGGCTGAGAAGGTGCGCGTGGCCATCGGTCAGGGCGGGCAGGACGGTGCGCCCCGCCAGATCGATGACGCGCGTGCGGGCGCCCGCGTGCGCCCTCACCTCGGCGTCCTCGCCCACGGCCACGATGCGGCCACCGCGAGCGGCCAGCGCGCGCGCATGCGGATGCGCCGGATCGGCGGTCAGGACGTCGCCGTTTCGGAGGATCAGATCGGCCGGGTCCGGCATGGTGGCTCGAGCGCAGCCCGCGAGCAGCCAGATGAGGATCGTGTTACTCCGACAAACCGAGCGCAACGTAGAAACGCACCTCCCGCGACTCCAGACCGTAGCCGAAGTCGAAGCCGAGAAGTGGGATATTGATGCTCTTGAGGTAGAGGCGCAGACCGCCGCCCACGCCGTTGTGCCAGTTTGCGCGGTGCAGGCCCGCAGTGGGCGTGTGCGGCATCCCGGCGCCGTCGAGCTCGGGCAGAAACGTCCGATAGGTGCCGTCGGGATGCACGACCATATAGGTCCCGCCCGGGGTCACCATGCTGGCGTCGATGTTGCGAAACCACACCGCCTGCGAGTCGTAGAACACGAGCCCGCGGAAGGCCATCGAGTAGGCCCAGAAAAAGGGGATGTAGTACTCGATGTGGCCATCGAACGAGGTGTCGCCGCGGAACTCGCGATAGTTGAAGCCGCGCAGGCCGCTGCCGCCGGCCTCGAATTCTTCCGTGAAGGGCGGGTTTTCGGCATAGGCGGCGCCGCCGCGCAGGATCAGGTTGTGCTCCTCGAAAAAGCGGATCTGGTGGCGGATGCCGCCGCCGAACTTGTCGTACTTGAAGCTGGAGCCGATCGACTTGTCGCCATACTCGTACCAGGCGCCGATCGCGGTGCCGGTCTTGATGCCCCAGGTGTTGACCGTGGAGTCGTAGCCGAAGTCGAAGTGAAAATAGGCTTCGCGGCCGTCGGGGCTGGGCTGATCGACGCCGTTGGCGGTGGTGAGCAGGGGCGAGCTGGGAAAGATGCTGCCGTTGGCGCAGTCCTGCGAGATGCAGGCCTTCTCGTAGGTGAGGTCCTGGATCCGGTAGTAGGCGGCCAGGCGCAGATGGAGCGGCAGGTTGAGACCGATCTGAATGCCGGCGCCGGTCTGCCAGACCGGTGTGCGCCTGAACAGCTCGGGGTTGGACAGGTTGGCGTCGGAGGCCAGGTCGAGGTTGAACTCGTCGATCTTGGAGCGCGCGACCCCGCCATCGAAGCGCCAGAACACGCGGCTGCCGAACAGCGCCGGGTCCTGGTACGCGACCAGGAAGCGCGAGTCGGAGGAGAACAGGGCCGCGTACAGGACCAGCTTCTTGTTGCGTCCGAACAGATTGGTGTGGCCGAAGACGATGCCGCCGCCGACGTTGCCGTCGGAGGCGCTGAACGTGGGCGCCGCGAACCAGGCGAACTTGTCGCGCGCGACGATGTTGAGCCGGATCCCGTCCTCGTAGGGCTCGTAGTAAAGGTTGACCTCGGAAAAGAGTCCACTATTGACCAGCTTGCTCTTGACGGTCTCGAGCTGATCGGGCGTGAACTCCTCGCCGGTCGAGACCCCGCACAGATCGATCACGGTCCCGGTCGCGGTCTTGGTGTTGTCGAAGACGCGGATGTCGCGGATCTTCTGCGGCCAGCTGTCCTGTGCGGACGCGCGCCGACTGGCGGCAGCGAGCCCCGCCACGGCCAAAATCAGGGCCAGGACGAGAGACCGCCTCGCCATTTCCACATCATATCTGAAAGTGGGGGCTCCGGCGGTGCCGTCGGTCACGGCACCTGGGATCGCGGAGGGTTACGGGCAGGTCGCGGCGCCCGTGGTCGGGCACACACCCATCTGGCAACGATTCATGACGCCCATCGGATCGCAGGTCTGACCCGATGCCAGCACGTTTCGCGAGGTCACCGTGAGCTTGTAGCTGCGCGAAGCCGTCGGCTGCACGGCCGCGTCCACGAACACGAAGTACATGCCCGGATCGAGGTTCTGCGCGGTGGCCGTGGATCGGAGGTCACCCGAGGCCGCGTTCGGGTCGTCGTCGTTGCAGCCCTTCTCGCTGGTCGCGCTCGGATCGTTGCAGGTCGTGCGCACATAGACATAGGTGTCGAGCATGGTCATGGGGTCGAACGCTGGGGTGTCGATCGTGGTCGCGATCAGATCCCATTTCAGGGTGCCGGCAGGCACTGCCGGCAGCGTCACCTTGTACGCCTTTTCGCCGCCGCCCGGGAAGTAGAAGCACGAGCCCCGGAATTGGTCGGCGGTGGTGTTGGTGATCGAGCCCGTGACCGCGTTGGCGGCGCCGAGCTGAATCGTCGTCGCGGCCGTGCACGCGGTGTTGGTGCCGGCGGCCACCGCGCACGACATGTTCGTGCACACCAGCTCGGCGAAGCATTCGTCGGGCGCGTTCAGCATCGGGTCGCAGCTCATGTTGAGCGCTTTTTCGGTGCGGATGGGCGAGTTGACCGTGTTCGACTGCTTCATCGTCGCGTCGGTCAGGTACACGTCGAGCGAGGCCGCGCCGGTGCCGTCGCCGCGCACCGGGTAGGCGGTGAACGACATCATGCCCATGAGCCCGTTCAGCGTGGCACTCCCGCCACCGAGGGAGGCGCCGCTCGCGTCCTTGAAGACGACCGTGACGCCGTTTGTGTTGCCTTCCGTGTCCGTGCCAGTCAGGTAGAGGAACATCGTGCTCATCGTGCTATCGGCCCAGAACGACTCAGCCTTGGTCAGGACCGGCGCAGACGGATCGACCTGGCAGGTCGGTGTCGTGCCCAGGCACGCCAGCGGAACCACGCACACGTCGGTCATGCCGGCAGGATCGCAGCTCTGGCCCATCGACTTCTCGGGGCGCGCTTTGACGGTGAGCTTGTAGGGGCCGGCGTTGGACGCGTTCATGTAGGTGTCGACGACCAGATAAAGGTCAGTCCCGCCCGTGGTGTTGAACCGGACGGTGGAGGTGAACATGGTGGTCGCATTGGCTGCGTCGTCGTTGCACGCGAGCTCGTTGCCGCCGCCGCACTGGGTCTGGACGTACAGCACCGTATCCGCCGTGGTCGCTGCATCGTCGGTCGTGGCATCGATGCGGATGGTTCCGGTGCCGGGAACGCGGAGATGATGCACCACTTCGGGCCCGGTCATGGGGCCGGTGCAGCCCTGCGTCATGGGCTCGAGCCCCATGGGCGCGCCCATGGTCGTCCCCATGTGGGTCGCGCTGTTCATGCCCGACGCAATGGTCAGCTCGACGATTGCGCTGGGCTCGCACGAAGCGGTGGCCGCATCGGGATTCATGGCGTCGGGCATGGGGGCATCGGGCCCCGAATCGCGCCCGCCGGTACCACCTGTGCCAGCCGTTCCCCCTGAGCCGCCTGTGCCGCCGCGGCCTCCCGTGCCGCCGCCGTTGTCGCCGCATCCGATGGCGACGCTCATCAAGATCGCCAGTGTTGCTGAACGTAGACTCACGTGCATCCTCCGGTCCCTCCCCGGCGGGCATTCGTTAGAAGCAAATGGCGGGCCGATCACAAACCCATGTGTTTTCGATGAGAAGGATACACTCGCAGAGACGTCTGCAGGAGCACTGGCCGGCCAGTCGAGCCGCCGCTGGGTGTCCGCGTCCGCATGGCCTCGCGGTAACCGCCCGGTGCTCGAGGCTCAGAAGCGGCCGACGGTGAGGCCGGCGACCGCGCCGCTGGGCGCGGGGGCGACGTAGGGGAGCAGCACCAGCCCGGGTTGATAGCCCAGCCGCTCGGCTTTGTTGATGCGATGCTGGCCGACCGCCCACAACGGGATGCCCACGCCGACGCTGGCGAAGCTGCCGATCAGCGACCAGAAGGCGCGCTCGAAGCTGCCGTTGTCCTGCCAGCTCTCGCAGTAGAACCAACAGGGGTTGCTGTGCTCGAAGAAATAGATCGAGGCAGCGAACAGGCCCACTCCGGCAAGCGTGAGCGGGATGCCAAAGCCGCGCAGGATCTGGCCGCTCTCGTAGTAGCTCTCGAGATCCTCGCTGCCGCCGTAGGCGGGGATGCCGCCATAGGCGGGCGGCTCGGGCGGCGGCAGGGGCGGCAGCGCGAGCTGCTGGGCATGGGCCTGCGCGGCGCGCGCGAGGCAGAGGGTGGCAACCAGGGCGACGACCAGGCGACGCATCATGATTCCCCCTGGTGCAGCGCACATACCAGCGGTTAACTACTTGAAATCAGTCGCCCTACCGCCCAAGATTCGACACTTCACGGTAACTTTCCGTCGGCCGCCGGCACCGCACGCAGCGAGCGCCACAGAACCAGCGCCTCCAGGCCCGCCAGTGTGACCGGGATCGCCTGCATGAAGTGATACAGCAGCGCAAACGCGAGCGACGCCTCCAGCGGCGCGCCCAGGATCTTGTGGAGCGCAAACACCGCACCGGCCTCGAAGATGCCAACCTGCGCGGGCGTCGATGGCGCCGCAATCGCGAAGTTGACAAACAGCAACACCAGCAGCGCCGCGAAAAACCCGGGCGGGAGGCCGACCGCCGCCATCACCAGCATCACCTCGACCGCGTCCAGGCACCACACCAGAACCGACAGCCCCAGTGCCAGCAGCGCCTCGCGCGGCCGCCTGAGCACCGCCATGCCCTCGCCGATGCGCGCCAGCAGGCCCTGCCGTGGGATGCGATGATGCAGCGCCATCCAGCCCATCACCGCCACCGCGATCAGGCCGCCCGCCACCACGACCCCGATGGTCTTGGACGCCGCCGGCGGCAGCTCGAGCACGAACGGCAGCGGCACCAACAGCACCATGAGCCCGACCACCTCGTACACCTTCTCGAGCACCTGGACCCCGGCCGCGCCCGCCGCCGGGATCCCATGCGGCCGCAGATAGAACACGCGCAGCACCTCGCCAAAGCGCGCGGGCAGAATGTTCGACGCCGCGTAGCCGCCCAGCGTGTAGCGGAACAGCGGCAAGAGGCCCACCCGCCCGACTGGAGACAGCAGCACGCCCCAACGGCCCGCCTTGGCCAAAAGGTGAATGAAGTTGACCGCCGCCGCCAGCGCGACCAGCTGCCAGCGTGCCTCGGCCACCGCCTTGCCCAGCTTCGGCCAGTCGATCGTGCGGAAGAAAAAGATGCAAAAAACAATCACGGCCAGCGCGAGCGCGACCCGCAGCAGCTTCTTGTGCAGGCTCGTCAGCGCCACGGCTCGAGGATCTCCGACACCGTCACCGGCGCCAGCTCGCGCTCTCGGCACGCCACCAAAATGGCGTCCAGCGCGGCCGCCGTCTGTGCGCGGTCGCACCCGGCTTCCCCGTCGTGCAAGAGGAGGATCTGCCGGTCGCTCAGGTGCGGCACCGTCCGGCTCACGATGGCCTCGACCCCCGGCCGGTCGGTGTCCCAGCAGCCGCGCGTCCAGGCCACCAGCCGCAACCCATGGCGCCGCAGCGCCGGGCCCAGAAATGGCGACTTGAAGCCATGCGGCGCGCGAAACCAGCGCGGCTGCGCGCCCGCGGCCTGGAGCGCAGCCTGCGCCTGCCCCACTTCGCGCGCGACCGCGGCCGGCGAGCGCCAGGCCAGAATCGCGTGGTGCATGGTGTGATTGCCAATCTCGTGGCCCTCCGCAACCACGCGCCGCACCAGGTCCGGTTGCGCGGCCGCGCTCTGGCCCACCATAAAGAAGGTGGCGCGCGCGCCGTGGCGGCGCAGCACCTCGAGCACCTGCTCGGTGTGCGGCGGGTTGGGCCCATCGTCGAATGTCAGTGCAATCCGTCCGCCCTTGCGCCCGCGCCGCCCGCGCCGCCCGCGCCAGGGCGCCAGCCCCAGCCCGGGCAGGAACATCCAGGCCGCCGCCAGCCCCAGGGCCAGCACGAAGGCCACGCCCGCCGCCCCGCCCACGCGTGCGCCTACCCACAAGAGGCCGGCATAGCCGCCCAGATACAGCAGAGCCTGGAGATAGGCGTGCAGAGGCATCGACTCAGCTACAGCACCTCATCATACGCACGGAGATATTGATCGACTACCTTGGGCCAGGCCAGCGGCTCCACCGCCAGGCGTGCGGCCTGTCCCATGCGCCGGCGCGCGATCTCGTCGGACGCCAGCTCCACCATGGCTTCCGCGAACCGTTCGGGATGATCGAGCGGGGTCAGGCGGCCCTGCACGCCGTCCTGGAGCAGCGTGCGCACGGGCTCGATGGCCGGCGCGATGACCGGCAGGCCGGCCGCCATACCCTCGAGCAGCGAGATGGGCAGCGCGCCGATGCGGGTGGTGAAGCAGTACACGTCCGCGGTCGCAAAGTAATCGGGCCGGCCGCCCAGAACCGTGCCCGTGAACACGACCTCGCCCCGCGCGTCGTCGGGCACCATGCGCTGAAGGTCCGCGCGCTCGGGACCGTCGCCGAGCAGGATGAGCCGCATGGGCGGGCCCTCGCGGCGCGCCTCCGCGAACGCAGCCAGGAGCTGCGGCACCTCGTTGCGCGGCTCGAGCCGGCCCAGGAACAGAAAATTGACGCGCCCGTCGTCGTAGGCGTCCAGCCGCCGGCCGCTCGTGCACCAGTCGAGATCGACCCCATTGGGGATGACCTGATAGCGGCAGTCGAAGTAGCGGCGCACCGACTGCCCGGCACTGTCGCTGACCGCGGTCACCCCATCGAGCGCATCCAGATAACCCGACAGAATGTTGCTGATCATGCGCACGATGCCGCTGTCGAAGTAGGTGTGCAGCGTGCCCACGAGCGCCGAGCCCGTGGGCGCGTGCTTGATGGCCAGATAGGGCAGCGTCGGGAACAGCGGGTTGTGGACGTGGATGAGATCGAACTTCTCCTGGGCCAGAAGCTCGCGCATGCGCCCGCCCAGCCGCCAGCCCACCGACGCGCGCGAGACCGATCCATTGGAGAAGAATACGGTCGAGCGGCCCAGCCGGATGATGCGCGCCGGCCGGTCCATGTCGAAGTCGTCGGAGCCGAAGTTGCCGGTGATGATGACCGGCTCGTGGCCGCGCGCCTTGAGCCCGCGCGCCAGATTGTGCACGCACTCGGGCATCCCGCCCACGTCGGGGTAGTAATACTCGGTGACCAGCGCGATCTTCACGGCGTCGGCTGCACCCACACCGGCTCGCCGGCCGCGAGCCCGAGCGTCTCGCGCGCCAGCGGCGGCAAGCCAACCTGGCCACCCTCGAGCCGGAAGCGGGTGCCGCAGGCCAGAAAACGCGGCGCCTCGGCCCGCTCGACCGCGACGATGCCCCAAGGCCGGCCTTCGTCCAGCTCGCCGGTCGCGACCACGTCGGCGCGTTTGATCGTGCTCAGAAGCGAGACCTCGTCGGTCTTGGCGATAAAGTGCGGGCCGCCGTCGAACGGATCGATGCGCTCGGCATACACAAAGCCGATCTTGCGCAGCATCTTCTCGACGCCCTTGGTCTCGGGGCCGACCACGCCGATGAGCTCCTGCACGTCCTTGGGCAGAAGGCACACGTAGATCGGATCCTGCGGAAACAGCGCGCGGATGAACTCCTTGTTCTGCTGCGAGATGCGGTCCGCTTCCTGGTACGTCATACCGGTGAAGTGGCGGCCCAGACTCTCCCACAGCTTCGAGGTCCCGTCGGGCTGGAGCGGGGGCAAAAGCTCCGACAGCACCTCGTCGCGAAACCAGTCGCGATGCGCGCCCATCAGCACGAAGCGCACGTACGAGAGGAGCTTGCCCAGCCGATGCGGCGAGCCCCGGTAGGTGGGCGAGAGGATGAGGCCCCCGATCTCGGTGGGGCCGCTGTAGTTATAACCAATGCGCAACACCTGGTGCCGGAAGTGGCGGTCCAGGGTTTCCGAGTAGCGCTCCTCCTCGATCACGTCGAAGAAGATGTGGGGCGCGCGCCGGGTGCCGTGCTGGGCGTGGATCATGCTGGTGCCGATGACCTGTTTCTTGTCGAGATCAACCAGCACGAACAGGTACTCACGTTTGAGCGGGTCGAGCCCGCCCGCGAACGACTTTTGCGACTGTGCGATCAGGCGCTCGAGCGTGTCCCGATCGTCGGGCAGGTTCACGGTGTCGAGGTGTTTCGCAACCTCGTGAATTTGGTCGAGATCCTCCGTGAACGCTTCCCGGATCACAAACATGGGCCGACACCCTATAGCATCAATTTGCGCGCTGCGGCAAGCGGCCCCGGTGAAGGTCCGGGCCAGGGCAGGCTGCAGGTGGCGGCGGCGATGCGGCTGCGCATCCACTCGAGCGCTCGCAAAAGGGCCGAGGTGGGCTGGGCGGGCTGCGCAACCACGGTCCTGGGCGCCCCGGGCGCGTGTGCGCCCAAAAGTACGTGCCAGTCGACCACCTTGATCTCCGGATGCTTGGCCAGCCAGTCGAGCACCTTGGGCAGCGCCTGCACGGTGGCCGAATGGGTATCGTGCATAAGCACAATGGCGCGGCCCCGGAGGCGCGACAGGCGCGTGATGATGAAGCGGGCCACCTGGTCGGCCTTCTTGCCGCCGCGCCACTCCTGCGGGTCGATGTCCCAACCGATCTGGCGATAGCCGCGTTGGTCGACGATCTCGCGCAACTTGCGGCAGTGCTGGCCGTAGGGCGTGCGCAACAGAGTGGGGCGAAAGCCGAGCACCTGCTCGAGCAGATCCTCGTTGCGATCGATCTCGGTGGGTGCGTCCTTGAGATGCTTGCACAGGATTCGGTGCGAGTAGGTGTGGTTGCCCACGTAATGGCCCTGGTCCAGCTCCTGCTTGAGCAGGGCGCGCGCGCGCGGGTCGCGATCGAAGTGCCAGCCGTTGACGAAGAAGATGGCCTTGATGCCGTGCTCGGCCAGCTCGCCCAGCACCTTGGGCGTGTTCTGAAGATGCGGCCCGTCGTCGAAGGTGAACAGCACCTCGGGCGGACCGAAAAATTGCGGATGAACCGACGGACGCGGGCGCGCCGGGATCCGCCGCGCTTCTGCGAAGCGGGGCCAGGGCGTGAGCATGAGCAGCACGAGGAGGCTGCGCGCGAACCGGCGCACGATCAACGATGCTAGCAGGCTCGACCACGGGATCAAGAAAGCGACGCGTGCAGAGCTGGTGCCAGGGCGTAAGCTTCCGAAATCGCATGCGCGCTGTCAGAGCTTCCACGCTTGCTCGACACCCCTGCTTGACCCTGCAAGTTTGAACTTTTACACTACTCGGGCGGGCGCTTCATGGAACGAGCAGTTCTCCAAACTCCACTCGATCGCTATGTAATCCTTGAGTATTTGGCGGAGGGTGGAATGGGGGCGATTTACCTGGGCAAAAAGCTCGGGATGGGTGGCTTCGAGAAGGAGGTGGTGCTCAAGCAACTTCTGCCCGAGTACACCGAGCAGCCCGAGTTCATCGATCTGTTCCTGCGCGAGGCCCGGCTGTCGGCCTCGCTTGATCACGCCAACATCGTCCACACGATCGATCTGGTCGCGGCCGGCACCGATTACTTCATCGTCATGGAATATGTGCGGGGCGGCGATCTGCGCACGCTGCTCAAGCGGTCCAAGCGCCGCGGCCGGCGCTGGAAGCCCGAGGCCGCCCTGTTCGTCGGACGCGAGATACTGGGCGCGCTCGCCTATGCGCACGCCAAGACGGGCCCCGACGGACAGCCGGTGAACCTCATCCATCGCGATGTCTCACCCTCGAACATCCTCTTGTCTCACAACGGCGAGGTAAAGCTGACCGATTTCGGTATCGCCAAGGCCAACACACACCGGTCGGTGTTCTATCGGGTCAAAGGCAAGATCGGCTACATGTCACCCGAGCAGGCACGTGGCGAGAAGCTGGATCACCGTGCCGATCTGTACTCGTCCGCGGTGTGCCTGTACGAGATCTTGACCGGCGAGCGGCTGTTCGTCGGCGATCTGTCGATGACCGCCGACCAGATCTACTCGCAGCCCATCGCACGCGTGAGCGAGAAGCGGCGCGGCCTGCCGTCCGAGCTCGATCAGGTGATGCTGAAGGCGCTGGCGCTCGATCCCAACCGGCGCTACCAGAGCGCGGTCGAGCTCTCGGACGCTCTTTTGCGGGTGGCGCACAAGAACCAGATGATGTTTGCGGCGCCCGATCTGGCGGCCCACCTGCGCGAGCTGTGCGGCGACGAAGTGGCCGCCTGGATGAGCGAGAGTGTCGACGACGACGACGAATCGGAGGCGCATCCGGGCACCGAGATCTACGACGCCCGTCGCGAGGGCTCGGGAAAATCACGCATCTCGCAGTTTACGCAGTTCACGGGCCGCGAGCTGACCTCGGTGCTCGAGGCCGACGGGACCTTCGTGCCGCGCGGCGCGTCGCTGAGCGGCCTCTTCACCAGCGTCGGCGAGCCGCCGCGGGGGCTTCCCGAGCCGGCGCGTGCGCGTCCGGAGGCGCGATCGCGCCCCGCCGAGCCCGACGAGCCGACCACCCACTACTCGGGGCGCAACCCCTGGGCGCCGGCGCAGCGGCAGATGCCCCGCCGGGTCGACCACCCCGAGCCGCAGCGGAGCGCGGGCGCGCGCCGAGCGGCCGCTTCTCCAGCCGCCGGAAGCGGTCCCGCGCGCGCACTGGCTGCGCTGGCCTCCAAGCTTCAGGGCAACGCGGCCCGCGACGGGGGCCTGGACCACAAATGGGTGGCCGCCACCGGCCTTCTGGCGGCTCTGAGCGTCGGGGTGGCGGCCGCGGTGGTGCTGACCCGGCCCGACATCCCGCTGCCAATGGAGGAAGAGGCGCAAGCTCGTGCGGCGCGGGCCGCCAGCGCCCAGGCGCGCAGCGCCCCCGGCTCTACCCTGGTCCCGAGCCCAGCGGTGAGCAACCCCCTGGACCCGAGCGCGGCCGGCCCGCTGGCGACCCCGATCGAGCTGCCGCCACCCGATGCCGCCACGGCGGCCCATGAGGCGCACGGGACCGCGCCGCCGGGCCATGGCGCCACGCTGCTCGTGAACTCGCTGCCCCAGGCCTCGACCGTGCTGCTAGACGGCAAGCTGATGTGCGCGACCCCCTGTCGAATCCGCGACCTGGTGCGCGAGCCGCTGCACCAGATCAAGGTTACCCACGCGGGCTATCTGTCCTGGTCCGCGCTGATCGACCTGCGCGAGCGCGACGCCGACCGTCTGAGCGCGCTCTTGCGACCGGAGCCCTCGGCCACGGATGTGGGCTACCTGGCCGTGCGCTCGACGCGCGTGGCCGAGGTGTTCCTGGACGGCAAGGAAATCGGCGCCATCACCGACGACGATCTCATCCCGCTCCGGCCCGGCCGCTACAACCTCTCGTTGTGGCATCCGCGCTCGTCGGGACAGCCGGTCCGACCGGTGATGGTGGCGCGCGGCAAGACGATATCGGTGGATCTCGAGCTGCGATGATTGACCCACCGGGGCGGCTGGCGGTACATTGAGTCGATCGGCGCCGGACAAAGGAATGGCTGAGACTCCCCCGAAGCGCGATACCAACGTCACCAGCCTCCTCGATGACCCACCGGCGTTTACGCGTCAGCGAGCGGGCGGGACGTTCCTGGTGATCAAGGGGCCCGACCGGGGCGAGTCGGTGAACCTGCGCGAAAAATCGGTCTCGTTCGGATCGTCTCCGGCCTGCGATCTGGTGCTGACCGACAAGACGGTCTCGCGCAAGCATCTGATGGCGGTGCGCGAGGGCGACGAGATTTTCCTGCGCGATCAGGGCTCGACCAACGGCACCTTCATCCAGGGCTCGCGGTTCAAGGAGATCACGGTCGGCTTCGGCGCCGAGATCCGGCTCGGTCGCACCGTCATCAAGTTCCTGCCCGAGGAGGAAGTGGTCGAGCCCAAGCTGTCGGACAGCGATCACTTTGGCTCGCTGGTGGGGCGCGACATCAAGATGCGGCGCCTGTTCGCGCTGCTCGAGGACATCGCGCCCACCGACGCTACCGTACTGATCGAGGGCGAGACCGGAACCGGCAAGGAGCTGATCGCCGAGGAGATCCACAACCACTCACCGCGACGCAACGGACCCTTCGTGGTGTTCGACTGCGGAGCCGTGCCGCGCGAGCTGATCGAGAGCGCGCTGTTCGGCCACGTCAAGGGCTCGTTCACGGGCGCGGTCGCGGATCGCAAGGGCGCGTTCGCCGAGTCGCACGGCGGCACCATCTTTCTCGACGAGATCGGCGAGCTGGCGCTGGAGCTGCAGCCGGCCCTTCTGCGGGCGCTCGACAAGAAGGCGGTGCGGCGCGTGGGCGCCAACACCTACGAGCGCGTCGACGTGCGCGTGGTGGCAGCCACCAATCGCGATCTGCGCGAGGAGATCGGGAAGAAGATGTTCCGCGAGGATCTTTATTATCGGCTCGCGGTGATTCGGGTCACGCTGCCGCCTCTGCGCGAGCGCGGCGGCGACATCCCGCTTTTGGTCGAGCATTTCGTCAAGACGTTCTCGACCGGACGGAACATCCACGTGGGGCCGGAAGACCTGGCGCGGCTGCAGCGCCACGGCTGGCCCGGCAACGTGCGCGAGCTGCGCAACGTGCTCGAGCGCGCGTGCGTGCTGTCCAAGGGCGACTCGCTCAACCTGGACGACGCGCTGACCGAGGAGGCGGCACCCACGCTGGGCATTCGCACCGATCTGCCGTTCAAGGAGGCCAAGGGCCAGCTCGTGGAGCTGTTCGAGCGCGAGTACATCGTGGACCTGATGCGCCGCCACAAGATGAACCTGTCGGCCGCCGCGCGCGAGGCCCAGATCGACCGCAAGCACCTGCGCGAGCTGATCCGAAAGTACGGTCTGGATCCGCGCGGGGACATCCGCGAGGAGTAGCGGACAGCCAGCGAAAAACCGAGCTATTCCGAAAAGTGGACGCGGGTCGAGAGGCGCTGAACGCGCAGATCGAGCGTCTTCTCGGAAAAGCCGCCCCGCGCGGGCACGAAGAGCGCGATCGTGTGCCGGCCTGGTGCCAGATCGAGGCGCTCGCTCGGGCACGCGTGACCGGTGTCGATGCCGTCGACAAAGATGCGCAACCCGGCGGTGCGGCAGCGCACCTTGAGGCCGGCCGAGCCGCGACGCGGCGGAACGGCCGGCTCGAGCGGCAGGGCGATCGCAGGCCCCGCGCTCGGGACCTCCACGGTTTCGCGTCGCATGCGCATGCCGGCCAGCAGAAGCACGAGATCGTGACGACCCGGCGCCAGCGTGACCTGCGCAGGTGTCCGGCCCTGGGACCGACCGTCGACAAAAAGGGTTGCACCCGCGGGCTCGCTTGCGATCGCGACCAAACCCGGCGCGACCGGTGGGGTCGTGCGCGCGGCCGGCGGTGCCGCTGGCGCCCTCGGTGTGGGCGCTGGCGCGGTCGGTGTGGCCGCCGGGGTCGGGGGCGTTGACGGGGACGCCGGGGCCGCTGGCGGCACCGGGTCATGGCGAGACGGCGGGCTGGCGCTCTTGCGCGCAGAGGCGACCGGATGAGCGGGCGGGGGCGGCTCCTGCCGACGGACCTGGATGCACACCGCGACCAGCACACCTGCGAGCAGCGCCACCCCGACCGCGGCCGGGACCCGCCAGCGCGGCCCGCTCGCGCGCCGGGCGGTCCGACCACCCGGAGTCCCCGGGAGCGGGCGTGAAGCCGGTGGCATCGGCGGGGGCACCGCCGGCCAGGGGGCGCCGGCCGCGGCAGCGGCCGCCGAGGCCGCCGAGGCCGCCCCGCTTGCCGCGGTGGCTGCGTTCGCCGCCGAAGCGGCCGCCGCGGCGCTCTCGAGCGCCTTGCGCACGGCCAGCGCGAGCGCGGTCCGGCCGCGCGCCAGGTCGCCGGTCTGGGCCAGCGCCTCCGGCTGCGGGCTCGCCTCCGCCAGCGCCGCCCGGAGCGCGGCCCGGCGGGGCGCGCCGCCCAGCATCTGCTGGACCAGGTCGTCGAGCGCGCGCCCGTCGGCCTCCGCCTCCACCGCCTCGCCGGTCACCGCCACCCGCAGCCCGGCATCGCTCAGCCGGACATCGCCGTCCGGCGTCAGCAGCACGTTGCTGGTCACGACCGCGCCGTGGACCAGCCGGCGCGCGGCCAGCGCGGCCAGCCCGCGCGCCACCTGCGACGCCACCAGCGCAGCCGCATCCTCGTCCAGCCGACCGCCTGCCAGCACCCGCCCCAGATCCACCCCGGGCACGCACTCGGAGGCGATGAAGCAGCCCTCGGCCAGGTCGCGCGCCTCGACCGCCCGAACCAGGTGCGGATCATCGAGCGGCATGAGCGCGTGGCCGGCCAGCACAAAGCGCCGCCGCGACCCGATGTCTCCGGCCGCCGGCTCGCGCAGCCGCTTGATGGCAAAATGCCGCTCGATCCCGGCCACGCCGGCCAGGCGGGACCGCAGCACCTCGGTATGCGGCCCTACGCCAATGCGTTCGAAGCAGGAATAGCGCCCGATTTGGAAGGGTTCGAACGGGGGCGGGGCGGGCATGCCGACCCCAGCATAGCATCGCCCGCTGTGCTAACATACTCTGGGGATGCGGCGACGGATGCAGACGGGCGCTGGGGCCGGTCAACCGGTACCAAGCGACGTCACATGAAGCGGCCGTCCTTCCTGCGCGTCCTGCGGCCGGCTGACGAGCCCGCCCTGCCCGCGCCGCCCGCGCCCTCGGCGCCGACCGATCCCGAGCCCGAGGGCCCCGACCGTCCGCTGTTCAAGCGACTTTTACCCGATCCGGAGCCGCTGCGACAGGATCTGGTGGGCGGGGGCCACGCGCTGGCCTATTTCCGCCACCTCATGCGCGGCAATCGCATCCGAAGGCGCGCGTTTCTCGAGCACATCGACGCCGATCACCCACCGGTGCTGCTCCTGCACGGCTTTCTGGGCACGCGCGGCTCCATGTTCATGCTCGAGCACCGCCTGGGCCGCGACGGCATCTGCGTGTTCTCGTTCAACCTGGGCTCGTTCAACACCCGCGACATCCGCGCCTCCGCGTTTCTCATCCACAAGAAGATCGAGTCCATTCTCACGCAGACGCCGGTCAAGAAGATCGACATCATCGGTCACTCCATGGGCGGCCTGATTGGGCTCTATTACCTCAAGAAGCTGGGCGGCCACGAGAAGGTGCGCAAGCTCATCATGATGGGCACGCCGCAGAAGGGCACCTGGTCGGCGCTGGCCGGCGTGGCCACGGTGGGGCTGTGGTCGGCCAGCTCGTGGCAGATCCTGCCCGGGAGCCGATTCCTGCGCGACCTGCACCACGGCGACCTGCCCAAGGGCATCGAGTACTACACGATCGCGGCCGTACGCGACTGGGTGTGCCCGCTGCTCTCGACCGACCTTGTGGGAGCGACCGCGCTGACCGTGCCGCTGGGCCACTCGAGCTTGGTGGTGTCGCCGGAAGTTTATAAGCGCATCCTGTGGGCGCTCAGACGCTGAAGAGCGCCGCCGATTCTTGACGACGTGCGCCAAAGCCGCTAAAATCAGCCGGATTTCAAGAGGCTACTCGGGTGGTGTTGAACCAGGCCCCGCAATACGCGCTGCGATTCATCAGCGGCAAGTACCAGGGTGGCGAGTTCCCCCTGCGCATGGATCGCGAGATCATCATCGGCCGCTCGAGTGACCTCGACATGGTGCTCGTCGAAGACATGGTATCGCGCAAGCATGCCAAGATCTCGACCCAAGCCGGCCAGATCACCATCCAGGACCTGGGCTCGACCAACGGTACGTTCGTCAATGGCGAGAAGATCAAGCGGGTCCGGCTCAAGGAAGGCGACCGCATCCTGATTGGCACGTCCATCATCAAGCTGGTGGCAGTGGACGGCGCGGGACTGGCCCAGCTCACCGAGGCCGAGGCGCGCTCGCGCATGGACCAGAGCGCTGCCCGGCGCCCCTCGGGGCCCGGGCGCCCGATGTCGGGATCGATCGAGGAGATCCCGCTGCCCGACCTGCTGCAGCTCCTGTCGACCAGCCGCAAGAGCGGCGTGCTGGCGGTGCGCTCCGACCTCGGCGTCGGCAAGATCTACCTGCGCAAGGGCCAGATCTACTACGCATCGATCGACGAGAGCTTCGACCTGGCCCCGCGCAAGGCCATCTACCGGCTTCTCACCTGGTCGAGCGGGACCTTCGAGCTCGAGCCGCCCGACGAGCGCGATGTGCTCGAGGAGATCAAGGAAACCACGGAAGCGCTGCTGATGGAGGGTGTGCGCCAGCTCGACGAGCTGCGGCGCATCGAAGGCGAGCTGCCCGAGCGTACGACCATGCTGGCCATGATCCATCCGCTGCAGCCGCCGCTGCGCGATCTGTCGCCGGCCGAGCTCGACGTCTTTCAGCTGGTCGTGAATTTTGGCCAGATGCAGACCGTTCTCGATCGGTCGGCGCTCACGGATCTGGAGACTGCACAAGCCATTCTTTCGCTCTTGCAGCGCGCCTATATAGCTGTAACTGATTAGGTTTAATTTTTTCTGTGGCAACGCACAAATAATTATTGACACGCTGCTCCGATGTGCTTACCCTGCCTTTCGTCCGCCGCTTCAGGCGGCCCGAAGCAAGGAGACAGACATGGCGCAAAGCACGCAGACGCAGCGGGAGGAACCAAGCACGCAAAAGGGTGCGAACGGCAACTCGAGCCCACACGCATTCGACCCCACGGTCGGCATGCTGGAGCGAACGCGCACGTGGCTGCGCATGACCGGGGCCGCGCTCGATGAGGCCGATCGCCAGATCGAGGACGGGCTGCGGCTGCTCGGCAAGATCCACGAGCAGGTGGCGGTCAGCCGGCGCAACCTGCTTCAGTTTACCGAGGAGCTGACCGTCAACCTGATGGCATCCGCGGGGGTGCGGTGAGCCTGGGCTGGGAGCCCGCGGGGCCCCTGGCGCCGCTCTCGCAGGCCTGGCAGCGCGCGGCTTCCGAGTGGGCGCAGGCGGCAGTTCGCGATCCGCTGCTGCTGGAGGGAGCGGCGTTCGCCCTGCGGCACTTCCTGGCCTGGACACGCTTCCTGAACCAGACGGCCGCGCTGATGTTGGCCCTGCCGCCGAGCGGCTCGTGAGCCCTCCCACCGACCCGGTCGGCGCCCAGCTCGAAGTGGCCGACGCGCTGCACGCGCTGGGCGCCGAGTGGTCGCGCGCGAGCGTGGCCGCGCTGGCGGGAGCGGCGCGGCTCCTGCGCGGCCGGCCACCGGTCGCATGGCCGCATCGGGGGGCCAGCCGGCACGAGGTGGCGGCGCGCAGGGGCAACGTGACACTGCGGCGCTACCCGGCCCAGCGCGCGCCTGCACGCGCACCCATCCTGGTGGTGGCCTCGCTCATCAACAAGTACTACGTGATGGATCTCCTGCCCGGGTTGTCGGTGTTCGAGCATCTGGCAGGGCGGGGATTTGAGATCTGGGTGCTGGACTGGGGTGCGCCGGGAGCGGCCGGGCGCGAGCGCACGTTCGCCGACTATGTCGACGATCTGATCCCGTGGGGCGTCGAGCAGGCGGGCCGGAGCGCGGGCGGGGGCCCGGTGGCGACCCTGGGCTACTGCATGGGCGGCACCATGGCGGCCATGTTTGCGGCGCGCCATCCGCAAGCAGTGCGGGCGCTGGCTCTCCTGGGCACGCCGATCGATTTCCAGAAAAGCGGCCTGCTCGCGCTGTGGAGCCAGCGCCGCTGGTTCGACGCCGATCGGATGGTTGACGCGTTCGGCAACGTGCCGCCGTGGCTGCTGCAGAGCGCATTCAAGGCCCTGGCGGCGGCCGATCTGCCGCGCAAGCTGACTGACCTGCTCGAGCGGGCCGACGACGAGGCCGCAGTGCGCCACTATGTGGCCCTGGAGTCGTGGCTCGAGGACAATGTGGCGTTCCCGGGTGGGGTCTATCGTCAGTACATCCGCGACTGCTACCAGGACAACAAGCTCGTGCGCGGGCAGATGGTGGTGGGCGAGAAGGCCATCGATCTGGCCCGGATCACGATGCCGCTTCTGGTGGTGACGGCGTTGCGCGACCGTATCTGCGAGCCGCCGTCGGCGCGTGCGCTGCTCGAACGGGCGCACAGCCGGGAGGCCAAGCTGCTCGAGTTCGACACCGGCCATATCGGCCTGACCACGAGCCGACGCGCGCTCGCCGAGCTGTGGCCCCAGATCGCGGACTGGCTGGAGGTCGCGATAGGATAGTCCAGCCCCCGCTGGACAGCTCGCCCTGACGGCGCAAGGACGCTAGCTCAGGGTTTCGCCTGCGCGGACAGAAAGCTCCATAGCGCCTCCGCCCAGCCCGGGCTCAGCCGGGGCACGTGGCCGCCGCCATGAACGGTCCACAGCTCGACGGCAGCGGCCGCGCAGTCCCAGCGCTGGCGGGTGGTCTCGGCTCCGGCGACGTCGGCATTGAGGTCGAGCGGCGGCAGCGCGGCGGCGCCAGCAGCATCGGCATCGGCAGGCGGATGGCAGCGGTCGCGGCGCAGCCACGGCTCCAGGCTGCCGCGCGCGGATGGGTAGGGCGCGCGCCGGGGCAGTCCACCGCCCAGAAACCCGCCCTGGTAGAAGACCACCGCATCGGCGTCGCCGTGGACCTGGAGCGCCGCCACCGGCTCGCTGGGCCGACAGCGGCTCGCGTCCATCCAGCCCGCTCCGGCCACGCTCGCAAACCCGGCCACGCGCGCCGCGCGCTCACAGGCGAAGCGATGCGCCATGAAGCCGCCGTTGGAAAAGCCGATCAGGTAGACGCGCTTGGGATCGACGCGGTGGTGCGCGCTCACATCGTCGAGCAGCGCGTCGAGGTAGCGCACATCGTCGACGCCGAGGCCGTCGAAGTCGCAGCAGGCGTCGGTGCCATTCCAGAACCGATCGGCGCCCGCGCCGCGCGTGCCGTCCGGCAGCGCGAGCAGAAAGCCCTTGGCGTCCGCGAGCGGCCCCAGCATGAAATAGTCCGACTGCCAGGCCGCGGTCGCGCCCAGGCCGTGCAGCAGCACCACGACCGGCAGGGGCCGAGCCGGATCCACGCGCGCCGGCAGCTGCACGCGGTAGGGCCGCTCGACGAGCAGGCTGCCGGCAGCGCGCGGCCCGCGGTGGCACGCCGCGGCGGCCCCGAGCGCGAGCGCCAGCACAAGGCCCGATCGCGCCACGGCGGTTACCGCTTGAGCCGACTCTCGAGATCGGCCAGCTTGCGATGCAGCTCGGCCAGCTCGTCGGCGACCGCTTCGCCAGGCTGGCCCGGCTTGGGCGGCTGCGGCTGCGCGGTCGGCGGCGGCTGCGGCGGGGGTGGCTGCGGCGGCACCGCCTGACGCGGCCCGGACGCAGTTTGCAACCACGGAAAGAACGCGCTCATCGTGGCCGGATCGAAGCCCGCGCCAAAGCCCTCCATGCGCCGCTCCATGTCCTTCTGCGCCTGCATGAACAGGTCGAGCGAGAGCGACATGTATTTTTGAAAAAACTCGCGCAGAGATTCGTCGCGATATTGAATCAGCTTGCGCAGAAAGGACATCGGCAAGAGGTTGAGCCGCTTGCGCTCCTCCTCGTGCAGGATGATCTGGGTCATCACACGCTTGGTCAAATCTTCGCCCGTCTGCGCGTCCAGCACCTGGATCTCCTCGCCGCGTGCGATCACCTCGACCAGGTCGTCGAGGGTCACGTAGCGGCTGCGCCGGGTGTCATAGAGCCGCCGGTTGCCGTACTTTTTGATCAGGGTGACGTTCGGATCCGCGCCCGCGCGATCGCGCGCTGGAGGTCGGCCACGCCGTTTCTTTTTCGCCGGTTCGGTCACTTTCTACCGCATTGCACAATGAACTGTTGACACTGTGCAGGTGCACATGTACAGTCACCGCCGATTCTGCCAGAGGCCTCCAGGGATGTCAAAAACCGAATCACCCGGAAACCTCGATTTCGTCGGCGCATTTTACAGCCTGCTCAAGCAGCAATACCGGTCCGGGCTTTTGGGTTGGATCAATCTCGAGCGTGCCGCGCGCGCCCGGCCAGCGCTCGAGTATCCGCCGGTTGGTGCGACGCAGCATGAGGAGGTGTGGCGCCAGGGCGAGGCCCGGCTGCTGCGTTACGGGGGGCCGGGTGAGCGGCGGGCGCCTCTCATCATCGTTCCGTCGCTGATCAATCGGCCCTACATTCTCGACCTTCTGCCGGGACGCTCAGTGGTCGAGCGGCTGCGCGCGGGCGGGCTCGACGTGTACCTGCTCGACTGGGGGGTGGCGGAGCCTTCCGACCGCGATCGCGGCCTGGCTGACTACACGCTCGAGGTCCTGCCGCGCGCGGCCGCGCAGGTCGACGCCCGGCCGCACGTGCTCGGTTACTGCATGGGCGGCACGCTGGCGCTGGCTGCCATCGCGCGCGGGCGGCTGGACGCGCGCACGCTGGTGGCGCTGGCGGCTCCGGTCGACTGCCATGACGGCGGCACGCTCAGCACCTGGGCCCGCGCCGACGGCATGCGGGCACGCGAGCTGGTGGAGGCGTTCGGCAACGTGCCGGACTACGTGCTCCAGCCTGCGTTCAAGATGCTGGATCCGGTCGGCCTGGCGCAAAAATTCGTGCACGCCCGCAAGAAAATCGACGACGACGATTTCTGTCGATTCTTCCTGGCGATGGAAACCTGGCTCGAGGACAACGTGCCGTTTCCAGGTCGCGCGTTCGAAGAGTGGATCGAGGATGTGTATCGCGAAAATGGGCTTGTCAGTGGGCGCTGGCGCCTGGGCGGTGGCCGGGTGGAGCTGGCGCGCGTGCGCTGCCCGCTGCTGGCCATCGTGGCCGAGGGCGACTACATCTGTCCGCCCCGCTCGTCGGAGCCGCTGCTCGAGCGCACGGGCACGACCGACCGCGAGCTGGTGCGCATGACGGGCGGGCACATCGGGCTGTCGACCGGCGCAGCCGCGCACAAGACGCTGTGGCCGCGCGTCGCGCGCTGGCTGCTCGAGCGGTCGTCGCTTGCGCGGGCGGTCGCGCCGGTCAGCCGGCCCGCGCCGGTCAGCCGGCCCGCGCCGGTCAGCCGGGCCGCACGTCACCTGCGCAGGCCGCGGGGGCGCCGCCCATGATCCACTTTGGCGACTGGCTGCGCCACTGGTCCCAGCGCACCCCGAGCGCCGAGGCGCTGTTCGAGCCCGACACCGGGCGCCGCTGGACCTATGCCCAGCTCGACGCACGCGCCAACCGGCTGGCGTGCGCGCTGCAGGAATTGGGCGTTCAGCGCGGCGACCGCGTGGCCGTGCTGGCGCACAACTGCGGCGAGCAGCTCGAGCTCCTGTTCGCGTGCGGCAAGCTGGGCGCGGTTCACAGCCCGCTCAACTGGCGGCTGACCGCGCACGAGCTGGACTTCATCGTGCGCGACGCCGAGCCCCACCTTTTGTTTTTCGATCGGGCCTGTGCCGATTTGGCCGACGCGCTGCCAGCTTCGCGCAGGATTGTCTTCGGCGCCCCCTACGAGAGCCTGCTGGCGGCCGCCACCTCCGACGCCCCTCCGCCCTGGCCGCCCGCAGGCCTAGAGGACCCCATCATCCTACTTTACACCTCGGGTACGACAGGCCATCCCAAGGGCGCGCTGCTGCCCCACCGGCAACTGATTTACAACTCGCACAACACCGATCTCGCGGTCGGGCTATCGGCGCGCGACTCGACGCTGGTTTTTCTGCCGCTGTTTCACACCGGTGGCCTCAACTGCCTGGCCACGCCGCTCCTGCACCGCGGGGGCCGCGTGGTGCTCCTCGGCAGCTTCGACGCCGAGCGCGTCAGCCTGCTCACCGAGCGCGAGCGCATCAGCACGCATATGGGTGTGCCCACCACGTTCCAGATGATTGCCGAGCAGCCCGCGTTCGGGCGCGCCGATTGGTCCTCGGTGCGCTTCGCGCTGTGCGGCGGCGCGCCCTGCCCGCTCGGGCTCATCGAGACCTACCGCGAGCGCGGCGTCCTGTTTCGCCAGGGCTACGGCCTGACCGAGGTCGGGCCCAACGACTTCTCGCTGACCGCCGAGGATGCGTTTCGCAAGGCGGGCTCGATCGGGTTTCCCAACTTTTACCTGAATGCCCGCATCGTCGACGACAGCGGCGGCGACGTGGGCCCCGACCAGGTGGGCGAGCTGGTCCTCCGCGGGCCGGTCGTGTGCCTGGGCTACTTTCGCAATCCCGCCGCCACCGCGGCCGCTCTGCGCGACGGTTGGTTTTTCACGGGCGATCTCGCGCGCCGCGACGCGCAGGGCTACCACTTCATCGTCGACCGCAAGAAGGACATGTTCATCTCGGGGGGCGAGAACGTCTATCCGGCCGAGATCGAGCAGGCGCTGGCCGCGCATCCGGACGTGGCCGAGGCCGCGGTCATCGGGGTGGCCGACGCGCGCTGGGGCGAGGTCGGACGCGCCCTGGTCGCGCTGCGCGCGGGTGCGAGCGCTCGCGAGGCCGACCTGGTTGCGCACTGTCAGAGCCGGCTGGCCCGGTTCAAGGTGCCGCGCAGCATCGTGCTCGTACCCGCGCTGCCACGCGGCGCCAGCGGAAAGGTGTTGAAACCGGCCCTCAAGGAGAGGTACGGCAAGGCATGAGCGCGCACCGACTGGAGGGCAAGGTAGCGCTGGTGACCGGCGGCGCGCGCGGCATCGGGCGTGCGACCGCGCTCCTGTTCGCGCGCGAGGGCGCCCAGCTCGTGGTGGCCGATCGCGACCAGGCGGGCGCACGCGAGACCGCGGCGGCCTGCGCGGCCAGCGGCCCCGAGGCCATGGCCATTGCGGTCGACGTGTCGAGCCGGGCCGAGGTCGAGAACATGGTGCGCACGGCGCTCGATCGCTTCGGACGTATCGACGTTCTGGTCAACAACGCCGGCCTGTTGCGCGACGCCTCCCTGCTCAAAATGGACGAGCAGCAGTGGGATGATCTGCTCGCGGTCAACCTCAAGGGGGTTTTTCTGGTCGGGCAGGCGGTCGCGCGGGCCATGGTCGAGCGCAAGACGCCGGGCGTGATCCTGAACGCGTCGTCGATCGTGGCGCTGTACGGCAATTTTGGGCAGTCCAACTATGTGGCCGCCAAGGCGGGCGTGGTCGGCCTGACCCGGGTGTGGGCACGCGAGCTGGGGCGCAAGGGCATCCGCGTCAACGCGGTCACGCCCGGCTTCATCCGCACCCACATGACGGCCAGCATGCCGCCCGAGATCCTGGACGCGCAGAAGGCGCACACGCCGCTGGGGCGCCTGGGTGAGGCCGAAGACGTGGCCCGCCTGTACTTGTTTCTGGCCTCGAACGAGGCGTCGTTCGTCAGCGGCCAGGTCATCGGCGTCGACGGCGGCCTGGTCGTAGGCACGTAGTGGAACCACAGAGAACACGGAGAACACAGAGATTCGAAACGGTTCCTTTTGTATCCTCTGTGTTCTCTGTGTTCTCTGTGGTGATTTTTTTCGGACTCATAGGCTGTGTTTCCTTTGCCCATCGATCGGTCGAGAGTGAGCGGCCAGCCAGCGAGTTCACCTCCGTGCGCGGGCGCCGCATCCACGTGGTCGACTCGGGCCGCCCCGGCAAGAGGAGCGTGCTCTTCATCCACGGCTACGGCGCCTCGAGCGCGTCCTGGCGCGAGCTCGCCGACGAGCTGGGTGCGGGCGGCACCGGCGAGCTGCGCCTGCTGGCACCCGATCTGCCCGGCTTCGGCCTGTCCGACCGCACCGCCGGCGACTATTCGCCCGAGACGCTGGCCGAAGACCTCATCGCGCTCCTGGACGCACGCGGGATCGGGCGCGTCAGCGTGGTCGGCCACTCCTGGGGCGCCTCGATCGCGCTCGCGCTCGCGCTGCGCCATCCCGAGCGGGTCGAGAAGCTGGTCCTGATGTCGGCCTTCTGCTACGCGGATCAGCTGGGGCCGTTTCACGAGTGGACGCAGGTGCCGGGCCTGGGCGAGCTGGTGATGGCGCTCTTCTACCGCTCCAACACGGCGGCCAAGCTGGCGCTCGATTTTCAGGATCCGGATCGCTTCGTCACCGAGGAGCGGGTCGAGCGCGTCGACGAAAATCTGGATCGGCCGGGCGCGCTGGCCGCGCTCTTGGCAGCCGCGCGCGGGATGGCGCACTTCGCCGAGCTGGAGCGCCACTACGGCGAGCTCGGCGTGCCGACGCTCGTCTTGTGGGGGCGCGAGGATCGGGTGGCTCGGCTGCGCTTCGGCGAGCGGCTGGCGCGCGAGCTGCCGCACGCGCGGCTGGTCGTGATCGGCGAGTGTGGGCACATTCCCGAGATCGAGTGTATGCGCCCGACTGCGCGCGCGCTGGCCGACTTCCTGCGATGACCGCCCTCGCGCTCCTGCTCGCGGTCGCCGAGGCGCTCGAGGCAGCGCCGGTCGATCGGGATTTCTCCGCTTCCGGCTACCTGCGCGTGCGCACCGATCTGTTTTACGACCTGGATCTCAACGTCGGCACCACGCCGTCGGGGCAGTCCTACTTTCCCACCAGCGCCGCCAACCCCGCTGACAAGACCCTGACCGCGGCCGACATGCGGCTGCGCATCGATCCACGGCTCGACCTGGGCCTGGGCGTGCGCATCCGGGCCCGCGTCGACGTGCTCGACAACGTGGGGCTGGGCTCCACGCCGGTTGCGCTGCCCGCCTCCGACGAGGTGCCCTACTCGGCCGGCGCGACCGCCCAGAAGGCGCCCGCCGACTCGCTGCGCGTGAAACGCATCTGGGGCGAGGTCACGCTGCCGATTGGCATCCTGGCCGCAGGTCGCATGGGCGCGCTGGTGTCCTGGGGCACCGGGATGTTCGTCAACAGCGGCGACTGCCTTGACTGCGACTTCGGCGACGCCGGCGATCGCATCGCATTCGAGACCTGGATCGCGGACCATTTGTTCCTCCTGGCCTACGACCTGGCGGCGGTCGGGCCGGGCGTGGTGCGGTTCGGGCAGCTCATCGATCTCGATCGTTCCGACGACGTGCGGACGATCGCATTTGCGGTCGGGCGGGTCGACGATGCGCGCGCCGTGGCGCGCAAGCTGGTCAGCGGCCGGCCGGTCTGGAACTACGGCCTGCTCGCCAGCTACCGCTGGCAGAGCCGCGACGCGCCGGGCTGGTATCAATTGCCGCCGGTGGGCCCGTTCGGCTCGGCGGCCTATGTAGAGCGCGACCTGCGCACGGGTGCCTTCGACGGCTGGGGCCTCTACCAGGCCGGGCCCTGGCGCGCCGAGGCCGAGGCGGTGCTGCTCCGGGGCCGGATCGGCGATGCGTCGCCAGTGCCCGGGGTCGCGTTCCGGCAGGCCATCACCCAGACCCAGGTGGGCGCGGTGGCGCGGCTCGAGCGCCTGGGCGCCCGCATCGCCGTAGGAGCCGAGCTCGGCTACGCCTCCGGCGACAGCGCGCCCGGCTTCGGCGTGCGCATTGGGGCGCTGCCCGTGCCCGGCGACCTCGACGGCGGCCAGGCCCACCCGCCCGGCGACACCACGGTCGACAACTTCCTGTTCAACCGCGACTACCGCATCGATCTGATCCTGTGGCGGCGCATCATCGGCCGCATCACGGACGCGCTCTACGTGCGGCCGCGCCTCGAGTGGCGGCCCGCGCGCAAGCTGGTGCTGGAAGGCAACCTGGTCTACTCGCAGGCCATGGAGGCGGCCAGCACCCCGTCGGTCACGTCGACACCGCTGGGCGTCGAGGTGGACTTGTCGGCGCGTTATCTCTACGATGCCGCATTCGAGGCGCGGCTGGCCTACGGCGTGCTCGCGCCCCTGGATGGCCTGCGGCTGCTGGGCCGCGCGCCCGCGCCCGCGCAAACCATACACTTTTTGACGGCGTTCAAGTTCTGAGGGAGCAGAGGATGCGAGTGACCTGTCTGTACGCGCTTCGGCTTGGGTTTGGGCTTGGGCTTGGCCTTTGTGCCTGCGTGTCGTCGGCCTACGTGCCACCCGACGGCGGCGGGGGCGGTGGGGCCGACGCGGCCGCCGGATGCTTTCCCAACAACGACGGCGTGATCGCGCGCAACGAGCTGGCATTCACGCCCGGCTTGCAGGTGACCTATCTGGTGCAATCGGGGACCGCCAGCCAGCCGATTGCGGTCAAACCAGGCGGTGAGATGGTTCAAGGCGTCACCGTGTGGAGCTTCGATCATCCGACCGGCAACCCGGCCACGCTCACGCTGGCGGCGCCCGCGGGCTGGTACGCGCCCAACTTTCCAGAGGCCGGCTACGTGGTCACGACCGATCTGCCGACCGGGACCCTGGGCGCCTTTCGGGCCGCCGACGATGTTCTGTATCTGTATGGCTTCGCGTCGCCGACCGAGGACGCAAAGACACTGGCCATCTACGATCATCCGATCGCGCTCCTGCGCTTCCCGATGGCGCTCAGCCAGACCTACATGGACACCGGGATCATCGCCAATGGGATGTTCGGGGGCTTTCCGCTCTCTTCGACCGATACCTACCGCGTCCAGATCGACGGCAAGGGCCAGCTGGTGCTGGCGCAGGCGCGCCTCGACAACACGCTGCGTGTGCGCACGGACCTGACGCAGCAGCTCGGGGGTGGCACCATGCGGAGGCGCATCCAGTACGGCTTTTATCACGAGTGCTTCGGCGAGGTGGCGCGCATCACCAGCCTGCTCGACGAGGCCAATCCCGATTTCACCGGCGCCGCCGAGGTGCGCGTTCTGACCGCGCCGTAAGTGATAGGATGGAGACATGCGTGTCGTCAGCCTGCTCGTGCTCCTGTCTGCATGTGCTCATGGGCCCTTCCGCTCGCGGGCCCAGGTGACGGGCACCTGGCCTTCGAACGCACCGGACGGTAAGGGCGCGGTCTCCGGCACGGTCCGCTCGCCCAGTGGGCTGCCGCTTGCCGGCGCCACCGTCATCGTGACGCGCAGCGACGGCATCCAGGTGGTCGCGGTCAGCGACGATCTCGGGCACTTTCAGTTCTCGGGTCTCGAGGCCGGAAGCTATGTCGCGCGTTTCTATTTTTCGCATGGGGAGGCGGAGAGCGCGCCGTTCGAGCTGCGCGGCGCCCAAACGGTCACCCTCGATGCCACGCTCGACGACACCATCGGCCTGGAGGTCGATCAGGCCCCGCCGGCGCTGTCCAATCTGGCTTCGACCCAGACCGGCGCCACGATCACCCAGGAGACCATCCGCGCGCTTCCGCGCTGAGTGCCCTCACCCTTCCGACTAGATCTTCTTCTTTTCTCTGTGCTCTCTGTGTTCTCTGTGGTGAATAAGCTAGCTACAGCCGGATCGTCAATCCCTCGGCCGCCGCCGTGAGCTTGATGTGCTTGCCGCCGGCCTCATCGAGCATCTGGCGGCAACGCGTCATCAGCGCATCCACCTGCTCGTCGCTGTAGTCCTGGTCGTAGTGAAACATGACCAGATGCTTGACCTCCGCGCGCGCCGCCGCCTGCGCCGCTTCCAGGATGGACGAGAAGCCGCGCCCGAGCCGCTCGGCTCGGTCCTCGGGTGTGTAGGTGCAGTCGTGCACCAGCACGTCGGCGCCCCGATACAGCTCCAGCACCTCGGTCGTGGGCCCGTTTTGCGTGTACCCGCAGTCCGAAGCGTAGACCAGCGAGCGCCGGCCTTTCTCCTCGAGCCGGTAGGCGAGCGCCTTGGTGGTGCCGTGCGGGTTCAGGCGCCCAGTCACCTTGAGCCCGCCCGCCTCGAATGTCTGGCCTTCCCCGACCGCATGGATCTCGAGCGCCGCGCCCATATTCTTGAGCGTGTACAGCGGCGAGAAGTGCGGGTTCATCTGGCCTTCCAGGATGCCCTCGAGCATGCCGGAGCTGCGCGAGGGCCCATAAACGGTGAAACGATTGCCCGGGATCAAAACCGGCACGAAAAACGGAAAGCCCTGAATGTGGTCCCAGTGCGCGTGCGAGAGCAGGATGGTGGCCTCGCCGCGGCCCTGACCGAATTCCTGCGTCATCATCTTCTTGCCCAGGTTCACGATGCCGGTGCCGGCGTCGAGAATCACCAGCTCGCCGCGCGCGGAGCGCACGCCGACGCAGGAAGTGTTGCCGCCGAATCGGTTGGTCTCCGGGCCCGGCGCCGGGATCGAGCCGCGCACGCCCCAGAACGTGATTTCCATCAGTGTTCCCCGGCGGCAGCGGCCGCGGGCGTCGCCAGGTCGACCTCCATCGATTCCTTGGCCGCGATCACGTCGAGCTTGCGGGTCGAACGCCGGCTCTCGAGCAGGATCTGATCCAGCTCGTCGTCGGTGCGCGAGGGCGCGTGGTGAAACAGCGCCAGCATCCGCGCACCCGCCTCCTCGGCGATCTCCATGGCGTCGACCGGCGTGGAGTGGCCCCAGTGTGGGAACTGCCGATACTCGGCGGGCGTGAAGTGGGTGTCGTAGATGACCAGGTCGGCGCCCTCGCACAGCCTGACCACGCCGTCGCGCATGACCTTGAGCTTGCGCGCGTCGTCAGGGCGCATGGGCGCGCCCGGCTCGGGCGGCGATTGAATGAACTCGTGCTCGAACAGGATGTCGCGGAAGGGCGCGGTATCGGTGACGTAAGCCAGCGAGTGGCCCTCGTAGTCGAGCCGATAGGCCATCGCGATCCAGGGATGATTGAGCCGCGTGCAGGAAACCTTGACCGGCCCGATCTCGAATCGAGCGCCCTCGATCAGCTCGCGCAACGCCACATCGGCCTGCACCGAGTCGAACGGAACCGGAAAATAGGGATCCTCGGTCTGCGACTGGAAGACGGCGCGCAGGTGGGTGTCGTCGCGCTGCCGCGCGTACACGAAAATGCGGTTGCCCTTGTGATAAAGCGGCGAGAAAAACGGCAGCCCCTGGATGTGGTCCCAGTGGGTGTGGCTGATGAGAAGATGGGCCGCTCCCTGGCCCTGGCCGAACTCGGCGTTCGCCATGTCCTTGCCCAGCTTGCGAATGCCGGTGCCGGCGTCGATGATGATGCGCGGCCCCTGGTCCCCGATCCGCACCTCGACGCAGGACGTATTGCCGCCGTAGCGGTTGGTGTGAACACCGGGGGAGGGCAGGGAGCCGCGCACTCCCCAGAATCGAACCCTCATTGCGGACCGCCTCGAAGCACGATTGCCTCGTGCCGACGGCTGAGCATCACACCGACCGTAACACAGCCAGATCGGAAGATCAAACGGACGCTTAAGGGATGCTCACGGAGCCACCGCCGCGCCGATCCGGCTTTTCAGCCCGGTCGGCTTCTGCGCGAAAAACAAGATGGCCTGATCGGTCGAGAGCACGGCCGACGGCCCGGTCTCGTCGGGCTGATCGGGCTGCAGAATCGGCACGCCGGTGGTGACGAAGCTCGCGCCATCCCAGGAGCCGGCGTAACAGATCGCAATCGAGTTGCGGCCCGGGCAGTTGTAGAACATCTGCCAGATCAGACGGTCGGAGGGGGTGGCGCGCACGATCACGTCGGGGTCGGTTCCTGTGAACAGGGGTGTGCCTTCGCGATACACGAAGCCGCTGTCTTGCAAGAACAAGTGCCCGCCCGCCAGCATGGGCGTGTGGCCGCGCGCGATCTCGCGCTTCCCGGTCCAGGTCTCGCCATCGCTCGAGACCACGACGGCGATGACATCGGTGGCCGCCTCGTAGACCATGCGAAAGCCCTGTGCGGCCCGTTCCACCGAGGGCGCGGCCACACGACCGGCCTCCCAGGGCTCGCTGGCCGAAAGCGCCGGGCGCGGCGGTGTGGCGTCGGTGCCCAGGTGCGGCAGATCGGAGCGGCGGATGGTGGCGCCGCCGTAGGTGAACCAGATGTGGAAAGGGCCAGCCGGCGAGTCGGCCACCACGCTCGGATCGGTCAGATCGGCCACCGGATCGAGCAGCACATAGGTGCCGTCGATCTTGTGGTACCCGATGGCGCCTGAAAACGGCGGGTTCTCGGGCGAGTTGCCGGGCTCGGCGCGGGTGCCGCACGCAGCCGCGCAAACCGTCAGCAGCACGCTCCAGGCCGCCGCGCGCCCCCTCAAAACGACACCCTCATGGTGATTCCGGTCGCCAGCACCCAGCCCGAGGCCTCGAAGTCGCCGACCGGATCGGTCTCGAGCGCCTTGCGCGTAAGGCGCGCGGGCACGATGGTCCAGGCCAGGTGGGCATCGAGCGCGAGCGGCTGCTCGAGCAGCGGCACATCGCGGATCACGACCCCGAGGCCCGTGCCCAGCGTGTGCTTGTCGCCGTCGGCGAAGTTGGTCTCGCCGAATTGATCCGGCACCGGCGAGGGCTCGTAGCCGTAGCCGCCGCGGAGTTGCCACTCCAGGCGCGAGCCCCGCCGCGGGACCGAGTACTCGACCCCCGAGCGCAGCGCGAGCACATCGTGAAAGTAGGGTGCCTGCGGCTGCGGCGGATTCGGGATGTGCACGAAGCGATTGAAGTCCTTGAGGTCGGCCGAGAGCTGGATGGCCGCGCCCGGGTTCTCGAACTCCGACCAGCGCTCGTAGACCACGTCGGCCGTGACCAGCCAGCGCGGCCTGACCCGGAAGGCCATTCCAGCAGCCAGCTGGGCGGGCTGGAACAGGTCGGTCGACTGCGAGCTCACATCGACCTTGCCGTTCTGGATGAGCGGGTGGCTCAGGGGGCCCACGATGCCCTCGATGTGGAGCGACTGCGCGAGCCGCAGAGTGAACGAGTGGCGATAGGTCAGGCCGAACGTGAGCCGGTCGCTGTGCTGCCAGAACAGGCCCATCTGCGGGTAGCGTACGGTCTCGAGCTGGTAGTCGATCGCGAGCCGCAGATCGCTCTGCTCCGGATCCGGAAACCCGACCAGGCCGTTCAATTGAACGTTGCCATGGCTCGACGACATCCAGACGAAGCCGGCGCCGAAGTAAAGCCCATGGCCGAGACCGACCGCGGCGTTGGCGGCCATGTACAGGCGCTGCGTGCGGTTGTCGTAGTAGATGAAGCGCGGCCCCGAGAGCGGCTCCGACTTGACGCGGGTCAGCCGGTCGTCGGGCAGGAAGATGGTGGCGCCGAGCGCCAGCTTGAGCCCACCGACGCGGCCGGGCACGTTGAGCCCCGCGAACATGCCGCGCGTCTGGTCCACGCCGGCATCGCGGCCGTTCCACGACATGTGCGGGGAGGCGAGCATGTAGCCGATGTCGAATGACATCGAGGAAGCGGCCGCCAGCGCGCCCGGGTTGTAGTAGTTGGCCGCGATGCCTTCGGGCGATGCCGTGGCGGCGCCCGCCATGGCGGCCGCGCGCGAGCCCAGACCGAAGGCGTCGAGCGGGTTGGCATGCGCCGGTGCAGCCGCAAGCAAGAGCAGGAGCGCGCACTGCCTCTTCACTGGAGATCCACTCCCAGCGTGAGCCCGGTCGTAAACACATTGCCGCCCGAGTGGGCTTCACGCTCCAGCACATGCCACTGGCCGAACAGGTCGAGTTGGAAGGGCGCGTAGGACAGCCCGAAGCCGATGCCGAACACGTGCCGGTTGCTGTCGTACTCGACCACATACTCGGGCGTGGTAACCGGCGTGGGCTCGTACGCGTAGCCCAGCCGCAAGACGCCATGCTCACCCACCAGCCGCTCGGCCGCGATGCGACCGGTGAAGGTGTCGCCGTAAATCGCATGCGGAAGCGGGCGCGACCGGGCCGATGGCACATCCGCGAGCCCCGGATAGTCCGACCACCGCTTCCAGGTCACGCCGGTCAGCACGCGAATGCGCGGCAGCGTGTGCCAAGCCGCTTCCAACGTGACCTGGCGCGGATCATACTGCGCGACCCCGTGCAGGCGCAGTTGCGGGAGCCCGATCGGGAGCTGGTCGAGCAGGTTGTTGCTGATGGTGACGTCATAGCCGGCTGCCGACACGCCGCGGTAGACCAGAGCGATGTCGCCCTCGTCCAGATGCAGCGTCACCCCAAAGATGGGCGCGTAGTCGGCCACCAGCTGCTGCTCCGAGCGCGCGCCGATGCGGCCGGACGGGTCGGCCTCGATGTTGATGTCACCGACCAGGGCCGCCAGCGCGAGCACGCCCGCGCCCACGTCGAACCGACGCGACAGCCGCAGGCCTGCCGCCACCTCGACCGCGACCACCTGGGTGCGATCGTCGAGCAGCACCATGATGGGCTTGTCGGACGCGGGCACGTGCGCGCGCGCGATGACGCCGTAGGGTGCGAGAAACGCGATGCCCAGGCCCACCCGGTCCTGGAGCGCGCCTCGAAAAGGCACCGGCAGCTGGGCACCCACGACGCTGGCGTGCATGTCCTGGGTGTTGGGGTCGGCGTAGCGGTCGAACTCGAGCAGGAACTTGCCATACTGGTACCCGACCGTCAGGTGGCGCGTGCGCACACCGGCCAGCCCGGCCGGATTCTCGTAGCAGGCGTCATAGCCGTCCACCACCGACGCGCCGGCGCCGGCCAGAGCGCCCGAACGGGCGCCGAAACCGAACAGATCCTCGATCGACGCGTGCGTGCGCGCGGGCATGGCCAGCGCGGCCGCCGCCCCGGCCAGCGCTAGAATGCGCGCCGCGAGTCGAGCAGCAGGGTCACGGGGCCGCAATTGGTGAGCTCCACGTCCATGGTTGCGCGAAAGCGGCCGGTCTCGACCTGCAGGCCGGCCCGACGGAGTTGCTCGACGAAACGCTCGTAGAGTTTTTGCGCGGGCTCGGGCGCCAGCGCCTCGGTAAACGACGGGCGCCGGCCTTTCCGGCAGTCCCCGTACAGCGTGAACTGCGAGACCGCCAGCACCGCCCCGCCCACCTCGCCCAGCGAGCGGTTGAGCAGGCCGGCCTGGTCCTCGAAGATGCGCAGGTGAGCCACCTTTTCGGCCAGGTAGTCGGCATCGGCATCGCTGTCGCCCTGGCCACAGCCCAGAAGCACGAGCAGCCCGGCTTCGATCGCGCCCACCGTTTCGGGGCCCACACGCACGGCGGCATGGCTGACTCGCTGGACCACGGCGCGCATCAGGGGTTAGGACCTCGTCTCTTTTACATCAACTCATATCAGTCCGGCAGCCCGAGCTCTCGCTTGAGCCGCTTGACGATCTTGAAAAACTCTTCGCGCGGGTACGGGACGTTGAGGATGTGAAAATCCTTCTTGACCAGACCGACGCAGCCGAAGCAGTAGTCGCAGCCGGCGCAGGACACGCAGCGAGTCAGGTACGCGCTCTCGGAGCAGTGGCGCGACTCCACGCAGTAGGCGCACGAGTGGCAGGCCTCGCTGCGCAAGCAGTGCGAGCAGTGCGTGCACTGCGAGCACTCGACACAGTGGGTGCAGCGGTGGCAGTTGGCGCAGTCGGTGCAAAACATGCAGCTCGAGCAGAAGCTGCAGCCCTCGGATCGGTAGCTGCCGACATTGGCCTTTTCGGCTTGGTACTCGCGCTCGAGGCGGGCCAGCTCGGCCAGGAAGTCGGCCTTCTCCATCATGAACCCGTCCGCAGGCTAGCATATACTCTCGCTGTTGAGGATCCCCGCCCTCGTCCTCGCATTGCTTTTGCCGGTCGCCGCCCACGCCCGGCCGCGCCTGTCGGGCGCGCTGGCGTTCGTGGCCGACGGACGCATGCCGCCCGAGGCGTTGCCCCATCTGCCCGACGGGCGGCTGCAGGTATGGGTGCGCTTTGGCGGCCCGCCGGCGGCGCTTCAGGCGGCCGGGATCGAGCCGGTCTCGCACGCCGGCCACTGGTACACCGCGCGCGTGCGGCCCGAGCGGCTGGCCGGGCTTACCCTCGAGGGCGCTTATCTGGAGGAAGCCCACATCCTGCACACGCAGCTCGATCGCAGCGTGCCCGAAACCGGCACCCTGGTCGCGCGCGCGGCGCAGCCGGATCTCGACGGGCGCGGCGTGGTGGTGGGAGTGGTCGACACCGGCATCGACATCACGCACGAGGATTTCCGGCGGCCGGACGGCCACACGCGCGTGCTGTATCTGCAAGACGTTTCGGCGGGGGCGGGCGGGCTGCACCCGGAGCTGGCCACCGCGCCCGAGGCGGCCGTATGGGACGCCACGGACATCGACTATGCGCTCGCACAGCGGACGGCTGGGGTGCCGGCGTCGCCTGCGCTCACCGAGCGCGACCTGTTCGGACACGGCACGCACGTGGCCGGCATCGCGGCCGGCAGCGGACGTGCCACCGGTGCCGGGCTGCCAGCGGGACGCTACGTCGGCATGGCGCCGGGCGCGGACCTGGTCATCGTCAAGGGCACACGCGGCAGCGGCAACGGGTTTTCGGACACCGACATCGCCGACGGCGTGCGCTTCGTGTTCGAGCGCGCGGCCGCGCTGGGCCGGCCCGCGGTGGTGAACCTTTCCATCGGCGCGCAATCGACCGCGCACACCGGTCATTCGGCCATGGAGGAGATGCTCTCCGCCCTCGTCGGCAGCGGCACCAGCGCGGCCGGGCGCATCATCGTGGCCGCGGCCGGCAACGACGGCGGGGACGACATCCACGCATCGGGCGAGCTGGCCGGGCGCGGGCGCGCGCGGGTCCCGATCGAGGTCGATCCGTACACCCGGCCGGTGGGCGCACCACCGGTCGGCTTCTCCTGGGAGGTGTGGTACCCGCCCACGAGCGGCGGGCTGACCGTGACCGTGATAAGCCCGGCCGGTCGCGTGCTGGGGCCGGTCGAGTTCATGAGCGCCACCGACATGGACACGCCCGAGGGACACGTGTATGTCGACCACGCGCGCGCCGGTACCGACGCCGCCTCGGGGCGCAATGGCGCCTACTGCTCGGTGCAGCAATCGAGCGCGGGACCGCCCGCGCGCGGGAACTGGCAGGTCGAGCTGCGCGGTGGCGCGCATTTCGATCTGTGGATCAGCTCGAGCTCGATACCGGCCAACGTGGGCGTGCGTGGCGAGCTGGATGCGGACGATCACCTGACCATCCCGGGAATTGCCGAAAACATCATCTCGGTGGGCTCCTACACGACCAGGAGCAGCTGGCGCTCTTTCCTGGGCACGGCGGTGAGTCGGGAGCTTCGCATCGGGGACGGATCGTTCTTTTCGGGCACCGGGCCGACCGCAGATGGACGATTCAAGCCCGATCTTTCGGCGCCCGGCGAGTTCGTGACCTCGTCGCTGTCGGCGGATGCGCGGCCGCCCGAGCCGGGATCGGCCTTTCACACGCGCCTGCGCACGTTGTGGGCCGATGACGGAGTGCACGGTCTTTTGCGTGGGACCTCCATGGCCACCCCGCACGTGACCGGAGCGGTCGCACTGCTCTTGCAGAAGCGCCCCGACCTCGACGCGGTCCGGATGCGCGAGCTGCTGCGGGCCAGCGCACGCACGGACGCCCAGTTCACCGGGCTCGGCAACGCCTGGGGCCCGCGCTTCGGGTTTGGCAAGCTGGCGGTCGATGTGGCGGCCCGGGTGCTCGACGGCGCGCAGCCGGGACCGGTCGACGCGGCCCAGTCCGCGGTCGGCGTGAGCCGGGACCTCCTGCCACCGCTTGCCACGGCTGGATTTTCGGTGGTGACGGTTGTGCCCAAGGACCAAAGCGGCCTCCCGCTTCCGCCCGGGCACGCGGTCGAGATCAGCGCGAGCGCCGGCCGCTGGCTAGACGAGCCGAGAGCGGTGTCCGAGTTCGGTCGCTACGAGCGGCGCCTCGTGGCCGACCGCGCGGGCGCGGCCGCACGGGTGACCGTGCGCGTCGACGGGGTCGAGCTGGCGCGCCATCCCACCGTCTGGTTTGTCTCCTCCCGCGCCGACATCGGCTCGCCCTACTCGGCCGCAGGCTCGGGCTGCACGCTGAGCCCGGGCTGGCCGGGCTTGCACCTCCTGCCACTGGCAGGCCTTCTGGCCCTGCTGCTGAGCCGCCGCCTCACCTGCCCAAGAACGAGAAATATCGGTCGGCCAGATCGTCGAACGTGAGCGGGCCGTCGCAGACCGTGCAGTGAAAGCGCGGGGGCTCGTAGGGCCGGCTGGCGCCCACGCTCGCGCTCTGCAGGAGGCGCTCCTCACTCCTATCGCACCTTTCGCAGTGATAGGGTGCATAGAACGACAGCATCCGGCCCCGCCCGAGAACGCGCGGCACCATGCCGGCCTGCGCCACCAAAGCCACTGAGGCGCGCACGAACGCATACTCCAGGTACGGCGGCAGCCCCTCCAGGAACGCCACCCAGTTGCGCACCCCCCATGAGTTCAGGTAGCGCACCCGTGAAAGGTCGAGCTCGACCGGCCGCTGCGCAGCCGACAGCTGGCGCCACAGCTCCGAAAAGTCGGTGGTCTCCGTGAAGTCACCCTGCAGGGTCACCATCAGCGCGCCGTCGTCGCCGGTCCAGAAGTCCCACAGCGCCAACGCATCGACCATCTGCTGCGCCCGGGCCGGTACGTCGACGAACTGGACCCCGAGGACGAAGCCACCGCCGTCGCCTTCGGCCGCCTCTTTTTCCCACACCACACGGGCGCGGGTTACCGCCGGGCGCTCGCGCTCGCTGCGCGCGATGCGCAAGCTCACCTCGCGGGCCCGGGTCGGCTCGAAAAGCGCGATCTTGGCCCCGGTGCGCGACAGGTTCAAAAGCCGCCCCTCCAGAAGCCGGGCTCCGCTCTCGACCTGCACCTTCAGCTGTACCCCCACGCGCCGGCTGGCCCGGGACGGAAAGCCCAAAAGCTGCGACACGTGCTGGTACAGCTCGTCGGCGGGAGCGGGCACGCAGAACACGTCGTCGCAACCGGACTCGCGCAGCCGCGCCAGATCGGCGCGCGAGAGCACGCTGCCCAGAACCAGCATCACGCGCAGGCCCGCGAGCGCGGGGTCGGCCTTCAGGCGCCGGCACGCCTCATAGCCGTCCATGTCGGGCAGCTCCACGTCGAGGATGACCAGGGCCGGACGCTCGCGGCGCGCCAGCTCGATGAGCTCCTCCGCGCTGGTCGCGACCTTACACTTTACTTCCAGACGCTGGAAGCCGCGCGCGCCCAGCTGCCTGAACACGGCCGAGTTGTTGGTGGTGAGAAGCGTGAGCACGAGGTCTCCTCCCCTTGTGGCCGCCGACTCAAGCGGTGCGCGCCAGGAACGCGAAGTAGCGCTCTGGGATATCGTCGAATGTCAGCTCGCCGCCGCAGACGCCGCAGCGAAAACGCGGTGGCATGAGCTGCGCTTCCTGGCTGATGGCTGAGGTCTGCAAAAGCCGCTCCTCCGAACGATCGCAGCGATCGCAGTGATAGGGCGTGAAAAACGACTCCACGCGCCCCTTGCCCAGCACGCCCGGCACCATCGCCGCCTGCGCGATGAATCCGATCGATGCGCGCACGAACACGTACTCGGAGCAGTGCGTGAGCCCGCGCAGAAACGCGATCCAATTGCGCACGCCCGACGAGTTCATGTAGCGCACGCTCGACAGATCGAACTCGACCCGCCCGGCCAGATTGAGGCTGAGCTGCGAAAAGTCGGTGACCTCGGTGAAGTCGCCCTGCAGCGTCACCACCAGCGTGTCGTCGTCGCCCGGGTTGACCTCCCAGAGCGCGAGATCGGCGATCAGGCGGCGGGTCTCCGGCAGCAGGTCGACGAACTGCACGCCGATGGTGGAGCCCTCGCCCTCCTCGGACTCCTGCTCCCACACGATGCGGCCCTTGACCGCGGCCGCCCGCTCGGCTTCGCTGCGGCTCATGCGCAGGCGCACATCGGTGGCGGTACCCACGCGCTGCTTGAGGCTGATCTTGGCGCCGTCGCGCGAGAGGTTGTGCAGCCGACCCTCGATCACGCGCGGTCCCGCCTCGAGCTCGATCCGCAGCTGCACGTGGATGCGCCGGCTGCCCCGGTAGGGCAGCCCGATCAGGCGCGCCGCGTGCTGGTACAGCTCGTCCGAGGGCGCGGGCACGCAGAACACGTCGTCGCAACCGGAGGCGCCCAGCTGATCAAGCTGCTCTCGCGTAAGCATACTGCCCAGGACCAGCATCACGCGCACGGCCGCCAGCTCGGGGTCGGACTTGATGCGGCGGCACACCTCGTAGCCGTCGAGATCGGGCAGTTGCGCGTCCAGGATGGCCAGGGCCGGCCGTTCCCGCTGCACCAGGTCCAAGGCTTCGCGGCCGCTGGTGGCCACGCGGTGCTGCACGCCCAGGCGCTGGAACGCGCGCGAGCCCAGCTGTCGAAACACAGCCGAGTTGTTGGAGGTGAGGACGGTAATCATGCCGCGATCCGCCGGGCGACATGGTACCACGCGGACGGCGGCGGCGGCCGGCTTACGGAGTGACCGTGAGCAGGCCCTGGTGAGCCGGATCGAAGCCGCCATTGGCTGGGTCGAGATCGCAGTAGGTGAAGTGCAACCCGCCGTCGAGCGAGAAGCGGAACGCGTACAGGTAGCTGCCGGCCGCGGCCACCGTGAGCTGCGCGTAGTACTCGTCGTTGTTCTGCGCAAAGTTCCAAGCCGGGTTGGGCGTCGCGGAGAGGTAGCGCCAGGCGTTGGACGCGCGCGGGTCGGAGCCGGTGGGACCAAAGCCGAGCTGGCCGGTGATGCCGGGGGCGGGGCTGCTCGTGCTGTCGGTCAGGCCGGCCTGGTAAATCTGGCCATACATATAAGGTGAGGCGGTGCCGGCGGCTGCGGTGGCGCTGGGCGGCCACTGCACGTCACACCAGGTGACATCGGTAGACACAGCGGTATAGGTGAAGCCGGCCGGCAGCGTGGCGGTGGCGCCGCTCGGCGGGTCGGACACGACAACGTCCACGTGCGCGGGCAGGCCGCCGGGCGCCGCCGGCAAATCACAGCGCAGCTCGGTGGGCGCGAGCAGCGTGCAGTTGGTCGCGGGCGTGCTGCCGAGCCGGACGGTGGTGGTGGCCGTGAAGCCATCGCCGCGGACGAGCGCCCCCGGTAGCACCGCGCTGGCCAGCCCGCTCGTGGGATCGATCGCATCCAGGCGCAGCGCAGGCGGGCGGGTGTCGGGTGATGCGGAGTCGGGGGGCGCCGAGTCGGGCGGAGCCGAGTCGGGCGGGGCCGAGTCGGGGGGCGCCGAGTCAGGCCCGGCCGCGCTGTCGGGCGGCCGCGCG
Source organism: Polyangia bacterium (assembly GCA_035258845.1). GTDB lineage: Bacteria > Myxococcota_A > Polyangia > JAHFDS01 > DATFWX01 > DATFWX01. Next base: position 14,805 of record DATFWX010000014.1, on the reverse strand, counting down.
TCCGCGGCCTCGGCGTCGGCCGGCTGGGCGTCGCTGGCCGATCCGTCGACGAGATGGCCGGGCTCGCCTCCCGCGACATGCTGCGACGCCGCGCACGCTGCCGCCAGCGGCGCCAGCCAGAGCCACCCCCGCGTGGGCACGGCAAGGCCGCGTCGCAACCTTTGCGCCAACCGCCAACTCGTTGGAAACAGGATGGAATCAATCGGCCCGCCTGGGCTTTCGTGTCACAGCAGATGAAAAACGAAACGCTCCCGAGCGGGCATCTGGCAACGCGGACCGCCGGTCTAATGGTCGAAATGGGTGTGCTATAGTGCCGCGACTTATGCGTTGGCGACTCGTTTTCCAGCTCCTCGCGCTCCTCGCGTTGGCTGCCTGCGGGCGCCACATCGGGGACGATTGCGAGACCAACGTGCAATGCAGCGCGCAAGGCGACCGCCAGTGTGACGTGTCGCAGCCCAGCGGCTACTGCACGGTCGAAGGCTGCGACGTCTCGAGCTGCCCCGATGACGCGTTGTGCGTGCGCTTCTTCCCGGCGCAGGCTCTCGAGCTGTCCGAGCCGTGCGACCCCAGGAACAGCAGCGGTTGTGGCGTCCGCGAGATCTGCCTGGCCGAAGGGTTTTGTGTGGAGCCGCGATTCGAGCGCCGCTTCTGCATGAAATCGTGCTCGTCCAAAGGCGATTGCCGCGACGGCTACAACTGCTGCCCCACCAACGTGGGCGGGGTCGAGCTTTTGCCGCGCGGAAACCAGCCGGCCGGGGTGGCCCGCTTCTGCACCGCGCAGTGTGCACAGCCGCCCATGCCCGGCGACGCGGGGCCCGATGCAATGCCGATGCCCGACGCAGCACCGCCGGATGCGGCCCTCGATGCGCCCGTAGACGCGCCGCCCGCTCAGGACGCCGGGGAGCCGTGAGCCCGGAGCTCCGCCGCTTCGTTCTGCGGCGGCTGGGCGGCGGCCTCCTGGCTGTCGTGGGAGCGGCGCTGCTCGTGTTTTTCGTGCGGCATCTGGTGCCGGGCGACCCGGTCGACGTGCTGTCCGGGGGTGAGGCGGCCGACCCGCGCGACAAGGAGCAGGTTCGGCGCTGCCTGGATCTCGACAAGCCGCTGGGCGGGCAGCTGAAGGCCTTCGCACGCGACGTCGGATCGGGCTCGCTCGGCCACTCGTGCGTCTCGCCCAACCCGACCGTCGCGTCCATGATTGCGCGCGCGTTTCCGCGCACGCTCGAGCTGGCGGTGGCGGCGCTGGGCCTGGCGCTCCTGTTCGCCTTGCCGCTGGGCGTAGGAGCAGCCCTGCGCCAGGGCAGCCTGCTCGACGGCGCGGCCAGTGCGATTGCGCTGGCCGGCCTGTCGATGCCCATGATGTGGCTGGGTCCGCTTCTGATCTTCCTGTTCTACGTGCGTTTGGGCTGGCTGCCCGGGCCGGCGGCCGAGCCCGGCCAGCCGGGCGCCCTGTTCTTGCCGGCAGCGACCCTGGCCACGCACCTGATGGCCATGCTGCAACGCATGACGCGCTCGTCGATGCTGGAGGTGGTGGGCGAGGACTACGTGCGTACGGCGCGGGCCAAGGGGCTGCCGGCTCGGCTGGTCATCTTCAAGCATGCCCTGCGCAATGCCCTGATTCCGGTGATCACGGTGGCCGGCATCCAGTTCGGCGCGCTGCTCGCGGGCGCGATCATCACGGAAAAGATCTTTGCGCGGCCCGGGCTGGGCACCCTGATGCTCGACGCCATCACGACCCGGGACTGGAAGGTCGTGCAGGGCGTCGTGATCGTGATCGCGATTTCGTACGTCATCATCAATCTCTTGGTCGACCTGGCCTACGGACTGGCCGACCCGAGGATCCGCAAGTGAGGCGGTTCGGGGCGGGCGCGTGGGCGGGCCTGGGTCTGGTCGTGCTGTTCGCGCTGCTCGCGATGGTGGGCCCGCTTTTGGCCCCTTATGATCCCAATGCGCAGAGCCTGGCCGGGCTCCTGCGCGGGCCGAGCGGCGCCCACCTTCTGGGAACCGATGAAAACGGGTGTGATCTATTGAGCGAGCTTCTGTACGGGGCGCGGCTCGCGGCCGCCATCAGCGGCGCCACCGTGCTGACCTGCCTCGGCATCGGGACCGTGGTGGGGACCATCGCAGGCTACGCGGGCGGCTGGATCGACGACCTGCTGTCACGCCTCATCGACGTGCTGCTGGCGTTTCCCGGGATCCTCTTGAACCTGACCGTGGCCGCTCTGATGCCCCGAACCAGCGCAGCGCACCTGGTCTTTATCTTGTCTTTGAATGGATGGGTGGGCTACGCGCGGGTGGCGCGCGGGCAGGCGCTGGCGTTGCGCGAGCGCGAGTTCGTGCAGGCGGCGCGCGCGCTGGGCGCCTCGCCGGTGCGGGTGGCGGCCTGGCATATCGTGCCCAATCTGTTGTCGCCGCTGATCATTCAGGCCTCGTTCGGGTTTGCCGGGATCATCCTGGTGGAGGCGTCGCTGTCGTTTCTGGGGCTGGGGCCGCAAAACGCCTACTCCTGGGGCGCGCTGCTCAATCAGGGCACGACCTATCTGTGGCGCGCGTCCTACCTGGCGGCGGTGCCTGGGGTCGCGATCGCGGCGGTGGTCCTGGGCTTCAACCTGCTCGGTGACGGGCTGCGCGACGCGCTGGATCCGCGACGGGTCCGGTCGTAGCGCGCGTGGTGGCCGCGCGCGGGCGCGGTGGCCGCGCGCGGGCGCGCGTTCTGGCCCCGCTTTGGCCGACCTCTGGCCGGCCGGATTCCGGCACGTGACGGTGAGCCGTCACTGCCGTCGGTGGGGCGGCGTGCGCTTTCAAGGGTTTGCGCTCGCAAGCGCACGGCACGCGGCTTGCTCAGACCGCCCGCGTCGGCCGACGGAAACGGAACCTCAACACGCGAGGAGAAGGCTCATGGCATATCCGCAGGAGAAGCTGAAGGACGTCTATACGATCATGAAGGCAGTCGAGGGGCGCAAAGACCGCTGGGTGCGCATCGGGATCGGCTTTTTGAATCGGGACAACTCGATCACGGTCAAGCTGGATGCGACGCCGACCAACGGGACGCTGCACATCCGCGATTACGTGCGCAAGGACAACTGGCGTGGCGACAGCGAGGAGCGCATGCGCGCCTCCAGCGACGCCATCGTGGGAATCGAAGGAGGTCTGTCATGAAACGCTGCAGTCGCTTGATCATTCCGGTGGCGCTTGGGCTCCTGACCGGGCTCGCGCCGCTCTCGGCGCGGGCCCAGACGTCGCGACCTGGGTTGGGCTCGGGCGCAGCCCCGGCGAGCCCGCAAGGCGCGCGCCCGCCCCGCACCCCAGCACCCGTCCAGGGTAGCTGCAACATCAACGCGGCGGACGCGACCCAGCTCGCGGTACTGCCCGGGATCGGCCCGGTGCGCGCACAGGCGATCATTGCCCATCGCCAGAAGCAACCGTTTCGAACGGTAGAAGACCTGGTCAAGGTCAAAGGCATCGGCCGCAAGACGTTCGCGCGGCTGCGCCCCTATCTGACCGTGAGCGGTGCAACCACGATCGCGCGGGTCAAGGCGCCCGTGCGCTAGAGGAGAGGACATCGAGGGGGCCCGCCGCACTCGGAGGCGGCGGGCCTTTGCCTGCAGCCGGTCGCGACCGGCACCGAAAGGGGACCACCATGAAGCGGTTGCTGTGCGCGGCGCTGGGCGTCGCGTGGATGGGACTTCATGCGCTCGGATGCGGCCCGCCCGAGGATCCCGAAGCAGAGCTAGCCGAGCTCGCCGACGACGGAGGAGCGGACCAGCCCGTGGCCTCGGATGGACGCAGCTCTCATCTGCGGTGTGATGTGGCCGCGCTCCCGCGCCAGGCGCGCGTCGAGGAAGCGGCGCCGGACGCGATTGCAGACCTGGCCCGCTCAAATAGCGACTCTGGCGATGTGCTGGCGGCGGTGCTGGAAGCCGACCGGCGGGCGACCGGGGGCCTCGAAGCGGCCGCCATTCGAGCTGCTTTCGCGCGCCCACGGCATCGAGACCGGCGCGCGTGTGGATCTGCAGGGCCGCCAGCCCTGGCCGCCGTGAGGAGGCTCGGCGACCCTGCCCACTGGCATTGACCCTACTCGGCGCAGGCATGTACTTGAAAAGTCATTGATGCAGGAAGCGTTGACGGTCGTTTTCACGTTGGGAACCTGCTTGGTCGGCTACGCGATGGTGTGGCTCCTGTTCGGGCCGCGCAAGTCCGACCGCGAGCCGGCGCCCAAGCGACCGGACCCCTCTCACTAGCTGACAGCGGGCTGGCCGCCGTCATATAAGAAGGCGATGGCGACCGAGCGGGCCGGGCAGGCTCATCCGAGCGCGGGTGACGAGGCGCTCGAGCACCTGCGCGCGCTCCTGCGTATCAATACCACCAACCCTCCGGGTGGCGAGTCGGTGGCCGCCGCGTATCTGGCCGACTCGTTGCGCGCCGACGGCATCGAGCCCATCCTCATCGAAAAGCAGAAGGGCCGCGGCAACGTGATCGCGCGCCTCAAGGGAACCGGCGAGGCGGCGCCCCTGCTGTTCGGCGGGCACCTCGACGTGGTGGAGGCCGATGCGGCGTGCTGGACCCATCCGCCCTTCTCCGCCGACTGCGTGGGCGGGTTTGTGTGGGGCCGCGGCGCGGTGGACATGAAGAACATGGTCGCGCAGTCGATGACCGTGCTGAAGCTGCTCAAGCGGACCGGGGTTCGGCTGCGTCGCGACGTCATCTTCGCCGGCGTGGCCGATGAAGAGGCCGGATCCGATCTGGGCGCTCGCTTTCTGGTCGAGGAGCATCCTGACCTGGTGCGCGCCGAATACGCGCTCGGCGAAGTGGGCGGCTTCTCGATGCACATGAGCGGTCGCACGTTTTTCCCGATCCAGGTGGCCGAGAAGGGGCTGTGCTGGGTGCGGCTGCGGGCGCGCGGCACACCCGGGCACGGCTCGATGCCGCGCGAGGACAATGCAAACGTGCGGCTGGCGCGGGCCATCGCCAAATTGGGACGCAAGCGGCTGCCCCAGCACACCACGCCGCACGTGGTCGAGTTCGTTCGGCGGGTGGGAGCCGAGCTGCCGCTGGCGCCGCGCGTGCTGCTCCGACGACTGCTCGATCCTCGCACGGCCTCGGCGGCGTTGCGCATCCTGCCCGACCGGTCGGTCGCGCGCTCGTTTGCCGCGGTGCTGTCCAACACGGCCAGCCCGACCATTCTGCGGGGCGGCAGCAAGGTCAACGTCATTCCGGGCGAAGCCACCTGCGACCTCGACGGCCGCCTCCTGCCCGGCCAGACCGAGAGCTCGTTCGTGGCCGAGCTGCGCCAGGTGGTGGGGCGCGACCTCGAGATCGAGGTGCTGCGCTCGACTCGCGCCATTGCAACCAGCCCTGCGACCCCGCTCTATGACGTCATCTGTCGGGTTCTGGAGCGGCATGCTCCGGGTGCGCACGCCGTGCCCTACCTCATGCCCGGCTTCACGGACGCGCAGTACTGGAGCCGACTCGGCACCCGTTGTTACGGCTTCTCGCCCCTCCGCTTCGACCCCAAGAGCAACCTGCGCTTCGGCGACCTCTTCCACGGCGACGATGAGCGCATCCCGGTCGAAGGCTTCAAGTGGGGTCTGGGTGTGCTCTACGACGTGGTGCGCGACTTCTGCGCGTAGACCCGGCGTGCCGCCGCCCCGATGCCGGTGCGCTCGCCCGGCTACGGCCAGGTCTCGACGGCGAGAGTGCCCATCTCGGCCGGGAACGGTCGCCGATCCAGCGGATCGGGGCTCGGCACCCACGCCTCGACAACCTGGTAGGCGCCTCCGCGGCCATCGAAGATTTCGATCTCCAGGCCCATCCGAAGCTCGCCCCTGGCAGCGGGAACGCCAAGTGCTTCCCAGCCGATGCGCACCTCGACTGTGTAGCCGCCCGGTAGCAGGGCCACGCCGGCGACGACGTGGGCCGGCGCCTCTATCAAGCTCGGGCCCACCGTCACGTACCCATCGTCGGGGCCGTAATAGTTCGGTTCGCGGTCGCCGCGCCCGTCCCACGACACGATGATCATGTCGGGATACAGCGGATCGCACAGAACGCAGTCGTCCAGCACCCGCACCGCCACGTACACCCCGTCGGCCCCCCAGGCCAGCTGCACGCGCGCCGACAGATCGGCCATGTTGCGCGGCTGCCCGATCACGGCATTGCGCGCGCCCAGGACGGCCGCCACCGGCGCATTCGCCCACTCGTCGAGCCGGCCGTCGACCTGGACCACTCCGCTGGCGATTGACGAAATCGGCAGCGCAATTGCAACCGGCAAGGTCGCGAACGGCACCGGTGCCCGCCGGGTCTCGGCGGCAGCCAGCGTCAAGGGCCCGCTCTCGCCGCGCGCGCGCAGCTCGCCGGCTGCCAGCCCCTCGACCAGCACCACTCGTCCGCTGCCCGGGTCGAGGCCGGGTACCCTCCAATCGGGGGCCAACGGATCGAGATCGCGCTCTGTCAAGAGTGCGCCCGCGGAATCGAGCACGCTCACGCGCAGCCGATCGAGCCCCTGGAAGGGACTGTCGAAGCTGGCCCGCACGAGGTCGATCTCGACCTCTCCACCGCAACCGGCGGCGAGCAGCACAAGCAGGCTCCCAATGCTCGCCCGCATCCAATCTCCCGACGGCAGTATAGTATACTCGAGCGCGAGCATGCATTTGGTCGCGCTTGTACCGGTGGTGCTGGTTGCGGAGGTGGCCGCCCAGCCCCCGGATCGCGCGGACGCACGTGCCTTGGGCGCGGCGCTGCGGCACCAGCTCGAGCTGGCCGGGGTCCGCGTGGTGGCGGGCCCGGCCAGCGGCTCTTCCAGTGCCAGCGGCGGGCTCGGCGGGGACAGTGAGCTATCGGCCCAAATCGTGATGGGTGCCCTCGCGGAGGCACGCAAGCTTTCGGCGTCGTTCGAGGAGAGCCGCGCCGTCGCCACGCTGGAGCGTGCCGAAGTGGCCTATCGACGCGCACCGGGCGCCGATCCCCGCCCGCTCATCGACCTCTTGCTCATGCGCGCGCGCATCCAATTCGACATCGGGCACACCGCCGATACCCGAGCGGCCCTGCGGCGCGTTGCGGTGCTCGATCCCGATCGCAAGCTCGAGCCCGGCGAGTACGAGCCGCGCCTGCTCGCGCTGTGGAATGCGGAACGGAAGGGCGCGGCCCGCACGCAGGCTACGTTGGTGGTCGAAGGCGAGGGCCAGGTCATGGTCGACGGCGTGGTTCGCGGCCCCGCCCCCCAAACCGTGGCCGTCCCGGCCGGCGAGCACCTGGTGTGCATGGCCGCGGGCGGCGGGCAGATGCCTGCCGTCGAAGTGGTGGCGCTGCCCACCGGCTCCACTCGCACGGTGCGGCCTCCGAGCCCGCCCTCCGGTGAGGCGCGGCCACGCGACCTGCGGGCAGCCGCCCGCGCAGCCAACGCAACCGCGATCGTGGAGGCCACTTTGCGCCGCGAGGCGGGCGCGACCGTCCTGGAGGCGCGCCTTCTCGATGTCGCGAGCGGACGCACGCTCGCCACCGCGCGCGGAACGCCCGAGACCGTGGCCGCTGCGCTCGCGGGCGCGCTGCGCGCCCAGGGTGCCACCAGCACCAGCCCGCCCGGCGCCAGCGCGGCTCCGGTCCCGCCTGCGCAGCAGGCGCCCGAGCCGTCGCATTCGTTCTACACGCGCTGGTGGTTCTGGACCATCGTGGGGGCGGCGCTCGCCGGCACGGCGGCGGTCATGGTCGTGATGCAAACCGACAACGTGGACGTGGTGCTGCGCAGGTAGATTGGTCGGCGGCCTTAGCGAAGGGGCACGAACTTGCGCGTGGCCTCGTCGGCGCGCACGACGATCGCGAAGCTCTTTTTGAGCTTGAGCGGCGGATTCACCAGCATGATGTCGTGCTTGCCTACCGGCAGCTTGAAGGTGGCCGCCGAGGTGTTGCGGCCGATGTCCTTGCCGTCGACCACGATGCGCGCCCACGGATCGCTCTTGAGCACGACGTCACCGGTCGCACGATGCGCCCCCGTTGCGTCAGCATGGTGATCGCCCGTGCGCGCGTCCAATCGTCCCACCTCCTCGACTCGCCGCACCGCGCTCCCGGCTGCCCCTTCTTCACCGACCCCGGCGAGCGCAACCAATTTGGCATCGATCGGCGCCAGGCCCTGCGGGGACACTTCGACCTCTTCTTCCCAGGCCGCGTAGCCGCCCAGCGTCATGCGCAGCCGGTGGCGGCGTCGGGTCTCCACCCGCCGGACCGTGCACGGGGTCTCGCACACTCGCACGCCGTCGACGGTCACGCGCGCACCCGCAGGCTGCGACTTCACCTCCAGGCCCACCCGAGCCGCGTCGAGTCGGCCGCGCACCGCGATCTGACTGCGATCGGCCCGCGCAACCGTGCGGTAGGACCAACGATCGATCTGGCGCAGCTCGACCTCGTGCTCGCGCTCGTCGCGCACGAGCACGGTTTTGAGAGGCGTGACCCCAGGCAGCGCCACCCCATCGACCAGCACGGTGGCACCGGCGGGCTCGCTTTCGACCAGAAGCTCGCTACGCATAGGGGCCGCGCTGCGCCAGAGCGCCCATGCGCCCGCGCCAACGGCCAAAAGGCCCAGCGTGAGCGTGTAGGGCCAGCGTCGGGGTCGCAACCGAAGCGGCGGGGCGGGCGCGTGCGGCTTGGGCGCGGGCGCGGCACCGGGCACCTCGCCTTGCGCCTGCCCGGGCTTGGGCTTGGTGGTGGAGGTCGAAACCAGATCCGACGACGCGATTTCGATCGATACGCGAGGCTCCGGGGGCGGCTGCGCGCTGACGCCACCCAGCGGGCCGGTCGTCTGATCCTCCTCGACCGGTTGGAAAGGCGCGTTCTCGGGCGGCTCATCCTCGGGCGCCGGCGTCAGCAGGAGCTGGGCCAGGAGGCGCGCCTGCGAAGCCCGCGTGGAAGGCGGTGGCGGCGGCTCTCCGGCGCGCTGCGGGCCCGAGTCGCCGCTGGAGCTTGGTCGGGCGCTTGAACTCGCGCCCGTTTCGGTACCCCGGTCTGCGCCCGCGCCGGCGCCCGCCGGCACACCTGCGTCGCCTTGGGCGATGGCATCTGGGCTCGCCCGCTCGGGGACGACTGGGCGCAGATCGATGAGCTGGGCAAATGGCTCGACCGCCGCGTCGAGCGAGCGCGCCAGCGGGTCGGCCACGGCGGTGGGCTCCACATCGAAGGCCGGCGTCATGGGGTTGGGACCGTCGGCGCGGCCAGGCGTGCCCAGCGCCGGCGTGACCGCGACCGGTGTTGGTGTCGGTGTCGGCGTGGGCAGGCTGTCGGGGGGACGAAAACCGGCCACCGTGTTGATGGTGATAAACTCGCTGGGCGGGTCGGTCGGGCGCCGCCCGGGCGGAAACAGCTTGGCCAGCCACGCGGCCAGTTCGGGCGCGCCCCCGCCCCCGCTCGTCATCGCGAAACGGAACTCGCGCAGCGCGGCGCCGAACAAAGCCGCGCTCTCCCACCGATCGCGCGGACGCGGCGCCAGCGCCTTGAGCAGGATCTGCTCGAGCCCGGGCGGGAAATCGGGCCGCACGTCGCGCGGCCGCACGATGCGCGCGTCACGCACCGCCTGCAGCACCTCGAAGTCGGTGCCTTCGAACAGCTTACGGCCGAGCAGCATCTCGTACAGGATCGCGCCCAGCGAGAACAGGTCGCTTTTCTGATCGACCGGCAGCGAGCGCGCCTGCTCGGGCGACATGTAGCCGAACTTGCCCTTGAGCGTGGTGACCAGCGACGCTTCCTTGAGCTGCTTGGCGATGCCGAAGTCGGTCAGCTTCACCTCGCCCGCGTACGAGACCAGGATGTTGGCCGGCGAGACGTCGCGGTGCACCAACCCGAGCGGCTTGCCGTCGCTGTCGCAGAGCCGGTGCGCGTGCTCGAGCGCCTCGCACACTTCTCCGCCGATGAATAGCGCCACCTCGCGCGAAACGGTGGAGCGGCGCTCGCGGGCCGCATCGAGAATCGCGCGCAGATCGCGCCCGTCGACGTACTCGAGCACCAGGAAGTACTCGCCCGCTTCGTTCAGGCCCAGGTCGTTGATCTGCACGATGTTGGCGTGCGAGAGCGAGGCGTTGATCTTAGCCTCGTTCATCAGGAGCTTGATGAAGCGCTCGTCGCGCGCCAGGCGCGGCAGGATCTTCTTGATCGCCACCGGCTTCTCGAACCCACCCACGCCGATCATGCGGCCGCGGTAGATTTCGGCCATACCGCCAACGGCGATGCGTTCCACGAGCTGGTAGCGGCCGAACACGTCGGGCTTATTGTAGCAGCCGCCAGACGAGATAGGCCACGCTTGCCCCCGCCACCACCAGGATGCCGTACAGCGTGTGCCAGGGGTCCGAAACCGCCACCCACACCGCGAGCGCGGCATTGGCGCCCACGAACGCGGCCGGCAGGACGGGATGCAGGGGCGTCAGCTGCGCGCCCGTGATCCGCCGCCGCACCACGAAGTAGCTGGACGACTCGAGCACCGCCTGCAGGGCCTGCGTGAACACGAGCAGCGACAGGATGTCGGCGAAGCGGTTGGTCAGGACCAGCGCGGCGATGATGACCGAGTGCAGCGAGAGCGCAAGCGCGGGCGTGCCGCTCCCGTTGACCCATGCCAGCGCGCGCGGCGCCAGGCCGTCGCGGCCCAGCGCGAAGCCGAGCCGGGGATGGACCAGGAAGCCCTCGGCGGTGCCGCCTATCATCGATACCAGGATCACCGCCGACATGAGCCGGCCCGCGCGCGCCCCCAGCACCCGCTCGGCAATCCCCAGCGCCGGCTGATCGGTCGCTGCCAGGCCGGTGCCGTGCGCTGCGTAGATGATGGCCGCATTGACGCACAGATACACTGCCACCACCGTGGCGACTGCGCCCACCAGCACAAACGGCAGATCGCGCCGCGGCTCGCGCAGCTCCTCGGCCAAAAGGGACCCGTCCTGCCAGCCCACATAGGCGTACCAGGCCCCGTTGAGCGCAGCGATGAGCGGCAGCGCCGCCAGCGGCGGGACCGGCGGCATCGGGCCCCTGAGCGGCCACAGCGCCAGCACGATCAGACCCGCCAGCGCGATCAGCTTGAACAGGGTGAACATTTTCTGTGCGCCCGCACCGACGCGCACGCCGAGCCAATTGAACACCAGAAAGCCCGCCACCACCGCCACCGCCAAAAGACGCGGCGCCGCCACGCCCGTCATCTCGATCAGCTTCTCGACGATGAACGCCACCCCGGCTGCCTGCAGCGCCGGGTTGCCGGCCCCGACCGTGATCCAGCCATCGAGAAATGCGGCGAAGCGGCCGAACCCCTCCCGCACGTAGGCATAGGGCCCGCCCGCCTCGGGCACGCGCGTGGCCAGATCGGCGTACACGAACGAGCCGACCAGGGCGAGCGCGCCCAGCACTGCCCACACCGCAAGCGCGCGCCCCGCGCTGCCGGCGCCGCGGAACACTTCGCCCGTGACCCGAAAGATCCCGACTCCGACGACCGATCCGACCGCGACCGCGATGCCGTCCCAGCGCGAGAGGGCGCGGTGGAGCTTCCCGGGCGCGAGCTCGGCCATCCTCGGCACTTCCGCGCACTCTACCGTGCGCGGCCCGGGGATGGGATATATTCGAGGCATGCGCAGACTTTATTGGACCTTGCTGCTGCTCCTGGGCTGCGGCGACTCGACCGTCAACATGGCCGGCAATTACTCGATTGCTCTGACCAGTGGTGACAACGGCTGCAACTTCCAGGGCTGGACCGTCGGCGCCATGACGAGCGGCATCCCGCTCAGCGTGACCCAGAGCGGGCAGTCGGTCAGTGCCGTGGTGGGGGGAGCGGCCGGCCTGTACGTCAATGGGGCGTTGGGGTCGAACACGTTCACCGGCACCGCCAGCGGAACCACGCTCGTGGCCAGCATCCACGGAACCCGCAGCTACACGCAGGGCGCCTGCACGTACACCATCACTGCAATCGCAACCGGGTCACTGGCCGGCGACTACCTGTCGGGCAACATCGATTACACGACCAACACCAACGCGAGCCCCCAATGCGGCAGCATCCAGGGCTGCCACTCCAGACAGCAATTCAACGGTACTCGGCCGCCCACGCGGTAGCGGCGCCGTGGCTGCGCGCTTCGACGATCGCGCCGTGACCGAGCTGCTCGAACGGGCCGTCCACGAGGGTGTGTTCCCGGGCGCGGTGCTCCTGGTCGCCGACGCCGGCCAACCGATCTACGTTCACGCGTGCGGCCACGCCCAGCTGGTGCCGGAGGCCGGGCGCCGACCCGCCACCCGCGACACGGTTTACGATCTGGCCTCGCTGACCAAACCGCTCGCCACCACGCTTCTGTCCATGCGCCTTCACGAGGCCGGCTTGCTGGACCTGGACGCGCCCGCCCAGCGCCTCCTGCCCGAGCTCGTACACGCGCGGCCACGGGTGCGCGATCTGCTCGCGCACGCCGCCGGTTTCCCGACGCACCGGCCCTATTGGGAGCATCCGCGTGCGCGCACGCGCGAGGACATCTACGATCTGGCCTGCCGGGAGCCGCTCGAATACGAGCCGGGCACACGCTCGGTCTACTCCGACGTCGGCTTCTTGGTGCTGGGGCGTCTGATCGAACGGCTGGCGGGCGCGCGTCTGGACGTGCTCGTGCAGGCGCTCCTGCCCGACGGGCCGGCCTACGGGCCCGCAGCCGACGCGGCCGCCACCGAGCTCGGCCCCGACGGCACGCCGCTGGTCGGCATCGTGCACGACGAGAACGCGCGCGCGATGGAGGGCGTGGCGCCGCACGCGGGTCTGTTCGGCACGGCCGACGACGTGCACGCGGCCCTGGGCGCGCTCCTGGGCGACACGCTGGTCACGGGCAGGACCCGCGAGCGGTTCTTTGCGCTCGCCGGCGTGCCGGCCTCGACCTGGGGCCTGGGCTGGGACCACCCGGCGCAGAGCGGCTACTCGGCGGCCGGCTCACGGCTTCCCCGCCAAGCGGTCGGGCATCTGGCGTTCACCGGCTGCTCGATCTGGATGGATCCCGTGCGCCCGTTCTGGGTGGTGCTCCTATCCAACCGGATCCATCCCCGCCGCGACAACACCAGGATCCGCGACTTCCGGCCGCTCCTGCACGATGCCGTGTGCGCAGCTGCCGGCTATTCGTGAAGCCACCACTCGAGGGCGGTGCGCACCACTTCCTCCGGCACCAGGTGCCCGCCTGCAAACTCCTTGAGCGTGACTTCATAGCCGGCTCGCCGAAGCGCGGCCGCTATCGGGCGGCCATGGCGCTCGATCGGCAACATCGGATCGGAAACCCCATGCGCGATAAAGACGCGCGGCCGGCCCACCCTGCGCACCGGCGCAATGAAGCCGGGCGCAAAGGCGATCACACGGGCGAACCGATCGCCGTTGGCGAGGCCCAATGAGAGCGCATAGGAGGCGCCGTCGGAAAATCCGGCGATCCCGATGCGCGCCCGCTCGATCAGGCAGCGCTCGAACACATGGTCGAGAGCGCGATCCAGAAAAGCCACGTCGGGGCCGAAGCGGCCGCTCACCAGATCCCAGGTCGCGCCCCGAGACTCGGGCACCAAGACAACCACTCCAGCCTCGTCTGCCGGGGCGCGCACCCGGGCCAGCGCGTGCGCGGCGTCGCCGCCCGCCCCGTGCAGCAGCACCAGCAGAGGCGCTGGCCGGTCGGGCTGCTGTCCGGTCGGTATATGAAGGAGGCCATCGCGGCCGGTGCCAAGTCCCAACGGATGCGTGCCCGGCTCGGCAACACCCGCCGGAGGCCGCGGCCGCGCAGTCAAGCGGCCCTGGCCGAGCGGATCGGGCCCGGGTTGGGGCTCGATCCGTTCCTCCACCACCGTCACCGATGGCTCGTGCACACAGGCGATCCATCGTCCCAAGGCCAGTGCCGCCAAAAGCGCCACTTGCGATCGTCTCATTGTGTTCCTTCGCGGCTCATTGCCGACAATCCTACGTCTATTGACGTTTTGACGCGCCGCGCATAACGTGCCTTCTGGAATGGCACCGGCCAAGCTGCCCGTCGAGCTGCGCTGGGATCGAGGCGGTTCTCACCGCGCGTTCCGGCTATCGGTTGCGATCGATCCCGACCACATCACGTTCGCGCGCGACCTGCCTTTTCCCGACGGCGAGCTGGCTCAGGCCCGCTTTGCGCTGCCGGGCGACCCGCGCACGATCACGGCCCAGGTCGAGATTCAGTCGCGGGCTGCTCATTTCCGCGCCCTCGCACCGGCCGATCGGGCGCGCATCGCCGACTACTGGAAAGAAAGGTTGGGCCTTTCGTGAGCGCCGAACGCAAGAGCTCGAAAAAGGATCAGCCGCCCAAAGCATCCGCCGATCCGATCGCAAAGCTCGACGAGCTCGAGCGGCGAGCCGAGCTGGGCGGAGGCGCCGAGCGCATGCAGCGCCAGCACGAGGCCGGCAAGCTGACCGCGCGCGAGCGGCTGGAGCTGCTGCTCGACCCGGCCAGCTTCGTCGAGGTCGACAAGTTCGTCACCCACCGCTGCACCGACTTCGACATGGCCGAGCAGAAGATCCCGGGCGATGGCGTGGTCACCGGGTACGGCAACGTTCATGGGCGCCAGGTGTTCGTGTTCGCGCAGGACTTCACGGTCTTCGGCGGCTCGCTGTCGGGCGCCTACGCGTCCAAGATCTGCAAGATCATGGACCTGGCCATGAAGGTGGGCGCGCCCGTCATCGGGCTCAACGATTCGGGCGGGGCGCGCATCCAGGAAGGGGTGGTGTCGCTGGCTGGTTACGCCGACATCTTCACCCGCAACGTGCTGGCCTCGGGCGTGGTGCCCCAGATCTCGGCCATCATGGGTCCGTGCGCGGGCGGGGCGGTCTAC
>DATFWX010000013.1:0-34141 GCA_035258845.1 Polyangia bacterium | reverse complement strand
GCGGGTGGAAGCGGCGGCGCGGGCGGCGTGGGAGGCAGCGGCGGCGCAGGCGGGAGCGGCGGCGCGGGCGGCAGCGGCGGCACGGGTGGCAGCGGTGGCAGCGGCGGCACCGGCGGGACTGGTGGAGCGGATGGCGGAATGTCCTGCACACCCGGCGGCGGCTGCGGGTCCAACGCCTACTGCTGCCCGATCACGAACCAGTGCTGCGATTTCCTCGATCCCAACTGCTGTCGGAACGGCGGGGACGGAGGGTTCGACATGTGCGGGCCGATTGGGGTCGGCTCCTGCTCGGGCGGGCTGACCTGCGAGTGCTGCCCGGCTGGCGGTCCGATCGAGCACTGCCTGTGCTCGACCCCGTGCAGCTCCAACACGGACTGCACGGATCCCCTGCGGTCGGTCTGCCAGCACCCACCGATGTCGACCATGGGCTTCTGCGCGCCCGCCGATTTTCGGTGCTGCTGGGGCTGTCAGTAAGGTCGAGCGGATCTATACTCGTAGCCCCATGAGGCTACGAGTCAACGGAAGCGAGCACACACTCGACATCGATGCCAGCACCCCGCTTCTGTGGGCGCTGCGCGACAACATCGGCCTGTGCGGCACCAAGTTCGGCTGCGGGGTCGGACTGTGCGGCGCCTGCAGCGTGATGCTGGGCGGCCAGCTCGTGCGCTCCTGCGTCACGCCGATCTCGGCCGCCGAGGGCCGCGACGTGGTCACGATCGAGGGGCTGTCGCCCGATTCGAGCCATCCGCTGCAGAAGGCGTGGGTTGCCGAGGAGGTGCCGCAGTGCGGCTACTGCCAGAGCGGCCAGCTCATGGCAGCCAGCGCTCTGCTCGCGCAGCATCCCGATCCAACCGACGAGCAGATCGACGCCGCGATGACCAATGTGTGCCGGTGCGGCACCTATCAGCGCGTCCGCACGGCGATTCACCGGGCTGCGCGGGCCGGCAAGGGAGGTGGCAGGTGAGCGGCGAGCGGAGAGCGCGGGGTTTCGAGGCGTGGAGCGAGGAACAGCCGAAGCGACTTGCCGAGCCGAGCTCGGAGCGAGCCACTCGGACAACAGTGAGCCGCGAAACCATGCAGCCAGGGCTCGGTCGGCGCGATTTTCTCAAAGTGGCCGCGGCCACCGGCGGCGCGCTGGTACTCGGCTTCTACCTACCCGAGCGTCCATTGCGCGGCGCGCCGCCCCCTGCGAAAAGCGGCCCGTTTGCACCCAACGCCTGGTTGCGCATCGCCAGCGACGGCACGGTGACCATTGTCATCCACAAGTGCGAGATGGGGCAGGGCGTCGCCACCTCGCTGCCGCAGCTTTTGGCCGAGGACCTCGAGGCCGACTGGAGCAAGGTGAGGGTCGAGTTCGCGCCCGCAGACAAGGCCTACTACACCTGGCTGAACCCCCAGTTCGGCATGCAGTTCACGGGCGGCTCGATGAGCGTGCGCGGATCCTGGGACATGCTGCGCAGCGCGGGCGCGGCCGCGCGTGAGATGCTGATCGCGGCCGCGGCCCAGAAGTGGCAGGTCAAGCCCTCCGAGTGCCACGCCGAAAACGGCGAGGTCGTGGGCCCGGGCGGAAAGAAACTGGGCTACGGCGCGCTGGCGGCAGCGGCGGCCCAGCTTCCGGTGCCGCAAAAGCCGCCGCTCAAGCAGAAGGACTTCCGCTTCATCGGCAAGCGCATGCCGCGCCTCGACACACCGGCCAAGGTCAACGGCAGCGCGATTTTCGGCATTGACGTCAAGGTGCCCGGGATGCGCGTGGCGCGCGTGGTGCGCTGCCCGGTCTTTGGCGGCAAGGCGGTGCGTTTCGACGCCGGCCCGGCCAAAGCGGTCAAGGGCGTGCACGACGTGATCGCAATTTCGAGCGGGGTCGCGGTGGTCGCGGACGGCTACTGGCCCGCCACCATGGGCATACGCGCCCTCAACATCCAGTGGGACGAGGGCAAGGGCGCCGCGATCTCGAGCGAGACCATTTCCAAACACTTTCACGCGCTGAGCGAGCAGCCGGGTGCGGTCGCGCGCTCGGACGGGGACGCGGAGGCGGCCCTCAAGAGCGCCGCGCGCGTGATCGAGGCGGTCTACGAGGTGCCGTTTCTGGCGCATGCCACCATGGAACCGCAGAACTGCACTGCGCACGTGCGCAAGGACGGCGTCGAGGTGTGGGCGCCCACGCAGGGGCAGACCTTCATCCAGCAGGCGGGCGCCGCCATCACCAAGCTGCCGCCCGAGAAGATCAAGGTGCACACAACCTACCTGGGTGGCGGGTTCGGCCGGCGCGTGGAGACCGACGTCGTGGCCGACGCGATCGAGATCTCGGCCAAGCTGGGCGTGCCGATCAAGGTCATCTGGTCGCGCGAGGACGACATCCAGCACGACTTCTACCGGCCCACCTCGCTGTCGCGCTTGCGAGCCGGGCTCGACAAGAGCGGCCGCATCGTGGCCTGGAGCCACCGCATCGTGAGCCCGTCGATCATGTCGCGCGTGTTCCCGATGATGGTGCAGAAGGGAATCGACCACAGCTCGGTCGAGGGCGCAACCGAGGAGCTGCCCTACGACATCCCGAACCTGCAGGTCGACTACCACCTGGCCGACGCCGGCATCCCGGTCGGGTTCTGGCGCTCGGTCGGTCACTCGCAGAACGCGTATGCGACCGAGTGCTTCCTCGACGAGGTCGCGGCCGCGACCAGGCAGGATCCGCTGGCGCTGCGGCGCAAGCTTCTGGGTAAGGCGCCGCGCCACAAGGCGGTGCTCGAGCTGGCGGCGGCCAAGGCGGGCTGGCGCACCCCGCCCAAGGGGGGCCGCAAGCGCGGCCTCGCAGTCGCCGAGTCGTTCGGCAGCTATGTGGCCGAGGTGGCCGAGGTGTCGGTCGACAAGGCGGGCGGGGTCAAGGTGCATCGGGTCGTATGCGCGATCGACTGCGGCAAGATCGTCAACCCCGACACGGTCGAGGCCCAGATGCAGAGCGGCATCATCTATGGGTTGTCGGCGGCGCTGTACGGCGAAATCACGATCGACAAGGGGCGGGTCCGAGAAAGCAACTTTGACAGCTACCCGATGGTGCGGATGGTCGACTCGCCGGCCATCGAGGTCCACATCGTGCCCAGCACCGAAGGCCCGGGCGGGGTCGGCGAGCCGGGCACACCACCGATTGCGCCCGCGGTGTGCAACGCCATCCGAGCCGCGGTCGGAAAGCCCATCCGGCGCCTGCCCATTCGAACCGTTCACGCCTGATGACAACCGTCCTCTTCGCTTGCGTCGAGAATGCCGGGCGATCGCAGATGGCAGTCGCCTTCTACAACGCCCTCGTCGATCTTTCGCGCGGGCGGGCCCTGTCGGCGGGAACCGCACCTGGTCGGCGCGTGCATCCCGAGGTGATCGAGGTCATGCGCGAGCTCGGCATCGACCTCGAGCGGGCCCGGCCGCGTGCGCTCACGGGCGAGCTGGCGGCGAGCGCGCAGCTCCTGATCACGATGGGGTGCGGCGAGGCCTGCCCGGCCGTACCCGGCTTGCCGCGGCAAGACTGGGCGCTCGACGACCCGAAGGGCCAGCCGCTTTCACGCGTGCGCGCGATCCGCGATGCCATCCGCGAGCGCGTGCAGAGCCTGATCGCGAGCCAGGGCCTGGCCCCATAGACCTTGCGGCTTGCGCGCTCCCTCACGCTCGTGCTCGCGCTGCTGTCGGCGGCCTGCCAGCGCGGCCACAGCCCCGGCGAGCGCGCGCGCCTGGTGTTCAAGTATCAGCCGCTGTGGGGCGATCCGGCGCCGCTGCGCGAGCACCTGGCGCGCTTTGCCGCCGAGAACCCGGACCTCGACCTGCGCGTCGAGACCCTGCCCAACTCGACCGATCTCATTCATCAGTTTTTTCTGACCGCGCTCGAGGGCGGCGACGACAGCTTCGACGTGCTGGTGGCCGACGTGACCTGGATCCCCGAGTTTGCGCGTGCGGGATGGATCGCCGATCTGTCGGACGGGTTTCCTCCCGACGGGCTGCGCGCTGCGTTTCTGCCCGGGCCCACCGACGCGGTCGTGCTGGGCGGCCGCACGTTTGCCGTGCCCTGGTACGTCGACGTTGGCCTCCTCTACGTCCGCACCGACCTGACGCCACGCGCGCCCCGGACCTACGACGAGCTGCGCAGCTTCGCCCGCGCCGCCATGGAGCGCCATCCGTCCCTGGCCGGGTATCTGTGGCAGGGGCGCCAGTACGAGGGGCTGAGCTGCAACGTCTACGAGGCCATCTGGGGGCACGGCGGGCAGGCCCCCGAGGTCGGCCGCCGCATCCTGCTCGACACCGCGGCCGCGCGGACGGGGCTTCTCTACCTGCATGACCTCATCGCTTCCGGCATCTCGCCGCCGCTCGTCACGTCGGCCGCGGAAGAGGAGACCCGGCGCGTGTTCCAGGATGGTCGCGCGGTGTTCATGCGCAACTGGCCCTATGCCTGGGCCGAGCTGCAAGCCGCCGGCTCGCCGGTGCGGGGCCGGGTCGGCATCGCGCCCCTGCCCAGCCTGAGCGGCCAGCCCGGCCCCGGCACCCTGGGCGGCTGGCAGCTCGCGGTCAATGCACACGCACCGCCCGAGCGCCGGCGCGCAGCCGCGCGGCTGATCGCCCACCTGACCTCGCCCGAGGCCAATCTGCTGATGGCGCTCGCGTATGGGCGCAATCCGGCTCGGCGCGCCACCTATGCCGATGCGCGCCTGCGCGCGCAGGCACCGATGATTGCGGACCTGGCGCCGCTGGTCGAGCACGCGCGCCCGCGCCCGGTGACACCCTACTATCAGCTCTTCACCGACCTTTTGCAGGGCGAGTTCTCGGCCGCCATCTCGGGCATCCGCACACCCGAGCAGGCGCTCGCACGCGCACAGCGCCAGGTCGACCGCCTCATCGGGTGGGCACCGTGAGCCGCGGCGCCCCCAGCCGTGGCGGCTCGCTGGCTGCGGAGCGTCGCCAAGCCTATCTGTTGGTGGCGCCCGCGGTCGCGGTGCTGGCCGCAGTCGCGCTCTACCCGATCGGCGCCGCGCTCTGGCTCAGCCTGCACCGCCACATCGTGGTGTTCCACGAGCGCAGCTTCCTCGGGTTTGCCAATTACCGGTTCCTGCTGGCGGACGCGCGTTTCTGGTCGGCGCTCGGGCACACGGCCTACTTCACGGTCGTGGCCGTGAGCGCGGAGCTTGCGCTCGGGCTGCCGCTGGCGCTGATTCTCCACGAAGCGCGCCGCGGGCGCGGCCTTCTGCGCGCGCTGGTGCTCATCCCCTGGGCCATCCCGACCGTGGTGGCGGCCAAGCTCTGGGCCTGGCTTCTGAACCCGAGCTATGGCCTGATCAACCGGCTGCTCGGCGGCGCCGACATCAACTGGCTGGGCCATCCGGTGCTGGCGCTGCACACCGCCATCGTGGTCGACGCCTGGAAGACCACGCCGTTCGTGGCCATCCTGCTCCTGGCCGGGCTGCAGGGCATCCCCGAGGACATCTACCGCGCCGCCCGCGTCGACGGCGCGTCCAGCTTTCGCATCTTCCGCTCGATCACGCTGCCGCTTCTGCGGCCCGCGCTTGCGCTCGCGCTCCTATTTCGGACCCTCGACGCGCTGCGCGTCTTCGACGCCATCTACGTGCTGACCGAGGGCGGGCCGGCCAACACCACCGAGACCCTGTCCCTGTACGCGTACAAGACCCTGATGCGCGCCGGTGACTTCGGTTACGGCGCCACCCTGTCGGTGGTGACCTTTCTGTGCGTGGCGCTGGCCGCGGCGGCGCTCGTGCGCGGGCTGGGTCGGGGCTGGGAGGAGGCGCGCTGATGCGGTCACGCGGGCGCGGGCTCGGCTACGCGGTTGCGGTGGTGGCGCTCTTGACCTTTTTTCTGGGCCCGTTCGTCTGGCAGGTGCTGACCTCGCTGTGGCCGGACGACCAGCTTGGGCGCGCGCTGCCGCGCTCGCTGACCGTGGGCGCCTACGCGAGCGTGCTGGGTGGCCGCCCGTTCGTGCGTTGGATCGCAAACTCGCTGGCGGTGGCGGCCGCGACCACCGCGCTGTGCCTGCTCATCGGCACGGCGGCCGGCTTCGCGCTGGCCAAGCTCGAGTTTCGGGGCCGGCGCCTGCTCCTGGGCGCGGCGCTGGCGATCTCCATGTTTCCGCCCATCGCGACCGTGAGCCCGCTCTACCTCGCGCTGCGCGCGGTCGGGCTGCGCGACCAGCTGGCCGGGCTGGTGCCGCCCTACGCAACCTTTGCGCTGCCGATGACGCTCTGGATCCTGAGCTCCTTCTTTCGCCAACTCCCGGACGAGCTGTACCAGGCCGCCCGCGTGGACGGCTGCACGCCTCTTTTGGCCTTTCGCAAGGTGCTTCTGCCTCTGGCCGCGCCCGGGCTTTTCACGACCGCGATTCTGGTTTTCATTTTTTCGTGGAACGAGTTTCTGTACGCGCTGACCTTTCTGTCGTCGCCCGAGAAGCGCACGGTTCCGGTGGCGCTGTCCCTGCTGGCGGGCGAGCACAAGGAGCCCTGGCCCGAGATCGCGGCCGCTTCGGTGGTGGCGACCCTGCCGCTGGTCGCGCTCACGATCCTGTTCCAGCGCCGCATCGTGTCGGGGCTGACCGCGGGGGCGGTCAAGGGATAGCCATGGCGCGACTTTCGCTCGAGGGCGTGCGCAAGGTCTACCGAAGCGGCGTGGTGGCAGTGCACGAGGTTACGCTCGAGGTAGCAGATGGCGAGTTCGTGGCCATCGTCGGTCCGTCGGGCTGCGGAAAATCGACCACCCTGGCCCTGATCGCCGGCCTCGAGCAGCCGACCAGCGGGCACATCCGGATCGACGGGCAGCCGGTGGAGGATCGTTCGCCGCGCGAGCGCGACATCGCCATGGTGTTCCAGAGCTATGCGCTCTACCCGCACATGAACGTGCGCCGCAATCTGGCCTTCCCGCTCGAGGTGGCGGGCCTTGCACGCGAGGTGATCGCGGAGCGCGTGCGCGAGACGGCGGCGCTGTTGGGCCTGGAGGGGCTCTACGAGCGCAGGCCGCGCGAGCTGTCGGGCGGTCAGAGGCAGAGGGTGGCGCTGGGTCGGGCGCTGGTGCGGCGTCCCAAGGTGTTTCTGTTCGACGAGCCGCTGTCCAACCTGGATGCGGCGCTGCGCACCGAGATGCGCGGCGAGATCAAAAAGCTGCACGAGCGGCTGGCCGCGACCTTCATCTACGTCACCCACGACCAGGCCGAGGCCATGACGCTCAGCGATCGTGTGGTGGTGATGCACGAGGGCAAAGTGCAGCAGGTTGCGCCGCCGCGCGAGGTGTACGAGGCACCGGCCAACCGCTTCGTGGCCGGCTTCTTCGGCACGCCCAGGATCAACCTGGTGCCCCCGTCGACGCTCGGGATCGAGCGCGCGGACGGCCTCGAGGTCGGCGTGCGGCCCGAGCAGGTCGCGATCGGCCGCGGCGGGCCGCCCGAAAGCGCGCTCGCGGCCCAGGTGTATCTGGTCGAGCCGACGGGCGCCGAGACCTGGGTGACGGTTGCGCTCGGCCAGGCGCGGCTGACCGCGCGCGCGCCTTCCGATTTCGTCCCCCGATCGGGAGAGGCGGTCTGGATCCAGGTGGACGCGCGGCACCTGCACTGGTTCGACGCGGGCACCGGGCGCCGCGTTTCGGCGCCGCCGAGTCCGTAACCCAAGTTCCACATTCGCGTTTGAAGTGGATTCATGTATGATGCCGGGAACTCTTGGGGAGGAGGTTGTTATGACTAGACTAATTGACAAGCAACCTTGGTTCCTCGTCCTCGGGTGGGCACTTGCGGTGGCGGTGGGCTGCGGGCCCGGCGGCCTGGGCAACGGCGGGTCGGGCGGCCATGGCGGCCACGGCGGCGCTGGTGGCGGCGGCTCCGGTGGCAGCGCGCCTCCCGGCAGCTCGCTCGAGATCCTGCCCGCCAACGCGAACGTGGTCGTGGCCAGCGGCGCCCGCGCCACCGTCGACTACGTGGCGCTGATTCACACGCCCGGCCAGACCGGCGTCATGGATGTGACCAACAACGCCGCCTTCAGCCTCGACGACGCGTCCCTGGGCAGCTTCAACGGATCGCATTTCGTAGGCGCGGTGGGTGCCCAGGGCACCACGGTTGTGCACGCGGCCGCTTCCGGTCTGACCGCGCAGACCAACCTGACGGTTGGCGTGTCCTCGGTCGTCATCGGCCCGGGCGCCCCCGGCGATGCTCCCGGACGTTTCGGCGGCGGTGTCGATCCGGCGCGCGCTCCCACCCTCGTGTATCCAGCGGACGGCGTTCTCTTGCCGCCCAACCTGAACGACTTCGAGTTCCACTTCCAGCCCGGCCCCGGCAACACGCTGTTCCGGCTGTCCTTCCGACAGGGACCGGTCGGGCTCGACATCTACTTTGGCTGCATGCCGGTGGGCGGCGGCTGCGTGTTCCCGCTCGATCAGATGACCTGGTCGATCCTGGCCCAGTCGCTGCGCGCCACCCCCGCCGCCACCTACACGCTCGCCGGCGTCGATGGCTCGAATCCGGGCGCGGTCGGTGTGTCGGCGCAGCAGACGCTCGGCGTGGCCGACCAGGACATGGTCGGGGGCCTTTACTACTGGAACGCGGCCGCGGGCGCGATCAAGCGCTACGACTTCGGGCTGCGCGGCCAGATGGCCGAGACCTTCATGGATGCGCCGCGTGCGGGCGCAATGACCTGCGTGGGCTGCCACGTGCTCTCGCGCGACGGTCACCGCATCGCGGTTGGAATGGACATCCCGGCGCCCTCGCCCTACAAGGTGTTCGACGTCGCGACCCGCGCCATGATCTACTCGCAGGGCTCGACCTTCGGCGGCGGCGGCGCCAACTTCTTCTCGTTCTCGCCCGACGGCATGCAGGTGCTGACCTCGAACGGGGCCAGCATCGTGTGGCGCGACGCCGGAAGCGGAGCCGCCATCCGTGACCCGCTGGTGCCGCTGGGCGCCATGCCCGACTGGTCGCCCGACGGCATGCACATGGTGTTCGCGCAGCCGGCGGTGGCGCCGCCCTGCTTCGGCATGTTCTGCGGTGCGCCGGGCGTGCAACAGGCGAGCATTCAGATGATGCCGTTCGATGGATCGCAGTGGGGTGCCGCCATGCCGCTTGTGACCGGCGGCGGGAACAACTACTACCCATCGTTCTCACCCGACGGCGGCTGGGTGATCTTCAACCGCTCGCCGACCAATCACGATTCGTTCGACTCGCCCGATGCGCAGGTGTGGACGGTGGCCCAGGCGGGCGGCACCCCGATGCGCCTGGCGAACGCCTCGACCGGTGGCGACTCCTGGCCCAAATGGGCGCCCATCGTGCAGGCGTGGCAGCAGCACCCGATCCTGTGGCTGACCTTCTCGAGCCGCCGCGCATACGGCTTGCGCATCGCCGCCGGCTCGACCGCGCAGATCTGGATGACCGCGTTCGATCCGGCCAAGGCCGCCGCGGGCATGGATCCCAGCTTCCCGGCCTTCTGGCTGCCGTTCCAGGAACCGACCAGCGGCAACCACATCGCGCAGTGGGTTCTGCACGTCGACCGGATGCCATGCACCAACAATTCGATGTGCCAGGGCGGGGAGTTCTGCGTCAACGGTCAGTGCCTGCCGTTTGTGCCTTAGCGCACGCGTCCAGAAACTGCGGTTGCCCGGCGCCAGCGCGCGTGCCACCATCCCCAGCCACCGAATACCCAAGGAGGCTTCCCATGGCAAAGGCGGTCCCAGAGGGTCTGCATACGCTCACGCCCGCGCTGACGCTCGAAGGCGCGGCCGAGGCCATCGAATTTTACAAGCGCGCGTTCGGCGCGGTCGAGATGATGCGCGCGCCCGATCCGAGCGGCAAACGGATCTGGCATGCAGTGCTACGCATCGGCGACTCGGCGTTCTTCATGAACGACGCGTTCCCCGAGATGGGCGCACGGCCCAGCCCGGCGCGGCTCTGGATCTACCTCGAAGGCGTGGACGCGGCCTTCAAGCGCGCCACCGACGCCGGTGCGCAGGTCAAGACGCCGGTCGCCGACATGTTCTGGGGCGATCGGATCGGAACGGTCATCGACCGGTGGGGCAACGAGTGGAACATCGCCCAGCACATCAAGGACTTGACGCCCGATGAGATCAAGAAGGCGCAGGACGCCTTCGTCGCTCAGATGGCGTCCAAGCGCTGACCCGCACTATCCGCGCAGGAAAGCGCTGGAGCGAGAGGCCCAGTCGGTCAGCCCCAGCATCTCCACGTGCTCGCGGTTGGGCCGCCGCCGATCGGGCAGCACGCCCGCGCTCGCGAGCGCCCGCCGCGTCTCCATCACGTAGTCGCGCACGAGGCTCAGGTGGCGCCGCGCACCCGCAATCAGGCGGATGCCCGAGGCCCGCACCAGCCGGGGCCGACCCGCGCTGCCGGCGCTGATCGGCCAGAGCTGGTCGAAGCACACTTCGCCCGAGGCCCAGAGCAGATCATCGTAGCCCGGGATCTCGAATTCGATCTGCACGATGCGACCGCGCAGCATGCCGGTGGGCGGCCGCTGCAAGCGCAGACCGGATTCGGCCAGGTCGACCAGGAGCGCCGGCTCCTCGCGATCGCGCGCCAGCACGCTGCACAGCCGTTCGAGAGGAACCCGCGCCTGGGTACGGCGCACATCCGAGAATCTGATATCCCACATGTAGGATATTATCCGCCAGCCCAGCACAGATCCGCAAGAAACCATATCTATAGATAGAAAGCCCGTTGCGCAGAGCACGCAACTTCCGCAGCCTGTTGCCGATAACTTCTTAAGCAACTGCTTAAAAGAGGAGGTCAGCCGTGAAGCAGAGTCTCGTCGTTGCGTCGCTTTTGCTGTCAGCCGCCGCGTGTGGCAGTGACAAGAGCCCGCCTCCCCCCGCCGCCGCGGGCGGAACGGGAGCCTTCGGCATCGTGACCGTGGGCGGGCGCCAGAAGATGTACCTGCCGCTCACCGAGCTTGCGCCAAACGGAAACGGAGTGGTCGCGGTGGTGGATGTGGGCGTGCCTGGCCACGGCACTGCGGGCGCGCCCGCGCTCGTGACCGACATCGACCTCGGCTCACCCGACGTCGCCACCGCCACCGGCGGCGACGCCAGCGTCGTGATCGCGGTCTCCACCAACAACCGCAACCTCTGGTTCATCGATCCGAGCGCCGACAAGGTGGTCGGGAAGCTGACGCTCGACACCAGCTACCAGGCCTCCAGCTTCTCGGGCGGCGGCGGCTTCGTGACCGGCGTGGCCATCGATTCGACGAACCGGCGCGCCATCCTGTCGGTCTGGAACGGCTTCGCGATCGTCGATCTCGATCAGCGCAAAGTGACGCAGAACATCATCGCAGCGCCGTCCGAGAACTTCGGCTTCGACTCGATGCGCCAGCGCATCATCGCGCCCTTCTACAACTGCCTGGCCGGCACCACCGGCACGCCGCCGCCGTGCGACAGCTACAAGGGCCTCGACGGCTCGCCCATGCGCGATGGCCTCAACGTGATCGATCTCGGCGACGGCACGGTCTACACCTACCAGGATCCGATGGCGCAGAATCCGGCCGCGCCCGCGGGCACCGAGCCCGATTCGGCGGCCGCCGATCCGTCGAGCGGAATCGCGATCGTGCCCTCGGAGGGCGACGGCTGGCAGAACGTGATCGATCTGTCGCAGGCTCACTTCGATGCGGCCCAGAAAGTCGTCACCGCGCCCCACCAGTACATCCAGAACCAGGGCCTGACCGGCGTCGCCATCGAGCCCTCGCAGCACTGGGGCTTCTGGGAGGAGGAGTTCTCGTCGCAGATTGGTCTGGCCGACGTGGTCGCGGCCAGCCAGGGCAAGGCCAACTATCTGCCTGCCGACATGCCCACGCTGCCCGATAGCAGCGGGTGGTCGAACCTGGGCGACCCGCACGGCATTGCGGTCTCGACCGCGCTCGCCGACGGGCGCTCGCTCGGCTTCGTGGTCGACAGCGGCCGCAAGTGGGTGGCGCGCGTCGACCTGGGCAAGATGTCGACGCTGCCGCACGCCTCGGCGCTCGGGATGACCGGAGCCGAGCTCGCTCCGGCCGTCACCTTCCTGGACGCGCGCAGCAAGCCGTAAGCCGGTCGCCCGGCGATCGTGCTACAGAAAGGCATGCCCGATCGCACCAACCGTCAGTTCCGGCTGGCC
Organism: Polyangia bacterium; assembly: GCA_035258845.1. GTDB lineage: Bacteria > Myxococcota_A > Polyangia > JAHFDS01 > DATFWX01 > DATFWX01. Next base: position 22,035 of record DATFWX010000013.1, on the reverse strand, counting down.
GCCCGGCCGGCCGGATTGCCCAAGCCCACCGATTGGGAGCTGACCACGGAGTCGGTTCCCGCCCCGCGCGAGGGCGAGGTCCTTATCCAGGTGCTCTACGTCTCCATCGATCCTGCGATGCGGCACTGGATGAACGAGGGCCGCTCGTACACCGAGCCCGTCCAGATTGGCGACGTCATGCGCGCCGGCACGGTCGGATGCGTAATCGAGTCGCGGAACCGAAACTTTCGGGTCGGCGACTGCGTGGTGGGTGGGCAGGGCGTGCAGCTGTTCGCGATCTCGAGCGGGCGCGGCCTGCGCAAGGTCGATCCCGCGCTGGCGCCGCTGCCGGCCTACCTGGGTGGCCTCGGCGTCACCGGCCTGACCGCTTTCTTTGGGCTGCTCGAGGTCGGGCGCGCGCGGGCCGGCGACACGGTCGTGGTCTCGGCGGCCGCGGGGGCGGTCGGCTCGGTGGTGGGGCAGCTGGCCAAGATCGGCGGCGCGCGGGCGGTCGGGATCGCAGGCGGGCGCGACAAGTGCGCCTACCTTCTCGACATCGGCTTCGACGCCGCGATCGATTACAAATCCGAAAATGTCGAGCAGGCGCTGGATGAGCATTGTCCGCACGGCATCGACGTTTACTTCGACAACGTCGGAGGCGACATCCTCGACTCGGCGCTGGCGCAGTTGGCGCGCGGCGCCCGCGTCGTCCTGTGCGGGGCCATCTCGCAGTACAACCTCACGACGGCCGTTCGGGGGCCCACCAACTATCTGTCGCTGCTGTTCAGCCGCGCGCGCATGGAAGGCTTCGTGACCAGCGACTACAAGGAGCGCTACGAAGCGGCCATCCAGAAGCTCGCGCGCTGGCGGGCCGAGGGCCGGCTTCAGCTCAGAGAGGACATCGTGGACGGGCTGGAGGCTTTTCCGGAAACGCTGTTGAGGCTGTTTCGGGGCGAAAATACCGGCAAGCTGATGCTCAAGGTGGCCGAGGTCTAGCTAGAGTACGTCCCATAAATCGGTGGTCGCCGTTGGCGCGGCTTTGCGGGCAGCGCGGTCCCGCACGCGGCTCGCCGCTGCTCGCTCTCGTTCGCCCCCGCCCTAACGGTGCACGGGGGCCGATGTCCACGTCGGTGCCTTCGCAGGCCGGAGCGCTCCTTCTCGCGCCCGCTCAAGTCGTGCTCGGCTAGTACACCGCGATCTGCAGCTCGCCCGGGCTGGTGGCGGTCAGGTAGCCCCGGCGGACCAGCACCACGTCGGTGCGCGCGCCCGGCGGAACCACGAATACCAGACGCTGCGGGACCACCTCGATGGCGTGCACGAGCTGCCCGTTGAACCAGATCTGGTCCCCGGCCAGGAAATTCTCGCCCAGGATCTGCACGCGCTGGCCGGCGCGCGCCTGCCGCGGCTGCAGATCGAGGATCCTGGGCGGGCCCACCAGAGGCGGTGCAGTGCGCGGGCGGACCGTGAAATATTCGTGCGCGACCACGTCGGCGTAGCCGCGGCCGCGCAACGTGAACCACCCGCCCCCCATGCGCGCTCCCAGCGGCACCGTGACGACGAGGTCGGTTTCGCTGCGCGAGACGATGGGACAGGCCAGGCCCGCGAGCAGCACCTCCTCGACCGTGTGCAGGCGCTGACCAAAAAGGTGCACCGTGCTGCCGACCTCGCCCGCCAACGGCTCGATGCGGCCAAGAGTCGGCACGTCGACACCGACCACACGGAACATGGTGGGGCTGGTCGCGACCGGACCGCCCCGTCGCACCACGCGGAAGAAGTCGGACCACGCGCCCTGTGGGATGCGCACCACCACCACCTGCGGCCAGCGGTTCAAGACCGGCAGCGCCAGGTTGCCCAGAAAGACCTCGTCTTGCTGGTCGAACTGACCGAACAGGCGCACGTCGGTGCCAACCGGGCCGGCTTGCGGTGCAAAGCCGGTGATCTGTGGGGGCGGAGGCGGTGGCGGGGTGGCGATGATCTCGACCGTGAACGCCTGCTGGGTCGCAATCGGCCCGTGACCGGGCCCCAGCAGGACGAATCGGTTGGTGCGGGCCGCGGTGGTGATGCTGACCACGAACTGAGTCGAGCTGCGCGCCAGCACCGGCAGCGGCAGGTCGCCCAGCATCAGCGTGTCCGACGGGGAAAAATGCTGCCCGGTCACATACACGGTGGTGCCGGCCCGGCCCGACTGGGGCGCAAAGCCGGTGATCTGCGGGGCTGGCTCGACGATGCGGAAGATGGCGCCGCCGGGCGCGGGCGCAACGATCGCGCCCCGCCGCACTTCGAGGGGTCCCGAGCTCGCAGGCGCGACCACGACTGCCTGCAGGAGCTGTGCGGTCACGACCGTGGTCGGCAGCGCGACCCCGCCCACCGAGACCCGGTCGCCGGGCAGGAAAAACTCGCCCCATACCCGGATCGTGGTGCCGAGCGGACCGTCTGCGGGTGCGAAGCTGACCACCCGGGGCGGGCCCTGAAGGGGCGGCGCGATACGCAGCAGATGAAACGCGGCCGGTGAGCGCGCAGGCGCACGGCCGGGACCGCTCACGATGAACTGCCCGCCGGTTCGAGCCGCTTGCGGGATCTCCACCTCGATGAAGCCGGCACCGCGGCGCGTGATCGCGAGCGCCAGCAGCTCGGGGCCGGCCGGGCCACCCTGCTCGATCGCAACCTCGTCATAGGGGCCAAAATTTTCACCGACGATCAGCACGCGGGTCCCGGGAGCTCCGGCGGCGGGCGAAAAGCCGGTGACCAGGCGCGGGGGCGCGTAAGGCGGCGGGGCCGGCTCGGGCACCACCGGCGGCGGCTGCGGCGTGGGCGGCGGCGGCTCCGCGTAGACCGGCGCCGGCTCGGGTGGCGGAGCCGGTGGGGTGCGCGGAGGTGCGGTGACGACAGTGCAGGCCGAGGCCAGGACAGTGAGCAGGCAAGCGCGGCGCATGCGACCCTCCCGAATGATGAATTGGACGCGCTAACAGCGCGTTTATTCGCGGCCGGACTTTACCCGAGACCGCCCATAAGCGCCACGGTTCGGGTATCATTCAAAGCATGCCGCGGCCCTCCTTGAGCTGGCTCGCTGCATGGGCGCGATCGGTGGGCACGCGTCTGGCCGACCTGGCGCGCCGATTCGAGCTGGGGCCGCGGGCGCGGCGCGCGGCCGTGTTTGCGGGGCTGGTGCTTGTGCGGCTGGCGCTGCTCGGGTTTGCGGTCGTCGCGACGTTCGTGCTGGTCACCGCGCTGGCGGGGCGGACCGTGCAATCCAATTTCGTGCGCTGGCTCTGGGGCGCTCTGGTCGTCATCGCGGTGCCGCTGGCCCTGCAGGGTCGGATCCTCCAGCTCGCGCATCGCTGGACGCGTCTGCGCGTGCCGGGCGGCCTCACGTTCGTGACCGGTTTCGACCTCCTGCTCCTGGTCGCGCTGGCGCTGGGCGGCGGGCGCAACGCGGGGCAAGCGCTGCGCAGGCACGGCGACTGGTTTCTGGGCATGCGCACCAGCCACCGCACGATGGTCACCCGCGCCATCATCGGCTTTGCAGCTGCCGAGCTCGAGCGGTTCGAGCTCCCGCCCGAGATGCGGTCGCGCTGGATCCCCCCGGGGCAGGCCACCCAGTTCGGACCCTGTCTGCCCGGGCAGTCGCCCCCGCCGGCCGAGCCGGTCCATATTGTGTGGCTGCACCCGCTGGCCGGGCCCATCCGTGTGCTGCCGTTGTGGGAGTCGCGTCGCTTCGGCGCCGTGCGTGGCCACCCCAGCCCCGACGAGTGCGAGCGCGGCCACTGCGGTGTCGATCTGGCCGCCGAGATCGGCCAGCCGGTTTACGCGGTCTTCGACGGGGTGGTCGAACGCGTCGAGCGCAACGAGAAGAGCGGCGGCCGCGCGGGCCGCTATGTCCGGGTGGGCCACGAAGGCGGCGCCATCGTCAGCCGCTACATCCACCTCGATCACATCCGGATCGATCTGAAGGAAGGCGACCACGTGGTGGCCGGCGAGCCCATCGCGCAAGCGGGTCGCACGGGCGTGATCGATTCGGACACGCATCTGCATTTTGCGCTGTCGCTGCGACCGGGCGGGCGCGCCGAGCACGAGATGTACGAGGACCCGGAGCCCTACCTCCGGCAGTGGCAGCTGACCGCGGGCGCGCCCTGGCGCGAGCAAGCCGATGTGCCGCCTCCCCATCGGGCGGCCCGCAAGGCGCGCTAGGGGCACCTAGCCTTCGATCTCGCTCAGCCGCCGCTCGAGGTGGCGCCGCTCGACCTCGTTTTTGACCAGCCCGAGCGCGCGTCGGTAGGCCGCGGCCGCGTCCTCGAGGCGGGCCAGCCGCCGCAGAAGCTCGGCCCGCGCCACCGACAGAAGGTGATAGCTCGCCAGCTCGCCCCGTGCGTCCAATTGATCGATGATCGCGAGCCCGCGCTCGAGCCCGTCGGCCATCGCCACCGCGACCGCGCGATTGAGCTCGACCACCGGCGATGGGTGGACGCGCACGAGCAGGCCGTACAAAGCTGCGATCTGCGGCCAATCGGTGGCGGCGGCGCGCGGCGCCTGCGCGTGCAGGGCCGCAATAGCGGCCTCGAGCGCGTACCGACCGGGAGGACCGGCCCGCAGCACGGCCTCCACCAGCGCAGCGCCCTCCGCAATCTGCGCATGGTTCCAGGACGCGCGATCCTGGTCCTCGAGCAGCACGATGTCCCCATTCTGGTCGACGCGAGTGGAGCTCCGCGCGTCATGGAGCAGCATGAGCGCCAGGAGCGCCCTGCACTCGGGTTGCGCGGGCAGGAGCTCGGTGAGCATGCGCCCCAGGCGGATCGCCTGCTCGCAAAGCGGAGGGCGCACGACCTGAGAGCCGAAGCTGGCACTGTAGCCCTCGTTGAACACGAGGTAGACCACCGCCATCACCGCATCCAGGCGCTCGCCCAGCTCGCGGTCGGGCGGGACCTGATACGGGATGGCGGCGTCGCGGATCTTGGCCTTGGCTCGCACCAGCCGCTGCGCCATGGTGGGCCCGGGCACAAGGAACGCGCGCGCGATCTCCTCGGTCGAAAGCCCGCATAGCGTGCGCAGCGTGAGCGCAACCTGCGCCTCCACCACCAGCGCGGGGTGGCAGCACGTGAAGATCAGACGCAACTGATCATCGGGCACGGGCGCATCGTCCTCGGGCGCACTGGCCTGGAGGTGGCGCTCGATCTCATCGCGCCGCTTGTGCAGCCAGGCGCGTCGACGCAGACGGTCCACCGCCTTGTGCCGGGCGGTGGCGACGATCCAGGCGGCCGGGCTCGCGGGCGTGCCCTGGGTGGGCCATTGCTCGAGCGCGGCCGCAAATGCCTCCTGCAGCGCTTCCTCGGCCACATCGAAATCTCCCAGCACGCGGATCAGCGTGGCCAGGATGCGCCCATACTGCTCTCGATACAGCTCGGCAATCGGCATCGGCCGCCCGGTGAGGAGCCTACCCCACCGGGCGACCGCGTGCACGTTGCGCTACTTTTCGACCTTGGGCGTCGGCATCACCGGGCGCACCTCGATCGATCCGCCCATTCGTGCAGCCGGGATGCGGGCCGCGATGGCGACCGCCTCGTCGAGGTTCTTGGCCTCGATGAGGTAATAGCCACCGAGCTGCTCCTTGGTCTCGGCGAACGGCCCATCGGTGGTCACGGCCTGGCCGCTCTTGACCCGCACCGTGGTCGCGCTCGCGGTGGGCTCCAGCGCGTCACCGGCCCGGAAGTGGCCGCTCTTGACGATGCCCTGCGTGAAATCCATGTACTGCTGGAACACCGCGTTCCGCTCCGACTCCGGCACCCGGGCCCGCTGCTTCTCGTCACCGTAAATCAGCAACATGTATTGCATGTCAGGTTCTCCTTTCCCCCGCTATATCGAACGACCCGCGCCCGGATCGACAGCGTACTTTGCTTTTTTGAGGTCACAGGGTCCGCCCCCCGCCCCAGCAGCTACTCGTAGCGCGCCGACACCACGCCCAGCTTTTCGTCGATCCGGTTGGACAGGTGATACAGGCGCTGCACCCCGTTCTCGAGCCGAAAGTAGTGGACCAGATAGGGCAGCAGGAGAGCGCCCAGCAGGGCCCCGGCCGCAAACACGCCTGCCGACGGATGGAGCAGGCAGAAGCCGGTCGTGGCCAGGAAGCACAGCGCCACCGCCAGCGTGATCAGAAGGTGCACCAGCCGCTCATGCTGCAGATAGCTCAGCTGGCGCTCCTGGAAGGCCTTGAGCTGCGCGAACGCCAGGTCGCGCTCGAGAGCAGCCCGCACGAAGCGCTCGTGCTGTTTGAGGTATCGCCACATGGCGACCAGGGTACTACGTGCGCGCGCGGGCCAGGATCCCTTCGAGCGCGGCCTGGTCATCCTGCTCGAGCGCGGCCTCGGCGGCCAGGCTGTCCTGGTCGCGGTTGATCGACGCCACCGCGAGGATGCGCCCGCCGGCGCGGTAGGAGACCAGGCAGTTCTTGTCGGAAATGCTGCCCGCGACCTCGACCCGCTCCCACGACTCGGCGTGGCCGACATACGCGATGGGCACGTCGTAGTGCTGGCTCCAGAAGAAGGGCACCGCGCGGAACGGCTCGCGCGCGCCCAGAAGGTTGCGCGCGGCCACCTGCCCCAGTCGCTCGGCCACCACCCAGTGCTCGATGCGCACCGAGCGACCAGTGCGTGGATCGGGCCAGCGCGCCACGTCGCCGGCCGCAAAGATGCCGGGCACCGTGGTCTCTAGGTGCTGGTCGACCAGGATGCCGCGATCGACCTTGCAGCCGGCCTGCTCGGCCAGCGCAGTTTGCGGGCGCACGCCGATGCCGACCACCACCAGGTCCGCGGGCAGCGAGGTGCCGTCGTCCCGGGTGACTGCGCGCTCGCCGATCTCGCGCAGCGTGTGACCCAGGTGGAAGTGGACGCCGTGCTGCTCGTGCAGTGCGCGCACGAAATCGCCCAGCTGGGGGCCCAGCACGCGCTCGAGCGGCCTCGATTCGGGCGCCACCACGTGTACGTCCAGGTTGCGTGCGCGCAGAGAGGCCGCCACCTCCAGGCCGATGAAGCTGGCTCCCACCACGACCGCGCGCCGGGCGGCGGCGGCGGCTGCGATGATGGCGCGGCTGTCGGCGAGCGAGCGCAGAGTGTGAACGTGCGGGCGGTCGGCGCCCGGAATGGTCAGCTTGATGGGATCGGCGCCGGTCGCGATGAGCAGCGCGCCAAACGGCAGCGTGCGCCCATCGGCAAGCCCGACCGCCCTTCGCGCCACGTCGATCGCAGTGGCGCGAGCGCCCGAGATGAAATTGATCTTCTCGTCAGCATAGAAATCGCGGCTCCGCAGCGGGATCCACTCTTCGGGGGCGGTGCCGGCCAGGTAGTCCTTGGACAGGTTGGGGCGGTCGACCGGGACCGTGTCCTCGGCGCCGACGAGCGTCACCGGGCCCGCGTAGCCCACGCGGCGCAGCATCTCGGCGGCCGCTCCTCCGGCCCCGCCGGCGCCCACGATGACAACCGACGAGGGGCCGCCCGCCGAACGGGGGCGCGCCACCGCGGGCCGCTTGCCCAGCACGACCACGCGTTCGCCGCGCTGTTCGACCTGCCAGCACGCGATCGGATTCAGCGCGGGCGGGCCGGCCGCCTCTCCGGTGCGCACGTCGAAGCAGGCGTGGTGCCACGGACAGCGCACCTGATGACCGATGAAGAGGCCTTCGGCGAGCGGGCCGCTGTAGTGCGTACAGGTGGCGCCAACCGCAAACACCTGGTTGCCCCGGCGAGCCAGGAGCACCGCCTCTCCGTCGGCGTGGCCGAGCAGCGTGGCGCCCTCGGCCAGCTCGGACAGTGCGACGCCCTGCTTCAGATCGGGTCCCGCAAGTTGCGTATCTTGTGTGCTCATGGCGCCGTAGAATATAGGTGCGAACATGTTCGATTGCCAGCGCTGCGGTGCCTGCTGCTACGGCCCCGACCACTACATCGACCTTTTGCCGGCCGATCTTCTGCGCCTGGGCGGGCGCACCGCTGGTCGTTATGCGGTCGCGGGCGGTCGCGGGCGGGCCTCGATGCAGATGGTGCACGCTCACTGCGCGGCCCTGCTCGCGCGCCAGGGGCACTTCTGGTGCCGCATTTACGGCCGCCGGCCGGACGCCTGCCGCCGGGTCGAGGTGGGCACGCCCGAGTGCCTGCGCGCGCGCGCGCGGCGCGGCCTGGCAGCGTGAAGCGGGCCCGGAAGGGGAGGAGAGCGGAGGGCTCGAGCCCCATGCACGGGCGTGCACCAATCGGTTAGCAACCGACGCCGGGCCCCTGCCCGGTTCACTCTCCGAGATGGGATAGAGGAGCGCGGGAGAATCGAACTCCAGCCTCGAAAGGCCGTGCCGGGTTCGGGCCGGTCCGCCGTCCAACGGCGTTCACGCTCCAAAGCCCCGAATTGCGAGCTCGGGGCCACGCACGGTCAGGGGTTGTCATTCTGGAGCTCGGCGTTCCAGTAGCCATAGTCGCGCAGCCACTGCCCCCACGACGTCGGCATGCCGGGCGAGTAAGTGAGCGTCACACGGAAGACGTCCGGCAGCTTGTGCGGCCGAACCGGGCGCGTCCGCAGCCTCATGCCGGCCTCCGCGGGCGTGTGGCCGCCCTTGCGCTGATTGCACGGCACGCAGGCGATCACCACGTTGTCCCACGTAGTCAGGCCGCCGCGCCGACGCGGCGTGACGTGGTCGTAGGTGGCCAGATGCCGCGCCACCCGGGCGCTGCAGTACTGGCACACGCCGCGGTCGCGCGCGTACACGTTCTCGCGCGAGAACTTGACGGCGCGGTTGCGACCGTGCAGCGCACGCACGAAGCGCACGACCGAAGGCACTTTGATGGTCAGCGAAACCGCGCGCACCTCACGATCCAGGTACTGCTCGACCACCTCGACTTTGTTCTGCCAGAGCAGGGTGATCGCCCGCTGCCAGTTCACTGTGGCAACGGGCTCGAATGTGGCACTGAGAACGAGTGTGTCCATTGTGTCATCTCCCTTGTTTGCATGGTTGTGCCCGCGACCGGATTCGAACCGGTACTGTGCCGAGTTTGAGCCGGCTGACTCTGCCGGTTGGTCTACGCGGGCCTCGATTACAGTGCCGCGCGTGAGATTCGAACTCACACTGGGCAGGCTCTCGACCTGCTGCCTCTGCCGAAGATTGGGCTAGCGCGGCGCGGGGATGGTCGGTGCCGGAGGTCGGATTCGAACCGACACTGGCTGGCGTCTGAGACCAGTGCCTCTGCCAAGTTGGGCTACCCCGGCGGCGTGGTACCGGGCCAGGGAATCGAACCCTGCTTTCCCTCAATGTGAGTGAGGCGCAGTCCCAGACTGCCAGCCCGGTGTGTGTTGCATCGGTAGCAGGGACCGGAATCGAACCGGCTTCTCTTGGGTATGAGCCAAGCGGATTGCCAATTTCCTACCCTGCATCAATCGCGGTGCCCTCGGCGCGAGTCGAACGCGCACCTGGCGGTTTAGGAGACCGCTGCTCGATCCGTCGGGCTGCGAGGGCGGGCGGTGCTCCCGGCGCGAATCGAACGCGCATGTCAGGTTCCGGGGACCTGCGCTCTGTCCATTGAGCTACGGAAGCAAGTGGTGGCAGTCCCGGAAGGAGTCGAACCTTCATTGCGCGATCCGTAGTCGCGAGTCTTGTCCGTTAGACGACGGGACCCCTGTGGGGAGTGGGGGCGCTCAGAGTCGTTGAGCCACAGAGAACACGGAGAACACAGAGGATCGGAGGACTACTGGGTCGGCTCTCCTGGCTTCGACCGGATCTTTTCTTTTCTCTGTGCTCTCTGTTCTCTGTGGTGAACCAAAAAGGGCGAACGAGTGTGTGCGTTTGGGATGGTCCAGTTTGAGGGCTGATAACCCAATCGCTCCGGCTCGCCCGGTGTCCCTGGGGGGAGTCGAACCCCCGTCTCTGGATTGAAAGCCCAGCGAACGGACCGCTATTCGACAGGGACAGAGCGGACAAGGTGTGTGCGTCGGATGGCGTGCCGGTTTCCCGGCGCCGCCGCTTCGTGCCGTTATAGGTACGGTAACCGACCCACTCCGGCCCGCTGTCTGTGTGGAAGGGGCGAACGAGTTGTGCAACTGGGATGTGGGACCTCGCGGCCCCGCCCTTTTGGCGAAGGTAACCCAGTCGCTCCGGCTCGCCCGGTGTCCCTGGGGGGAGTCGAACCCCCGTCTCTGGATTGAGAGCCCAGCGAACGGACCGCTATTCGACAGGGACAAAGCGGGCACGTGATTGCACGTCGATTGGTACGGCCGTCCTCACCGCACGCGCGCAGTGCGGCAGTGGACACGCGCGCTGGCCGCTCACCACGGCGCAGCCGCTCCCCTTGCGGGTACTTTAGGACCGTTCGAGAACCAACATGCTCCGGCCCGCGGAGCCTCTCGTCGGAATCGAACCGCCTGGCCCGTGTACAAGACGGGTGCCTTCCCAGAAGGCTTCGAGAGGCAGAGCCGACGCGCGGTCGCCCGGGCGCCGGCCGTACTGCTTGGTTGTTGATGCTTCCTCCTTGCGCCTTTACCGTTAGGCGCGCGCGAAGTCGCCGATCAGGGCCGGCGTCGCGGTGTCGAAGCCGACCACGTCCAGCATGCCGGCGTCGCTCGGGTCTGCAATCGAGAACCCGTTCGACAGCATGCCCACCACGATCAGCTTGGACGCGATGCCGGTCTGCTGCCGGTACTGGCGCAGCGCCTGCACCGGGTGAATGGCTCCGGCCCAGGTCTCGGAGTCGGTGTAGATCACGAAGCAATCCACAGCGACCTTGCGCGCGCTCGCCCACAGCATGGGCTGTGCGCAGTCGGTGCCGCCGAACGGCAGGCCGCTCACCGCCTTGACCACCCGATCGAGCCGCCACTTGGGCGAGATCGTGAGCTCGCTCAGGCTACGCGTGAAGGCCACGAACGCGTGCTGCGGCTCGGTTGCCGCCGTGACCAGCGCCAGAGCCGCGCTGGCGACTCGCGGCGTCAAGCCGGGCACGCCCGCCACCTGGCCGCCCTCCATCGAGCTCGACACGTCCAGCGCCAACAGCAGGCGCTGGCCCGCCGGCTCGACCAGCTTGAACGCGGCGTAGAACGCCTCGTCCAGCGCGTCGACGATGGCGCCCACCGGCGCCCAGGTATGCTGGCCCCGCGCGCCGTGACCGGCCGCGTAGGTCTTCTGCGCGGCCAGGAGCGCGATCGGGTGCACGCGCGCGTCGGCCAGCTTCTTGCCGTCGCGCAAACGCGCCACCACCGTGCGTGTCGCCTCGCTCATCGGCACCAAAAGGCCCACCCGCGTCATGGTGGCCAGGTTGCGGATGAGCGCGTGAAGCGGCATGCGCCCGAGCAACGCCTCCCACACCCGAGCCTCGTCGAGCCACTCGGTCGGGATGCACTCGCGCGGCAGGTCGTGCGCGCCAATGAGCTCGACGATCTGCTTGACCTCGCGCGCCCGCTTGGCCTGCTCGAACGCGTCCACGATCCCGAGCGCGAGCGGCACCGTCGGTGTCGGCAGCTCGCCGCGCACGATCCACCGGTACAGCGCGTCGTGCTCGGGCGAGGCCGCCTTCGGGTGCGCCAGCCGCAGAAGGTCGCGGTTCGACCAGCGGTCCCGCGACTGGTACTTGACGACCTGGTAGGCCAGCTTGTCGGCCGGCCGACCGTTGTACCAGCGCGCGACCGCCGTGCGGGTGCCGCGGCCCCAGCCGCCGAACGCCTGCAGGTACTCGGCGAAGTGCATCAGGTGCGTGCCGATGCGGCACACCTTCGGCAGCGCGTCGAGGGCGGCGCGCCGGGTCTGCAAGTCGCCCAGCTTGGCCGCCATCGCGAGCGCGAAGATGGCCGGGTCGTTCTTAGGCGCCCGACCCGCGTCCGAGATCTCGACGATGCGCGCAACCGTGCGCACGCCGTCGGCCGCGATGCAGCGCTCCACCGCCTGTGCGTTCTCGCGCGTGAGCGTACGCTCAGTCGCGTAGTAGCTGCCACCTTCGCTGCCCAGCATCAGGAAACGGTCGAGCCGCATCCAGTCGTCGACCGCGAAGGCATAGCCACCGGCCGAGTTGGGCACCTGCGCCGAGCCGGGCAGGGGCTCGCTCTGCGGCGTGATCTTGGTCGAAAACAGCTTTCCATAGTTGATTGTCATGTTGCGCCTCCAGTCGGCCCGACCAGCGGGCGATTGATTGTTGGTGGACCCAGAGGGAATTGAACCCTCATCTCCCGAGTGCGAACCGGGGGCTCTCCCGTTGAGCTACGGGCCCGTCGTGTGCGTGCCAGCCAGTGCGCGAGGAGGGAATTGAACCCTCCGCCTCCTGCGCGTCGGACAGGCGCTCTGCCGATGAGCTACTCGCGCGCGCTCGAACCTCTCGGTGGTGGATCAGGAGGGAATTGCACCCCCATCTCTCGGGCTTCAGCCGAGCGCTCTCCGATTGAGCTACCGATCCGCCGGCGGCCACGACGGGAATCGAACCCGTCCGATCTGCCTTGACAGGGCAGTGACTTCACCAGCCGTCTCCGTGGCCAGGTGCCCCATTGCGGGGCCTGAGCAGCCACCGCTCGGTGGAAGAACAGAGAGAGCTGCTCGTGGGGATTTCAGTCGATCCAGAGGATGCCGTTCGTTCGGAGCTGATCCAGCCGCTCGCGGTTTCGGATGGTCTTGCGCCAGCTGGCGAACTTGACCGTCTCGTGGTCGATGTGACGAACGCGACCGCGAATGAAGACCTCGTTCCGCCGAACCCGTCGTCCAGTCGCGTCGGGAGCTCCCGGAACGACGATCAGCTGATCCGCCGTGTGCGGATGGCCGCCGATCGCGCCATGAGCCCGACCGATCGAGGCCCGGTGCCGGATCGCGATCTGATGGGACTTGAGACCGCGCTCGATCTCCTCCAGCTCCTCATCGGTCGCCGGCAGGAAGAACCACTCACCCTGCCGAACCACGCGCGCGGTGCCTTCGTACAGCGTCACCATCGGATCCTTGAGCGCCGCGTGGGCATCGGCGACCGTGCTGACGCCGTGCGGAAGCTGAGCCACGAAGAGCTGACGCTCGTCGATCCCGCACAGATAGTGTCGCTTGCCCATACCCGGTGTCCACATCTCGAAGGTCACGGTACGACCGTCGTCGTACAGCACCCTGGCCTGCCGCGGGAGGCTCGCATGGCCGCTCTCCAGCGCCCACTTGCCCACTCGCTGCGTAAACTTGCGGCGAGGCTCGTGGACCAGAAGCACGAGCTGGGCCAGCCGCCTATCGGTGCCCAGCACCTCGATTCGGCTGCCCGTCCCGGGCCACACGCGGAAGTACTCGGACCGAGCGTTGTTGCGGAACCGGCGCCGAATGTCCATCTGGAAGATATGCGGGTTCTGGAGGCCCTGCAGAGGCCTTTCGGCCATCTCCAGCCTCAGTCCCGCCTCGGCAAACCTCCCAACCAGATGGCTCCACTTCGAAGCCACATCGGGATTGCCCATGATTCACTCCTTTCCAATTGTCGTCGGCCATTGCAAGAATTCGCAGATTGCGTGCTCTTCATGAGCAACCTCCTTTCCTTTGTGGGGTGACCACAGGGAGTTGAACCCTGACCTCGAGGGCCACAGCCTCGCATGCGAGCCGCTACACCATGGCCACCATGAGTCCGCCGGGAGCGAATTGAACGCCCATCACGCGCTGATCGGGCACGGGTCCTGCCGTTGGACGACCGGCGGACGGTCGCGTTTACGAGATGCGTTGGATTGTCGGAGCGGGGAGAATCGAACTCCCGTTATCCAGTTCCCGAAACTGGTGCCTAAGCCACTAGGCTACACTCCGGGTCGGGACGGCAGGAATCGCACCTGCACCCTCGTGTCCCCCAGACACGCGCTCCACTCTTGAGCTACGCCCCGTCGGCGCTCTTGGCTGGAGGTTCCGGTCGGAGTTGCACCGACGCTGTGCGGGTTGCAACCGCGTGCCTTGCTGCTTGGCTACGGAACCAATGCGGGTTGCTCCAGCGGCAGGAGTCGAACCTGCGGTAGGGCGGTTAACAGCCGCCTGCCTTCCCACTTGGCTACGCTGGAATGGCTCCGGGAGGAGGATTCGAACCTCCATTCTGCGGGTCAGAGCCGCATGCCCTTGCCGTTGGACGATCCCGGAACAGAGTCGGTTCGGGCGGCAGGATTCGAACCTGCGTAGATGGTTCCAAAGACCACCGGCCTACCGTTAGCCGACGCCCGAACGGAGCGGCCTGCCGGAGTCGAACCGGCACGACCGGGTTGGAGGCCCGGCATGCTCGCCGTTGAACATCAAAGCCGCGCTGCGGTGCCGCCGGCAGGAATCGAACCTGCAATTCATCCGGCTTAAAAGGCCGGTACCATTCCATTAGGTGACGACGGCACGTTGGTGGGGCCGCAGGGAGTCGAACCCTGTCCGACCGGGTAAGAGCCGGTTGCTCTGCCTCTGAGCTACAACCCCAATTGAGCCGGGCACACGCCCGGCTTCATCGCTGCCACTATTCGATTATCAAAGACCGTGCTCCGGATTGTGCGAGCGCTGGGTAACGATCCCAGCGGGACACAAAGGCCGACAGTTTTACAGGCTGCCCCGCCTCCTTAGCGGTCTACGCTCGCCCAGTCGGAGCGTCCGACGGGAATCGAACCCGTGACTCCGCGCGGGCAACGCGGCGTGTCTCCGCCAACACTTCGGACGCGCGGGTCGGCAGCTCCGGGCGCCGACCAGGCACACCTCGAGCCTCCGGACGGAATCGAACCGTCGCCTTCCGCTTACGAGGCGGGTGCTCGGCCTACTGAGCTACAGAGGCGCAGGCCACCGGCGAATCGAACGCCGCTGCTAGGTTTTGGAAACCCCGCTGGTCCCAGACCGCAGCCCTCGATTTTTCGATCCACACGTGACGCGACCTCCAAAAACGCCAAAAGGCCGGGAACCTTGCGGCGCCCGGCCTCTTAGATGCTCTCCCAGTGCTTCTAAGGGTCGGGCGGGGGCCCCCAATCCTGATACAGCGCCAATGCCGGGCCGTTTTCAATGCGATGGCTACCGCGCACAAACGAGCGCCCGGCGGCGACACACCTTTTTTGTGTCGTCTCTGGCCTTCGATTGAGTGAGCGTTGCGTCAACATTGAAAACGCACCCTTCTTTCTTACGGCATATACGTACGTACGAAATAGAAGTCAAGATCTATTTTTCAGAAAGCTGTAACTGTGCGAAGAATGACCAGCATGCTGACCATCGACGGAGCGCAGGGCGAGGGCGGTGGGCAGATCCTCCGCTCCTCGCTCGCGCTCTCGCTCGTGACCGGAACTCCGTTCCGAATGGTGAACGTGCGCGCGCGCCGTTCCCGGCCCGGACTCTTGCGACAACACCTGTGCGCGCTGCGCGCAGCAGCCGAAGTGGGCGCGGCCGAGGTCAGCGGCGCCGAGCTGGGCGCACGCGAAATCGAATTCCGGCCCGGTGCGGCGGGAGCGCGGGCGGGCGAGTACACGTTTTCGGTCGGAACGGCGGGCAGCGCCACGCTGGTCCTGCAGACGGTGCTGCCGGCGCTGGTCCGCTTGGTCGCAGCATCGGCGCTGACGCTGGAAGGCGGAACGCACAATCCGGCCGCGCCGCCGTTCGATTTTCTTGCGCAGAGCTTCTTGCCGCTGCTCGCGCGTATGGGTCCGCTTGTGAGCGCGACCTTGGAGCGGCCGGGTTTTTACCCGGCGGGCGGCGGACGCATTCGAGCGCGGATTGAGCCGGCGCCGCTGAAGCCGCTGGAGCTCTTGCAGCGAGGTGCGCTCACGGCGCCGCGCGTGCGCGCGGTCGTGGCGGCGCTGCCGCGCACGATTGCAGAGCGCGAGGTGGCGCGCCTCGCGGCTCGCCTGCGCGGACATCGGTCGTGCTTCCAGGTCGAGGAGGTGGCGGACCCGATCGGCCCCGGAAACGTGGTCATGATCGAGCTTCCGAGCGCACATGTGACCGAGCTGTTCACCGGGTTCGGGGAGCGCGGCGTACGGGCGGAAGCGGTGGCAGACCGGGTGGCGCGCGAGGCCGAGGCGTATCTGGCCGCCGACGTGCCGGTGGGGCCGCACCTGGCCGACCAGCTGCTTCTCCCGATGGCGCTGGCAGGTGGCGGCCGCTTCCGCACACTGGCTCCGACCGCTCACACGCGCACGCAGATCGAGGTGCTGCAGAAGTTTCTCGGGCTGAAGGTGGGGGCCGAACCGGAGTCCGATCGCGCCTGGCGAATCGAGGTCGGGCTGTGACGTCAGTCGCGCGGCGGCTTCTCAAACGCGCCGTGCCGGCCGGCGCCGGCCGCAAAGCGGGCCGCACCCGCGGCCGCCTCCGGGAGCGCGGCCAGCCCCCGCCGAAACTCGTTGGCCAGCGCCTGCTCGAGCGGCAGACCGAACTCGGCGTAGGCCGATAGCCGGTCGCAACGCAAACAGGTCTGCGGAAAGTGCGCCAGCTCGCGCGCCAGCTCGCGTGCCGCTTCCAGCGACTGCCCGACCGGAACCACGCGGTTGGCCAGCCCCATCGCCAGCGCCTCCTGCGCGCCCACCGGCCGGCCGGTCAGGATCAGATCGAGCGCGCGCGAGAGCCCGATCAAGCGCGGCAGTCGTACGGTGCCGCCGTCGATGAGCGGCACCCCCCAGCGCCGGCAGAACACGCCGAGAACCGCATTCTCCTCGACCACGCGCAGATCGCACCACAGTGCCAGCTCCAGTCCGCCCGCCACCGCGTGGCCCGCAACCGCCGCGATGACCGGTTTTCCGAGCAGCATCCGCGACGGTCCCATCGGGCCGTCTCCGTCGGGCGTGATGCGATTGCGCCGGTCCGCCGCGGCGAATGCCTTCAGGTCGGCGCCTGCGCAGAAGACGCCATGCTCGCCGTACAGCACGGCCACGCGCGCGGCCTCGTCCTGGTCGAACGAGCGGAAGGCGTCGGCCAGAGCGACCGCGGTCTCGCGATCGACTGCATTGCGGGCCTCGCGCCGGTTGAGCATCACCGTCGTCACCGGTCCCTGCTTCTCAACGCGAATCGTCATGACGTCACCTCTCTCCAAAGGTGGGAATCGATCATCGCGCAGTCGGATCCAGCCGCCCGGGCTCACCCGATAGAATGAAGCTGGCCCAATAATAAGGATGCGCAGTCTCCTTGCGCGCCAGCAGCGCGAGCCGGGCCTGCCTGAGCGCCTCGGCCCGTCCTGCGCCGGCCTGCAACCGCTTGTAGAAGTCGACCATCAGGTTGCGCGTGGCCTGGTCGTCGACCTTCCAGAGCGACATCACCAGCGTCTCGGCACCGGCAATCACCAGCGCGCGCCGCAAGCCATATACGCCCTCGCCGTTGCGGACGTCGCCCACACCGGTCTCGCACGCCGACAGGACCACCAGGCGGGTGCCTCGGAGGTCCAGCCCCGCCGCCTCGAGCGCGGTCAGGATCCCGTCGTCGTCGCCCGACGCTGCAGCGGCGCGATTGGCGCCCGCGAGCGCCAGCCCCGAGCGCAGCAGCGGATTTTCGATCACGAGCGGCCGATCCGGGGCCACCTTGACGCTACGACCGCCCGTACCGCCCGCGCCGCTCGCGCCGCCGGGGTCCTGGTCGGCCAGGAAAAAGCCGTGCGTCGCGACGTGCAGGATCGTGGGCCCCGACAACCGCTTGAGCGCGGGCTCGCTCGCGCCCTCGCCGGTCAGCACCTTTGCGCCCGGCAAGAGTGCACCCAGCGCCCGCGCCTCGTCGGCGGTCCCGGGCAGCGCCGTGAACCGCACCGACAGATCGCCCGATCGATGCGCGACCACGACCGGTCGTGCGGCGGCCGCCGGTGCGGGTGCCGGTGCCGATGCCGGCGCGGGCGCGTGGCGCTCGCCGTCGAAGTTGGGGTTGGCCAGAAGCGTGGGCTGGGCGCGGCTGGGCTCGCGCAGCGCCTGCCGCAGCAGGTCGCGCCCGCTGGTCAGGTAGAGCAGCCCGTAGCGCTCGATCAGATAGTGGTCCTGGGAATCCACGAGTGCCTCGAACGGCACCAGGTTGAGCTGTCCATCGGGCGAAACGAAGAGCGTCTGCGCGCCCGCAAGCAGCTTGCGCACGGGCTCCAGCACGCGCTGATCGAGCTCGCGCGCCAGGGTGCGCGCCGCGGCCGCGCCACCCGGGCTGGCCAGCGCCCGCCGCAGCGTCTGCACCGCCTGATCGATGGGCGCGGCCTCGCCGAGCGAAGCCCACTCGGGCCGGCCGCTCTTGCCCAGCACATAGGCCACCATGTGCGGCCGTCCCCACTGCTTGTCCTCCCCCTGCACGCGCGGATCGAAGGGTCGGTACTGCACGATCTCGACCAGGCGCACGCCCTCGGGAATGGCGGCCTGCACCGCTGCCAGCGTGACCGGCTGCGCGGCCAGTCGGAACTCGGCACTGCGCTCGCTGACCTGCGCCTCCAACGCCGCCGCGTCGCTCTCGAGCTTGGCCACCTGCGCTCGCAGCTCCTCGGGCGAGCTGCTCTCGCCGCCGCCGCGCAGGACGCGCGTGGCCAGCTGCGCGCGCACGGCAGCCAATCGGTCGAGCAGCGCGCGGTCGCTCGCGTTCAAGCGGTGCTGCAGCGCCTGCAGGCTCCCGGCCATGGCGTCGAGCACGCGGCCCTTGCGCCTGAGGACGGTCTCGAGCGCCAGCCGCGCCGCCTCCGGGTCGTGAGGCAACAGGCGCACCTCGAGCGAGATCAGCTTGTCGGTCTCGTACGCGAACGTGGCCATGTAGGCCAGCTTCTGCGCCTCCGAGCCCAGCGCCAGCACGAGCGGCAGATGGTGCTCGCGGATCTCGCCCAGCCGTTTGCGCAGCGCCAGCGCGTCGCGGCCGTGACCGCGCGCTTCCGCAACCGCGGCCAGTTGGTCGAGCGTGTGCGCCACGTCCGGATGGTCCGGTCCCAGCGTCCGCTCCTGCATGGCCAGCGCACGCCGGTACAGCGGCTCCGCCTTCGCCAGCGCGCCCTGTTCGTAGTAGAGGTTGCCGAAGTTGAACCAGGCCTGCGCGATCGAGGGATGGATCTTGCCGTACGCCTTTTCTTTGATGGCGAGGCCCCGGCGCAGCATTCGCTCACCGTCGGCGTAGCGGCCCTGGCGGGCCAACAGTCCGCCCAGGTTGTCCAGGCTGGTCGCAACCTCGGGATGCTGCGGGCCCAGCTTCCGCTCCCGGATCGCGAGCGCGCGCCGCGCCAGCGGCTCGGCAGCCGCATCGTCGCCCTTGAGCTCGAGCAGATTGGCCAGGTTGTCGAGCGTGCCCGCGATGTCAGGCGCGTCGGGTCCCAGCTTCTGCTCGTAAATGGCAAGCGCGCGCCGGAACAGCGCTTCCGCGCCCGCATAGTCACCGCGCTCGCCTAAAAGGATCCCGAGGTTGTTCAGGCTCCCCGCCACCGCTGGATGGTCGGGCCCGAACGCCCGCTCGCGGATGGCGAGCGTCCGCCGGTACAGCGGCTCGGCGTGCGCGGAGTCGGCCTGGCGCCGCAGCACCACGGCCAGGTTGTTGAGCAGGTAGGCCAGCTCGGGATGATTGGGTCCCAGCGCCTGCTCGCGAATGGCGAGCCCGCGCCGGTACAGCGCTTCCGCGCCCGCGTAGTCGCCCTGCTCCTCGAGCAGCGCGCCCAGATTGTTGAGGCTGCGCGCGACCTCATTGTGGTTCTTGCCGAGCGCCTTTTCGCGAATGGCCAGCGCACGCCGCGCCAGCGGCTCCGCCTGCCCGAGCCGCCCGCTTTCTTTGTAGGTGGTGGCCAGGTTGTCCAGCGTCTGCGCGACCAGCGGATGCTCGGGGCCGAGCGCCTTTTCGCGGATGGCGAGCGCGCGCTTGAGCAGCGGCTCGGCGGCTCCGTAATCGCGCCGCCGATTGTACATGCTGCCCAGATTGTTCAGCGTCGCGGCCACGTCCGGATGCTCGGGGCCCAGAGCTTTCTCGCGCGTGGCGAGCGCGCGCCGCCACAGCTGCTCGGCCGACTTGTCGTCGCCCTTGAACCAAAGCAGCGAGCCCAGCGTGTGCACGCACAGGGCGGTCTGCGGACTATCCGGCCCCAGCGCTTTTTCGCGCAGGGCCAGCGCCTGCCGCGCCAGCGGCAGCGCCTCGTCGTACTTGCCAGCTTTGGCCAGCTTCTCGATCTGGCTGAGGAGCCCGGCGGCCTCGTCGGGCGGCGGTGGCGTCGCCGCCGCTTGCAAGAGCAGAATGGCAAAAAGGAGGATTGGCACGGCGGGAGGATACCTCAAACCCGGGCGGCTGAAAGCACGCGCTCGGCGAGGGTCTCGAGCTTGACCACACCGACGATGGTGGCGCCGGGTCCGCGAAAGGCGGCGTCCACGCGGCGACCGATCTCGTCGTGCGCGAGCGGGCAGCCCGCCAGCGCGCGCTCGAGCGCGGCCACGGCGAATGCGGGGGCGATGAAATCACCGCGTAAGCGCGCCCCCTGCAGGGTGCCGCTGGCATCCGCCCGCACCAGTGCTTCCACGAACCCGATCGGGACCGGCGCGGGACCACTCTGAGCCCAGCCGGTCTCCTGTTCGAGCGCAGGCGGCTCAGGAGCGGGCCCGTCGGCGAGCGTGAGCTCGCGCCGCTCGACCGGGCAGCCGTAGACGCGTGCGTGTCCGGCCGCGATCGCATCCGCGAGCTGCTCGAGCGTGGGCCTGCGCCCGGCCAGCGCGGCAAGCGTGACCGGCGGCGGCCCGGCGGCACGTGGATCGGGGTGGGGCGGGTAGGCGGGCAGCCCGTGCGGCAGCGCAAGCGGCCGCGTGACCGCGACGACTGCCTCCACCAGCACCGGACCGGCGGGTGCGCCATCCTGCGACACCCGCGCCAGCTCGCACTGGCGGGCCGACAGAAAGTCGCGCCCGAAGTAGTGCGCGCCGTTGCCAGCGCCGGCCAGCGTCAGCCCGGCCATCAGGCCGCGCAGGTATCGATTGAGCACCTTGTCGGCGCCGACCGGCTTGGGCAGGAGATGGCCCAGCGCGGGCAGCGCCAGCAGCACGCCCAGCGAACCCTCGCCGGCCGCCAGCGCGCGTCCGCCCCCCGAGCGCCGGACCAGCGCAAGCCCGTCGGCCCGCGCGCGCTCGACGTGCAGCGCGCTCGGTGCGCGCTGGAAACGGCCCAACATCACGGCCGCGCCGCTGAGCTCGGCCAGAAGCAGCGTGGGCTGTGCGCACTGGGCCAACAGAGCCTGTCCAAGCCGCGCGAAGCGCGCGGGCTCGCAACCGGCAACCACCGAGAACGCGAGAGTCTGGGCCATGCTCGCTTCAACTATGGCATAATGAGCGGGGGCGATGCGGACCGTCGCGCTCGTGCTGCTGGGCCTTCTCGGTTGTGGCGATGACGTCAGCGGGAACGGCGGATCGAGCGGCGCGGGCGGCCGTGCCGGATCGGGCGGCGCCGGTGGCATCGGCGGCGGCGGAGCCGGCGGCGGCATCGGGGGCGCGGGTGGCATCGGCGGCGGCGGTGGCACCGGTGGCACCGGAGGGGCGGGCGCCACCATCTGTCCACCCCTGGCCGCGCCCAGCGGCACCATCGTCCGGGTGGCGCCGGCGCAGGCCAACGATCTGCCCGCGATGGTTGCCAGCGCGAGCGCCGGCACCACGCTGCTGCTCGACGACGGCACCTACCGCATGACCACCAGCGGCGAGGCGGCGCGGCGCATTCACTTCGCGGTGCCGGGCGTCACGCTGCGCTCGGCTTCCGGAAACGCGGCCGCGGTGGTGCTCGACGGCGAGTACCTGACCGACGAGATGATGTTCGTCGATGCCTCCGACGTCACGATCGCCGAGGTGACGCTCATGCGGGTGGTCCACCACCTCGTTCACGTGACCGCACCCGACGGCGGCCCCGACGTGAGCGGCGTGCGCCTTCTCGGCCTGCGCCTGGTCGATGCCGGCCAGCAGTTCGTCAAGGTCAACGAGAACGCCGCTCGCACCTTCTGGGTCGACGGTGGCCGGGTGGAATGCTCCTTCTTCCTGCTCACCGATGCCGGCCGCCCGCATGTCGACATGACCTCGACGCCTTGTTACACCGGCGGCATTGACACGCACAGCGGGCGCGGATGGGTGGTCCGGCGCAATCGGTTCGAGACCATTTATTGCCCGAGCGGCCTGGCCGAGCATGCCATCCATTTCTGGACCGGCTCGCGCGACACCCTGGTCGAG
>DATFWX010000012.1:0-12953 GCA_035258845.1 Polyangia bacterium | reverse complement strand
CCACATGCCCGGGCTCGAGCGAGAGCACCCGATCGCAGGCCCGCAGCGCGCGTGCCGCCTGACCCTTGCCGACGGCGTCGCGCGCCACCCGCAGCGCGCCCGCCACCAGCTTCGGCACCAGCTTCGCGTTGTACTCGCCGGGCGCCGCAAAATAGGCCTTGAGCTCGGCATCTGCGTCCGTGAGCCCGGCATCGGCGCACAGCGCCCGCAGCGCCGCCCCCAGCTCGCCGGCGTCGCGGTAGCGCTCGGCCGGGAGATGCCGCAGGCAGCGATCGATGATCTGCTCGAGCGCGCCCGGCACGCGCGGGTTCTTGCGCACCGCCGACTCGTAGCGGCCCCCGAGAATCGCGGTGATCATGCTGAGCGGATTCTTGCCGCCGAACGGCAGCGTGCCGGTGGCCAGGTGGTAGAGCGTGGTCCCCAGCGAGAACACATCGCTGCGCGCATCCACCTCCTCGGACCGCGCCTGCTCGGGCGACATGTAGGCGGGCGAGCCCACGAGCGCGCCGGTTTTGGTCATGGTGCCCTCGCCCGCCATGCGCGCGATGCCGAAGTCGCTCAAGACCACGCGCCCGTCCTGGTCGATCAGAACGTTCTCGGGCTTGACGTCGCGGTGCACGATGCCGGCCCGGTGGGCCACTGCCAGCCCATCGGCCACCTTGAGCACGATCAGCGCCGCCACCTCGGGCAGCGGGGTCCCACATTCCGCTACAAAACGCGACAGTGCGGGCCCGCGCACGAGCTCGGTCACCAGATGCGGCGGTGTATCGACATCGCCGACCTGGAAGTCGAAGACCTCGACGATGTTGGGATGACGCAGCGCCGCAATGGCGCGCGCCTCGCGCAGGAAGCGCTGCTTGATTTCGCCCGAGTCGACCAGGAACGTGTGCAGCACCTTGATCGCGACCGCGCGGCCCAGGGTGGTGTCCTCGGCCCGATACACCGTCGCCATGCCACCGCGACCGAGCTCCTCGAGCAGCAGATAGCGCCCCAGCTTCTGCCCGAGCATGGACGCGGCCATGCGGCTAGTATACGATGTAACCAGAGTGGGCCGCCGGGAACATCCGCGCTTTCCAATCCGGCTCTCGGTCCGCTATCCGTCGGCACGGTCGCTGCTCGGTGACTACACGCGTTCGGTGTCCAAGGGCGGCGTGGCCATCGAAAGCGAGCGCAGGCTCGACATCGGAACCCAGTTCGTGTTCGAGATGACCTCACCCGAGGTCGCGCAGATGGTCGAGATCCGCGGCCGGGTGGTGTGGACGCGGGCGTCGGCGCAGCCCGGCAAGTATGTGCTCGGCATCCAGTACACGTTCGCCGACTCCGAGCGGCGCGCCCAGCTCGAGCACGTGATCGAGACCATCCTGTCCGAGCATCGCTACGAGCGTCAGCGGCGCCACCCGCGCATGCCGGTCACGATCGAGGTGCAGGGGCTGGGCCGCATCTGGAGCATGCGCGACCTGTCGCAAGGCGGCGCCAGCCTGCAGTCCTCGACCAACGACCCCATCGGCATCGTGGCCGGGCAGAGGCTGCGACTCGACGTGCGCGTGGACGCCTTCGACGCGGTCCTGGAGGCCGAGACGATCTGGGTCGCGCAGCCGTTCCCGGTGCACGGCGAGCAGATGGCAGCCGGGCGCCTGGGCTTCCGCTTCGTCGGGCTCACGGCCGAGCTGCGCGCGCTCGTGGATCGGATCATGCGGGCCCAGGTGCTGCCGACCCGGGTCGGGCTGGTCGCCCGCCGGTTACCGAAACGGGGGCTGGAATAACCAAATACTTACATCACCCCACAGCGGAGACTAATTTCCCACAAAAGGGGCCCCACCGCCCCGCCTCGGCTCTGTAACTGATTGATATTATGAGGGCAATGCCTGGTCCAGGGCTTGCCAACCTTCGGCGTCAGCCATGCGGTATACACTCCAGTCCCTCCTCTCCTTAGGGCTTGTACTGAGCTGTGCTTCTTCGCAAAACTCAAGCCCCAACACGATGCCGGACGCATCCGGACGGGTGCCGCCCGGGGTCGACAGCGGCACGCCGGACGGCTGTCAGGGCGTCACGGCGCGCGGCCAATGCCGGCTGGTCGGACAAGACGAGACGGCCGTGACGTGTGACCTCACCACAGGAACGTTGCACCAAACCGACTGCACTGCCCTCGGCATGCACTGCCTGCTCGACGTGGGGCGGGGCGCGACCTGCTCGAGCTTTGGCATGAGCGACGCCGGGTTTCCGCCGCCCGATGCCGCCACCGGTGGCACCGGCGGCACGGGAGGCAGCGGGGGCGGGGACGCCGGCCTGCCGCCTCGGCCCGACGCGGCTCCGGGCGGCTCCGGGGGCAGCGGCGGCACCGGGGGCACGGGGGGCGCGCGCTGTCCGCCCGGTCTCAACGACTACGGCTACTGCTGGGGCGACACTGCGATCTGGTGCGATACCAGCACCGGGATCACCTACGAGTGGAACTGTCCGCTCGATGGTTTGCACTGCGGGGTCCTCCAGTGCGCGCTCGGCGCCTCCTGCTGCCCTTCGCCCGGGCAAAGCCAGTGCCAGCAGGTGGGGAGCCTCGGCATTTGCGGCGGCTTCGACGGCAACACCGTGCGCTGGTGCGACAGCTTGGGCGTGGTTCACGAGGAGAACTGCACGCTCCAGAACAAGGTGTGCCTGATCAACGCGTGCGGGAGCGGCGCCTGGTGCTGCTGAGACTCGGTCGCTAGTGCTTGCGCGCCGCCGCCAGCCGGGCCACCTCGCTCGGCGGCAGCCCCGAGCAGGCGCTCACCTTGATCGAGGCCGCGCGCCCGGTCGCCATCTCCTGGGCGCTCACGTGCAGGATTCCGTCGACATCGACCGTGAAGGCAACCTCGACGTGGATCTCACCGGCGCCCGCGCGCGGCAGCCCGCCCAGCGTGAACTCGCCCAGTGAGCGATTCTTGCGCACGTCGACCTCGTCGCCCTGGAACATCTCGATCGTGACCAGCGTTTGGTCGTCCTGCGTGGTGGCAAAGATCTTGTGCTCGCGCGTGGGCACCGTGCAGTTGCGCGGGATGATCACGCTCATGCGGTCGCCCTCGGCGCGGATGCCGAGCGCGTGCGGCGTGACGTCGAGCAGCACCACCTCGCGCAGCGCGCCCTCCAGGATCGCGCTCTGCGTGGCTGCGCCCACCGCCACGATCTCGTCCGGGTTGACGCCCTTGCTGGGGGGCCGGCCGAAGATGGCCTCGATGCGCTGCTGCACCGCCGGCATGCGCGTCATTCCGCCCACCAGGATCACGTGATCGAGCTCGCGCGGCTCGATGCGCGCATCCTCGAGCGCGCGTTGGCACGACGGCTCCAGCTGCGCCACCAGATCGCCGGTCAGCGTCTCCAGCTCGCGCCGGCGGATCTCGTGTTGGAAATGCACGGGCTGGCCGTCCCTCTGCGCCACGAAGGGCAGGTTGACCGCGCTCACCAGCGTCTCCGACAGCTCGTGCTTGGCTTTTTCGGCCGCCTCCTTGAGCCGCTGCAGGGCCATCGGATCGGCGGCCGTGTCGGCGCCGCTCTCGTGCTTGATGGCGGCCGCGAAGGCGCCGACCAGCCGGCGATCGACATCGTCGCCGCCCAAGGCAGTGTCGCCCGCGATTGCGAGCACCTCGAACACGCCGTCCTCGACCTGCAGGATGCTCACATCGAAGGTGCCTCCCCCGAGATCGACCACCGCCAGCTTCTGCGGGTGCCCGCTCTTGTGCACCCCGTAGGCGAGCGCGGCCGCGGTGGGCTCGTTCAGGATGCGCCGCACCTCCAGCCCCGCGATGCGCCCGGCGTCCTTGGTGGCCTGGCGCTGGGCATCGTCGAAGTAGGCCGGAACCGTCACGATCGCCTCCTTGACCGGACAGCCCAGGTAGTCCTCGGCGATCTGGCGCATCTTCTCGAGCACCAGAGCCGAGATCTCCTGCGGCGACAGGGCTCGCTCCCCGATCCGGATCCAGGCATCGCCCGTGGGGCCGCGCACGATCGGGTAGGGCAGACCCGCCCGGAGCCGCTGCACCTCGGGCGAGTCGAATCGACGCCCGAGCAGCCGCTTGGCGCCGAACACGGTGCGCGCGGCGTTCATGACCGCCTGCCGCTTCGCGGTCGCGCCCACCAGCACGCCGCCGTCGGTGAATGCGACCATCGAGGGCGTTGTGCGCGCACCTTCCTGGTTGTGGATGACGACCGGCGCGCCCTGCTCCAACACCGCCACGCACGAGTTGGTGGTGCCGAGATCGATTCCGATCGTGGGCGCGCGGCGGGTCGCCATCTCTACTCTCGATCCAGGAGCTTCTTGAGGAAGCCGCGTTTTTGCTCGCGCTGGTCGGTCGAGGGCGAGCGCAGCGCAGCCAGGGCGTCGGCGTTCTCGGGGTCCAGGAACAGCACGCTCTCGAATTGTCGGCGCGCCTCCTGCTCCCGGTTCTGCGCTCGCAGCTCGAAGCCAATCGAGAGGTGGTGGGCGACCCGGTAGGGCCGGTTGCGCGGATCGCGGCGCAGCGCTTCGGCCAGCCGCGTGCGGGCGTCGCCGTATTGCTGGGCCCGATACAGCTCGAGCCCCTCCTCGCCGGCCGAGCGGGTGGCGGCCGGGCGCGCGGCCGCAGGCGCCGTGGGGGCCGGTGGCGCTGCAGCGCGTCCGGCCGGACCCGCCAGGCCCCCGAACAGATCCTCCGAGCTCAGGCTCCTCGGCGTGGGCGCAAATTCGGGCTCGAACGGGGCCGTGGGCGCTGCCGGCTCCTCGGGCTGCGCAGCCGCCGGCGGTGCGGGCGGCGGCTCGGTCGGGACCCGTGCCGGAACCGCCGGATGAACGCCCGTGCCCGGCTGGAGCGCCGGTGGCACGACAAACGAGCGCGGCGGCCGCGCGGGGGCCGGTGCCGGCGGCCCGATCACGACCGGCTCGGTGCTTGTGCGCTCGGGTGAACGCGCCCCCGTGCGCGGGCCCGCGGGAGCGCTGGGCGGCGCGGGCGTGCGCGCAGGCAATCTGCGCAGCGCAAGCACGCGCTCGTAGGCCTTCTTGATCACGATGAAGCAGTCGCTGGCGGCGGCGCGCACCTCGGCCGCGCGATGGCCGCCGAATCCGTCGGGATGATGGCGCTTGCAGAGCACCCGGAAAGCGCTCCGGATCTGGTCCTCGGGGGCGTCGGCGCCGACACCTAACACCTCCCACGGCCGCAGCTCACGCAAGCGCCCCAGCTCGGCCTGCAGCGCGCTCAGGAGCTTTCGCGACTCCTCATCGAGCGGCGGGGACGGCGGCGGCCGCGCTTGCTCCAGCGGGCGCGCCCCACCGTCGGGCTCGGGCGGCTGAGGCGGCGGCTCGGGCGGCGCCTCGGCTTCCACCTCGACCACCGGCTCGCTCTGCGCCTGCCTTACGATCTGATCCAGGAGCTCACGCTGCGCATCATCAAGCCGCCCGAACACGACCCCCATGCCCGGGCTGCGCCCGTCCACACGCGCACGCTCGGGCGACACCACATGCGCGACCTGCGCCGCCAGATCGAGCGTGCGACCGTCGGGCAGCCCGAGCTGCACGAGCACCGCCCCGCCCGGTGCGGGTGGATTGTCGGTGCGCAGAAACAGGCCCCCGCGCGAGATGTTGCGCGTATAGAGCGCGACCACGCGATCCCAGCTCTCGCAGCGCACCTTGACCTTGGCTCGAAAGGGAATCCGCGGTTCGCGGCGCGCAGGTCCAGGTCCGGCCATTACTTGCCGAGCTCCGTCCGCGGTGGCTTGGAACCGTGCCCCTTGAGCTGCTCTTCGACCGCTTCGAGCTGCTGCTTCAGATAGGCGTTTTCGGGCTCGTAGGCCAGCGCAAACTTGAAGTTCATGTGCGCGCCCTTGCGGTCACCCGAGTGCAGCGCGGTCAGCGCCAGGCGCAGGAACTTCTTGGTCTCGGCGCGCTCGACCGCGTCCTCGGGGCTGGGCGGGCCCGCGCGCTCGCGCGAAAGCTCCACGTACCGGAGCTCGCCGCCTGCGATGCCGGCATCGTAGCTGGCCCGCTTTTTCGCATCCGAAAGCACCTTGTAGGCCTCGGCCACGCGCGCATAAATGGCGACCAGCTTTGCCCGTACCTGGCCGTCGCGCAGCCCGGCGAAGCGATCGGGATGCAGCCGCGCGGCCTGCCGATAGAAGGCGGTGCGGATGTCGGCGCGCTCCGCCTGCGGATCGACCTCGAGCAGCTGGTAGTAGCTGTACAGGTCCAGATCCGGATACACCTGCTCCACGAAGCGGGTCAGCTCCTCGAGGCGGCTCATCAGCGGCTCATCGGGCGGCCGCTCATGAGGCGTTTTCGGCCGGCGCCGGCAGCGCCTGGGCGCTCGTCACGGCAAACGCGGCCCGCCGCTCCCCGATCTCCTGCTCGGACATGGTGCCGCGGACCTGGATGGTCGCGGTCTGCGCGGCGCCGGTGTCGACGTCGCGCGCGTTGACGCGCAAAATCCCGTCGGTGTCGATGAGGAAGGTGACCGCAATCTTGATCTCTCCGCGGCGGGCACGCCGCAGATCCGACAGCGCGAGCTCGCCCAGCGCCGTGTTCTCATCGAATCTGCGCGACTCGCCCTGGCACACCTGGATGCGTACCAGCTGCTGGTGGTCGCTCGCGGTCGTGAAGATGCGTGTCTGCTCGACCGGGATCTGCACGTTGCGCCCGATGATGGGCTCCGCATAGCCGCCCGCGACCGCGATCCCGAGCGCGCGCGGCGTCACGTCGAGCAGCAGCGAGTAGAACTGGTCCATCTCGAGGTCGGACGAGAGGGCCAACGCCTGTATGGCCGCCCCGTAGGCCACCACCTCGTCGGGGTTGATGTTGGCGTGAACCGGTTTCTGGAAGTATTTCTCGACGCTCCGCTGCACCAGCGGCACCCGGGTCGCGCCGCCGACCAAAACCACGTCGTCGATCTGGCTGACCTCGAGCCCGGCCAGCCGGATCACCTCTTCGCAGGCTTCGAACGTGCGCTCGCACAAAGGCTCGATGGCCTGCTCGAATCGATCGCGCGCAACGTCGATCTTGAGGGCGATGGCAGCGCCGCCCTCGCCGTGGATGAGATCTTTGATCTCGCTCTGGTAACGCTCGTGCTTGGACAGTTGGCGCTTGACGTGCTCGGCCGCCACCAGCAGCACCGGGCGCGCCACCATGTCGTCGCGCAGGTCGTAGTGGTGGTCGGCCAGAAAATCGAGCGCCAGAAGATCGAGCATGGCTTCATCCATGTCGTCGCCGCCCAGGAAGGTGTCGCCGCCGGTCGCCAGCACCTCGAAGATCTTGTCGCGCACTTGCAGGATCGTGATGTCGAAGGTGCCGCCGCCCAGGTCGTAGATCGCGATCTTGCGGTCGAGCCCGCGCCCGACCCCGTACGCGAGCGCGGCCGCGGTGGGCTCGTTCAGGATCCTGAGCACCTCCAGACCCGCGATGCGGCCGGCCGCCTTGGTGGCCGCGCGTTGCGAGTCGTTGAAGTTGGCCGGCACGGTGATGACCGCCTTGTCCACGGGCCCGCCGAAGTGGCGCTCGGCGCACTGGCGCAGATAGGCCAGCACCAGGGCCGAGATCTCGGGCACCGTGTAGCGCTTGCCGCGCGCCACGATCACGGTCTGCTCGTTGGGCCCCTCCTCGACCCGGTAGGGCAGGCGCTGGATGGCGTACTGCACGTCCTCGGAGCGGTAGGGCTGCCCGATCAAACGCTTGGCCGAGAAGATGGTGTTGCGCGGGTCGACGATGCGGCGCTGCTGCGCCTCGTAGCTTACGAGCGTTCCGCCATTGGGATGAAACGACACGATGCTGGGATGAAGGCGGCGTCCTTTGTCGTCGGTGATGACGACGACCTTTCCGTCCTTCACGGTGGCGACGACGGAGTTGGTGGTGCCGAGATCGATGCCGATGACCGGATCAGCCAATCCAGGCTCCCCGAGACTTCACGATGCGCGCCGCCAGATCTTCGACCGACCGGCAGCCTTCCCCGCTGACGATCAGGGTGCGCACGCTGGTGCCGCCGGCCGCTCCGCCCGCCTCGCTACCCGCCTTCCTCTGATAGGCCTCCGCAATTTCGCTGGCCAGGACGGGAGCGTCGCGATCGCTCGCCACCACCACGAAGTCGCCCGAGCCCAGATGGGCCGCGAAGCCCAGGCCGCGCGCTCGATCGAGCACCAGCTCGCCCAGCCGCCTGACCAGCGCCTGCGTGGCCACGAACCCCGCGTGCTCCCACGAGCGCTGGTAGCCGGTGAGCTCGAGATATGCAATCGAGAACGACTTCCCGCTGCTGATGAGAGCGCCCACGTGCTCCTCGACCGCGGTCGCGCCCGGAAGTCCCGTGGTCGGATCGCGGTCGCGCTCGCGCCGGCTCTGCCGGATGAGCGCCTTGACGCGCGCGCGCAGCTCGCGAAAGTCGAACGGCTTGGTGAGATAATCGTCCGCGCCCGCGTCCAGGCCCGACACTTTATCGTCGACATCGCCGAGCGAGGTCAGCATCAAGACCGGAACGCGCGACGACATGACGTCGGCCTTGAGCTTGCGCACGACGTCGATGCCGCTCAGCTTGGGCATCATCACGTCCAGCAGGAGGGCGTCGGGAAGCTGCGCTCGCACGAGCGCCAGCGCCTCCTCGCCGTCGCGGGCCCGCAGGCACAGGTAGCCGGCGTCTCCGAGGGCGGCCGCCAGCATATGGGCGATGCCGTCGTCGTCCTCGGCGACGACGATCTTCTTTAGTAACATCGCGGTCTTGCATCGTATCATCTCTGCCTCCGGAAAGTCAATCGCCTTGACACCCCGGAGCACCCCCGATAGCTTTTCATGTTCTTCATGCCGCCGCCGCCCGAGGTCCACCGCGATGTGCTTGCAAACGGCCTGATCGTGGTCACGGTCGCCCTGCCCCACCTGCACACGGCCTCCATCGTGATGTATGCCCGCGTGGGCTCGCGCTACGAGACCCCGGCCACCAACGGCCTCTCGCACTTCGTCGAGCATATGCTGTTCCGGGGCTCGAAGAGCTTTCCCGATTCGTTTGCGCTCAACTATGCGATCGAGGACGTGGGCGGCACGCTGTACGCCGAGACCGGCCGCGACTACTCGCTCTATCAGATCTCGCTGCATCCGGAGAGCCTGCCCCGCGGCATCGAGATCTTCGGCGACATCTTTGCCGCCCCCGCGCTGCGCGACATCGAGCTCGAGCGCAAGATCATCCTCGAGGAGCTGCTCGAGGACATCGACGAGGAGGGCCGCCTCATCAACGTCGATGATGTGGCGCGCAAGGCGATCTGGCCCCAGCACGGTCTGGGCCTTTCGATCACGGGCCCGCTCGCGAACGTCGAGCGCTTTGTGGTCGAGGACGTGCAGCGCCATTTCATCGAGTTCTACGGCGCTTCCAACATGGTGCTGTGTGTGAGCGGCGCCACCCGGCGCGAGCAGGTGCTCGAGTGGGCGCAGCGCTGGATGTCGCCCCTGCGCGCGGGCGAGCGCCAGCGGCCCACGGCGCCCGAAGACTGGCAGCACGCGCCGCAAACCGTCTACGTCGAGAACGAGGGCAGTCAGACCTCGGTGCAGGTGCTGTTCCGGGCGCTCCCCGAGCACGACGCCGACTACGTGGCCATGCAGGCGCTGGCCCGCATCCTCGACGACGGAATGTCGACCCGGCTGCATTACCGCGTGTGCGACCAGATGGGGCTGGCCTACTATGTCAGCGGCAACGTGGAGCCCTTCCACGACACCGCGCTGTTCGAGATCGACGCGGCCAGCGCCCACAAGAATGTGCCCGGGCTGGTGCGCGAAGTGTTCCGGCTCATCACCGAGCTGCGCGACCAGCCGGTCGATGTGCGCGAGCTCGAGAAGGCCAAGCGGCGCTATCGCTGGGACCTGGAGGCGACCTTCGACGATCCCGACGCGCTGGCAGGCTGGTTCGGGGGCACCGAGCTGTTTTACAAGCCCGACGACTACAGGACCAAGGTCGCGCGCATGGAGGCGGTGACGCCGGAGGCGCTGGGGCGGGTGGCGCGGCGGCTGTTCGTGCCCGAACGGCTGACCGTGGCCGCGGTGGGCGACCTTCAGGGGGCGCGCGAGCGACAGCTGCGCGAGCTGGTCGAGCGCTTCCGATAGCTCAGCAGGAGCAGAAGGAGCGGCCCCACCTGTGCCGGCGGGCGAGCGGCGACCGCGCAACCACAGCCCGCCTCGGCCGTAGCCATACCAGGCGAGGGCGCGTCCGATGGGGCTGCATCCGCTGGGGCGGCCGCGTCGGCGAGAGCGCCGCCATCGGGCGGGGGCGGGCAGCGCGGCGAGGGGATAAGGCCCGCGTCCGGACAGGCGCCACCGGCGAAGCAGCAGTTGCGCGGCTGGCCGAAGCCAAGCCAGCGCGACGACAGCGCCGCCTCGCCCGTCGGGTCGTCGGGCTCGCCGCCCAGGCGCCCGAGGCCGCGCCGCACCGCCAGCAGCTTGGCCGCGCCCTCGGTGACATCGGGCTCGACCTCGCTGCCTTCGGTCCAATCGTCCCAGGTTTCAAGCACGACCGGCCGCACGCCGGCAGCGGCCAGGGCATCGATCTGGCCCTCCAGGAGCTCGGGGTCACGCGGGATCTGGCGCATCACGCAGGCGCCCCAGTCCTCGGTCGCGTCGTCGAAGCCGGGGGTCAGGCCGCCGAACACGACCCGGCCCGGATAGCTGGCGACGTCGGCCAGGAGCTGGGCATGCTCGGCGCGCGCCCACGCGGCCGCCCGCTCGCGCAAAGTTGCGCCCTGGGCGCTTTGCCACAAGCCCAGGTTGAGCCAGGGCGCGAGACCATCGAAGGCGCCGAAGTAGCTCGAGAGAAGCGTGGTCGCGAGGGTATAGAAGTCGACGCCCGAGGCGGCGCGCGCGCCCTCGAGCACGGTCTGCCACTCGGCCGCTGTCATCAGCGCCGCGTCGACGTAGAAGACCAGGAGCGGCCGGCCGCCGATCTTGAGCGCAGCCGGGCTCGCGGCCGCCATCCGCGCCATGTCCGAAATGTCGTCCATGAGCGCCGCCTTGCGCGCATCCTGCGTGGTCAGGCCAAAGCCGTCCCCGAAGTGCCAGTACACGGTGGCGTCGTTGGCTACCGCGACCACCCCGTCGAGCCCGGCCGTCTCCGCGCGCGCGAGAAACGCGACCAGCGCACGGTAGGGCAGGTCCCACGTCACCGACTGCTGATTCTGCGGGTAGCGCGAGGTGAATTTGACGCTGTCGAGCTGGATCGCCCAGGCATCGATGCGCGCACCGGGATCGCAGGGCCGACGCCCGGTCGCCAGCATGAGATCGATGCGCGCGCGGCTCTCGTCGTCGCGCCCGCTCGACGAGTAGATGCCGGCCAGCGGCCGCCGGCGCGACGCGATGCTGCGCTGCAGGCCCGCGCCCGGGAAATCCGCGCAGCTGGCGGGGGCGGTCACGAGGCCGCAGGCGGGAAAATCGACCTTCCAGTTGCCATAGCCCGGATCGACCGCGCCCTGGGGATCGCCCGGCCCGACGCCGAACCAGGCCACCGTGAAGATGACCGAAAGATGCGGCGGCAGGTGCTGAGCGAGGTCGAACCCATGCGGCGCCGCGCCGGCCGGTGCGGCCATAAAGAGCGGAAGCGATAGAAGCGCGGCGAAACGGGTCGGCTTCATTGTATTCTTCGCGCCTCGCTCCATTGTATTCC
This sequence comes from Polyangia bacterium, assembly GCA_035258845.1. Taxonomy (GTDB): domain Bacteria; phylum Myxococcota_A; class Polyangia; order JAHFDS01; family DATFWX01; genus DATFWX01. The sequence goes on along the minus strand of DATFWX010000012.1, from coordinate 1,341 downwards.
TTCGCGCCTCGCTCCGGCGCGGCTCGGCGGCTCGCTCCGCTGCACTTCGCTCGCAAGCCTCGAAACCCCGCGCCTGCGCTCGCCGCTCCATTGTATTCCTTCGCGCCTGGCGGAGCAGCGTAGCACGCCTGGATCGACCCCGCGCTGCGTGCTAGCGTCCAAGCGTGCTTTCGTCCGGCGCCGTGGGCGACGATCCGCGCTCGATCCTTTTGGCCAAGCTGCGCCATCAGGACGAGCTCAGTGACCGCTTCGTCGCCCATCTGCGCGCGGGCCATGAGGATGCGGTCGCGGCCATCGTCTGTTACGGCTCGCTGCTCTCGAGCCTGACCCGGACGCCGACCTCCTATCACGACTTCTACGTGATCGTGGACTCGCTGCGCGGGTATCACGCACGCTGGCGCGACCGTGTGGTGGGCGGCGTGCTGCCGCCTCTCATCTACTACCGCACATTTGACGATGGCCTGCGCTGCAAATACTGCGTGCTCACGCGCACGCAGCTTGCGCGCGAGATGGGCCCGCCGGTGCGTGATCTGCACAACGTGGGACGCTTCTCGAAGCGGGTGGGTGTGGTGTGGACGCGCGACGACGCGGCCTTCGAGGAGGTGGTGGCCGCATGCCTTCACGCCGCGCGCACGCTGGTGCCGCATGCGCTCGCTCTCCTGGGGGCGCGCTTCACGCTCGACCAGTTCATTCGGATGCTGCTCAGCCTGTCCTACCTGGGCGAGGAGCGGGTGGCCGAGGAGGCCAAGGTGGACGCGCTGTTCGCGGCCGAGCGCGACCACTACCGTCGCTTCTACCGGGCCCTGCTGGCCGAGAGCGGCCTCCACCCGATTGCTGCCGAAACCTACGAGCGGCCGGCCGCCCCACTCAAGGAGCGGCGGGCGACCGAGCGGCTGCTTGCCCGCTCGCGCCTGCGCGGGCAGCTGCGTTGGCCCAAGTACATGGTGACAGTGGACAATTGGCTCGAGGTGGCGCTCGACAAGGTGGAGCGGCACCACGGCGTTCGGGTCGAGCTGAGCGAGCGCGAGCGGCGGTGGCCGCTCATCTTCGGCTGGCCCAAGTTTCTTGCGCTCAGACGCCGAGGTGTGGTGAAGTAGGTTTATCTATGAAAGCTTTCATAAATAGCGAAACTTCTTGACAGGTTGAGCTCGAGTCTAGTAGGGAACCCGGAACCGAGTGGACCGGAGGGGACGGATGCCCGCGATTTTGGATCAGGACGAGCGGCGGACCGAGCCGCGCACACGAACCAGCTTCTTTGCAGTCGAAATCAGAGGGAATGATTTATATTATCGGCTCGTTACGGACATCAGCCAGAACGGATTCTGCTTCGACGAGAAGTTT
>DATFWX010000011.1:0-35516 GCA_035258845.1 Polyangia bacterium | reverse complement strand
GCGCTGCGCTGTGGCCGCTTTCGCGCCGGTCCCGACGCGGTCGATCTGGCCGCTGCGGGCGAGCCGCCGTTCTGGGTGGCGGCGGGCGAGTTCGCGCAGCCGGGTGCGGACGGCAATCGCGCGCTGCGCGAGCTGGTGCGGGCAGGTGCGCAGGCGCGTGGGCTGCGGGTGCTCGAGCTGTACGCGGGCGCGGGCAACTTCACGCGCGACCTGGCGGCGGACGCGTCGGCGCTGACCGCGGTCGAGGGCGCGGCGGCGGCGGTTGCGCTGTTGCGCCGGAACCTGCCGACCGTGCCGGTCGAGCACGCGCCGGTCCTGCGCGCGGTCCGTGTGCGCGCGCGGCGCGGGGAGCGCTGGGACGTGGTGGTCCTGGATCCGCCGCGCGAGGGTGCACGAGAGGTGTGCGCGCAGGTCGGGGAGCTGGGGGCGACGCGCGTCGTATACGTCTCCTGCGACCCGATGACGCTGGCGCGCGACCTGCGCACGCTGGAGGCAGCCGGCTACGTCCTCGTGCGCGCCACCCCGGTCGATCTGATGCCGCAGACCTTCCATGTCGAAACCGTGGCCGTGCTGACTCGAGCAGCGAGTGGCTAGACTGGCCACCCGCTGGGGTCAGGCAGCGTCTGCCCCCGGCGACGCGGTTTCGTCTCCGGTGCATGACAGCCCACGCCCGCGCGCAGAAATCCAGCCGCTTCGCTTTGCGGCAGAGCGGGCAGGCGCTGCTGGGTTGACGCTGCTCTTTGGCGGCTGCTCCGGCACGTGATCTGCAGCAGCCACCGGGAGCAGGGAGGAAATCATGAACAGGAAACACAAGTTGGCGGAATTGGCTTCGATCGACAATTCGGTTCTCGCGCGCGTGGCCGGAGGAGGATACCTGGATCTGTATAGCTCGTGGGCGTTCAACTCTTTCGCGTCGCAGTCCTGCAGGAATGCGGTTTTTGGAGCCGCGTCGAGGGCATACAACCACGTCCAAGCTCGCAATGCGAGAAATTGGGAATATGATGCGTGGAGCGCGGCGAATGACGCCGCCAACGACGAGTGGAACAACGGATCGGCCTGCAGCTACTACGGCTACAGCTGGTGATGAGGACCCACAAACCGGCCCCTACTGCGTCGGCACCCCCACCGACGGCGGGTTGAGCGGTCCCGCGCGAGTGGCCAGGTACGCGCCGGCGGCGCCGCCGGCCGCCACGCCGCCCACGATCGCCCACACCCACCAGCGCCTGTACCAGGGTGATCCCGTCGATGCGCCTGCGCTCGCTCCCAGCCCCACCTCGCCGGGCCCGGGCGCGACCGCGAGCACGAACGGCTCGGTCGGCGTACCCAGGGTGGCCAGCTCGTTGTCCAGCCGGTCCAGCGCGGCCACGTAGTACTCGACCCGCGCGCCGCTGCGCAGGCCGCTCAAGAACACCGCCGGGATCTCGACCGCGCCCGCGGCCTTGCCGGCCCGGCTCTGCGAGTAGGCGCCGCCGCCTGCGGGCCGATAGTAGACCAGAAGCGCGGTCACCAGATCGAGCGGATCCGAATCCACCGTCACCGCAATGCGCGCGGAGCCGCTCGCGGGCGCGTCGCCGGGTGGAATGTGCGTGATCGCGAGCGGCCGCTGGCCCTGCAGCGCCTCCCGTGCGCGCACGAACGCGGACGCGGTGGCGGCGTCGGTCCCCTCGGGCAGCAGGAATCCGGGATCGAGCGCGAGCGCGCGCTTGAAGCCTTCGACCGCAATCTCGGATTGGCCCAGCCTGCCGGCCACGAGCGCCCGTTTCTCGAGCGCCGCCACCATCACGTCGCGCGGGTTGTGCCCGGACGACAGCACGCGATCGAGCGCCAGCGCGGCGTCGCGCACCGCTCCCTCGGCGTAAAGCTGCTGGGCCAGACGCAGCCCCTCGCGCCCCGACGCCTTGGCCAGCAGCTCTTCGCGCCGTCGCTGCGACTCCGCGGCCAGCGTTTTTTCAAGGTCCGGGATCAGCTTACGAGCGGCCGGCCGGTTTTCGGCGTCGGGTGCGGCGTCCTTGAGAAAGGCGCGGTACAGCTCGAGCGCGCGCCGCAGGTGATCCAGGTTCTTGCCCTGTTCGTACAGCAGCCGATACGACTGGGCGGCATTGAACAGCATGGTCGGGAACCGCATGATGCGGTACGAGTCCTCGAACTTGCGCGCAGCCTCGGCGTAGTTGCCGAGCCGGTATGCGGTCGCACCCTCGCCGTAGGCCTTGCGCGCCCGCTCCATGTCGGCCTCGCCGCCCGCTCCCGACTGCGCGCGCGCCGCCCCGGCCAGGAGCGCAAGCAGGAGGCTAAGGCAGATCGTGGATCGCATACACCATTCCCCGCGCGTTCATGGCTGCCTCGGCTCCACCGATCACCTTGTCGCTGGCGGCGAGCACGTCCCAGTTGCCGGCCACCACGTGGCCACCCAGGCCGCCGTCGGGCTTGGCGCCGTGCACGGTCAGCGCCGCCGGCTCGTTCATGAGCAAGCGCGTGTGCCCCATTCCGGGCACGATGGTGCCGAGCTGACTGCCCAGCACCACCAGACAGGAACCCGCACCCGCGCGGGTGCCGTCGGGGCCCGCCGACGACGGCGCGCCCACCAGGAGATCGGCGGCGGCGTCCGCGTCCAGGTGGCCGATCGCCAGCGCGCTGCCGAAGCCCGCGCCCGCGGTCGGGCCCTTGAGCGCGTACTCGAATCGGCCCGCGCCCACGTCCTGCGTCATCCCGGGCGCGAGCGCCGGAGCCAGCACATAGACGGTGTCGGCCCCGGGCGCGCCGATGGCCAGGTCGACCCGGCCGCTGCCGTCGAGGTCGCCGAGCGCGAGCGCGCTCCCGAGCTGCCCGGCCGACGGACCGGTCACCACGAGATCCCAGGTCGTCGAAAGGTCGATCACCGCGCCGGCCGTAATGCTGGCGCCCCGCAGCACGGTGACGGTGCCGCGCTGGCCGGCGTCGAGCGGATTGCCCATCACGATCTCGGCCTTGCCGTCGCCGTCGGCGAGGTCGGCGGCCGCCAGCACGCGGCCGATGGGCAGGCCCGCGCGTGCGCCCAGGATGGTCGCGTCCTGGCCGCCGTTCTGGCCGGGGTCGACCGTGAAGATCTGATGGGGCAGGCTGCGCCCGAAGAACACGTAGACGCGGCCGCCGCCGGCCGCCGAGCCGGCTGCGCCGGGCGCGCCCAGGATCAGATCGACGCGCCCGGGCGTGCTGATGGACGCGAGCGCAAGGGCACGACCCAGCTGCTGCTGGGGGCTCCCGCCGTAGATGCGCGGAACCAGGGCGTCGTCGGCCGGCTGGCCGAGGTCGATGCTGCCGCCCTGCTTGATGCGCGTGCCTGGAAATACGTAGGCCGCGCCCGCGCCCGCCGACGAGGTGGGCAGCGTGGGCGCATCGGCATTGAACGCGCTGACGATCAGGTCGTCGAGGCCGTCGCCATCGATGTCGCCGGCCGCCGCCGCACCGACGATCTGGCCGCTCTTGAGCGTGATCGCGAGCTGGGCGTCCGCGGGCGAAAGCATGCGGTCGGGCAAAATCGGAAAACCCGGATCGTTCCAGTCACGACCGAACAGCACGTAGACCAGCCCGCGTGCGGGTGCGGCCGCGACCAGGTCGCCGCGCGTGCGGTTGGCATCGTCGAAGTGCCCGATTGCGAGCGGGATCAGCCGATCGCCGTCGCTCGCGCCCGAAAGCGCGGCCGTCTTGGGGCTCTGCGGGGGCATCGCGAGGTCGATGGTGCCGACGGGAACGCCGTTGCAGGCCGCGATGCAGGCGAAGTCGAGCGTCACGCTGGTGCGCCGGTCGGCGGCCAGGATGACGTCGGCGGTCGGGCCCGCGCTCGCCATGAGCGCGCCGCCGGCCAGAAAGGCCTGTCCGTACAGGTGCACGCTCAGGTTTCGCGCCGGCCGCGGCACCAGGAGGATGTCGAAGCTCGGCCCGATCGGAAAGCGCCCGCTCACGAACTCGAGCTGTACCTTGCCGCCCTGTGTGCTGACCACCACACCGTGGTCCGGTGTCGGGCTTTGCATGCCGAGCGGGCCCGATAGGCTCTCCAACGTGACCACGACCCGACTGACGCGCGGCGCCGAGCCCGACGGCAGCACGACGTGCAGGAGCAGCCCGGGATTCTCGTCCTCGCACGCCGCCAGCAGGCACAGAGCGAGCAGAGCCGACGACAGACGCATCGCGGCGCGATCGTAACGCCGGACGCGCCCGCACCGCAAGCAGGGCCAGTGTATAATAACAGCCGGTGGCTCAGTGCCCGAAGTGCCGGGGGAGGTACGGGGCGGAGATGAAGCAGTGTCCCTTGGACGGGACGCCGCTCATCGTGACCGGTGCAGCCGAGGGCGCGGTCAGCGCCAGCGCGCCCACCGTGGTCACACCCAAGGACCCGGACGAGCTGGTCGACGAGGTGCTCTCGCCCGGCACCCCGGTCGGCGAGTACGAGGTGACCGGACAGATCGGCGAGGGTGGCATGGGCACCGTGTACGCGGGCATCCACCCGGTCATCGGCAAGAAGGTCGCCATCAAGGTGTTGTCGGCCGGCCTGTCGCGCGATCACTCGGTCACCCAGCGCTTCATCCAGGAGGCGCGCGCGGTCAACCAGATCGGCCATCACAACATCGTCGACATCTTCTCGTTCGGGCGCCTGCCCGACGGGCGGCAGTACTGCGTGATGGAGTATCTGCCCGGGCGCAGCCTCAAGGATCGGCTCGACGAGGAGCCGCCGCTCTCGTTCGAGGAGGCGTTTTCGATTCTGTTCCAGGTGCTCGACGCGCTGAGCGCCGTGCACGGCGAGAGCATCGTCCACCGCGACCTCAAGCCCGACAACATCTTCCTGGTCGAGTCCAAGAATCGGCGCATCGTCAAGCTGCTCGACTTCGGCATCGCCAAGCTGCTCTCGAGCGGCGACGTGGGCAACACGCGCACCGGGGTGCCCATGGGCACCCCGCTCTACATGTCGCCCGAGCAGTGCCTGGGCAAGGGCGTCGACGCGCGCACCGACATCTACTCGCTGGGCGTGATCATGTTCGAGATGTTTTGCGGCTGCGTTCCCTTCTCGGGACCGTCGTACATCGAAACCGTCAATAGCCATCTCACGCTGCCGCCGCCCAGCCCGCGCCTGTACGCGGAGATTCCGACCGAGCTCGAAGGGTTGATCCTGGCCTGCCTGGACAAGGAGCAGGCGGCGCGGCCGCAGACGGTGGCCGATGTGCGCGAGCAGTTGCTGGCCGCCGCGCGCCTGCTGGGCACCGAGATCTCGCGCCACACCTCGGGCGTGCACGTGGTGGTGCCGCCGGCCACGACACCCATCCGACGCCCGACCGCCCCGCCGGTGGTGCAGCTGTCTCGGCCTGCGACCGTTCCGCCCCCGCACAGGACGCTGGGCCCGGCCCGGCGCGTGCCGGCGGCTCTGTACCTTCTGACCGCGATGGTGGGAGTGATCGCGCTTCTGGCCGCGGTGGCTGCGCTCAAGCCGGGCCGGCGCGCGCATGGACACGAGGCTGCGCTGGCGCAGGCGGACGAAGGGGTTGTGGCCCTGCAGGTGCTGAGCACGCCGGCCGGCGCGGCCGTCGTCATCAACGGCAAGCGGCAAGCTCTCTTGACGCCCAGCATCTTCCGAATCCCGCGCGCCGCCGAGCTTTTGGTGCGGCTGGAAACCGAAGGGTACCGGCCGTTCGTGCAAAAGGTGACGCTTCTGCCGGGCGAGAGCGAGAAGGCGCTCAAGGTCACGCTCGAGCCCGAGCGGCCCCCCAGCGGGCAGCTTCACGTGCGTACCAACGCGCCCAGCGCCAGCTTCCACCTCGACGGCAAGTCAGTCGGCGACGGACGCGGCGCCCTGGACCTGGACGAGGTGGAGCCGGGCGTGCACACGCTGTCCGTCCTGGCCCCGGGCTTTCGGCCGCGCGAAGAACCAGTCGAGGTCAAGGCGGCCACGGTGGCGTCGATCGAGTGGCAGCTCAGCCCGCTCGCGCGGCGGCCGCATCGGCCCGCGAGAGCGGCTCCGACCAGCAAGGCCGCCGATCTGAACGACATCGCCGGCTGGCCGCCCAAGTAGCGGCGTCGCGTCGGCAGCCTTGACAGCTTCGCGCACGCGGCGCGATGATCCGACCGGAGGCTTCTTTCGTGCGCGCGCGGAGTGCCATCCCCGTCCTGCTTGCGCTCGTGCTGGCCGGCTGTGGGCAGGCACCGGCGGTTGTGCTTGCGCGCCGGCTGGCGGCGCGCGATCCCGAGCTGCGAGAGCGGCTGTCCGAGCAGCCGGGGGTCTGGGAGCGCGCGGGCGAAAAGTGGACGTCACCGGGCTGGCGCAGCGCGCGCATGGGCCCGTTTTACGAGGTCGGCGCGCGCCTGCCCGAGCGCGCGGACGGCCCGCTCGAGGTGGGCATCGGTCAAAGCGAGCGCTACCGGCTGCACCTGTTCCCGGAAGGCGCAGGCGGGGCGGCCGTCGAGGAGCAGCGCGGACGGGCGGTGTATCGCGAGGCCTGGCGCTCCACCGACGCGCTGTTCGTGGCCAGCGCGCATCGGGTCGAGTGGTGCCTCCTTTTGCGCAGCGCGCGCGCACCGAGCTCGTTCACCTGGCGGGTCGAGCTTCCGTCGGGGCTGCCGCGCGTGCGGAGCGAGCCCTCGGGAGGCCTCGCCTGGCTCGATGAGGGGGGCAATCCGCGCCTGCGCATGCCGCGGCCGTTCGCCCTGGACGCCCATGGCCAGCGCCGTGATGCCGCTGTATCGTTCGAAGGCGACCGGCTGCGGGTGGCGCTCGACGTACGCGGCCTGGCTTTCCCGGTGCTGCTCGATCCGGCCCTCGAGAGCGCGCTCTGGCTGCAGGTGGCGGGTCCACCCGCGGCCCGCTACGCGCATGCGGTGGTGTATGACAGCGCGCGCGCTCGCACGGTGGTGTTTGGCGGCTGGACCGGCAGCGCGCTCGGCGACACCTGGGAGTGGAACGGCACCGTGTGGACGCAGGTCGCGTCGACCGGTCCCGGGGCTCGCTACGGGCACGCGATGGCCTTCGACGCCACACGCGGCCGTACGGTCCTTTTTGGCGGCTACGACGGCAACCCGCTCGGCGACACCTGGCTCTGGGACGGCTCGAGCTGGACACGCGCGGCTACGACCGGTCCCGCGCCCCGCCTGTACCCGGCGCTCGCCTTCGACTCGGCGCGCGGGCGCACGGTGCTGTTCGGCGGCGCACCCAGCTCGAGCGCCGTCTATGGCGATACCTGGGAATGGGATGGCATGGCCTGGACGCAGGTCTCCTCGAGCGGGCCGGCGCCACGTCGGCAGGCCGCCCTGGCCTTCGACAGCACCCGCAACCAGAGCGTGCTGTACGGGGGCTGGAACGGCACCAGCTCGTTCGGCGACACCTGGGTGTGGAACGGCAGCACCTGGTCGCAGTCGAGCTCGACCGGGCCGTCGGCACGCTCGCGCACCGCCCTCGCCTACGATCGCACCCGCGATCGGATGGTTCTCTTCGGCGGCTTCGACGGCAACTCGCACGGTGACACCTGGGAGTGGAACGGCAGCGCGTGGATGCAGGTGGCGTCGACCGGGCCGTCCGCGCGCGATTGGCACGGCCTGGCCTGGGATGCGGCACGGGGCCGGACGGTCCTTTTCGGCGGCTTCTCGAGCGCCAGCGGGCCGCTCGGCGACACCTGGGAATGGAACGGCAGCGCGTGGAGCCCGGCCAGCGCGGCCAGCGGTCCCCCCGCGCGCGCGTTCTCGGCACTTGCCTTCGACAGCACGCGCAATCGAAGCGTGCTGTTCGGCGGCAGCGTGACCGGCGTCTACCTGGGCGACACCTGGGAATGGGACGGCACAATCTGGGCGCAGGTGGCCTCGACCGGGCCCCCGGGGCGCAACTACCACACGCTCGTCTTCGACGGCGCGCACACGATGGTGTTCGGGGGTCTCAACCTGGGCGGGGTCTTGGGCGACACCTGGCTCTGGAACGGCAACACCTGGACGCAGGGGCCGGCCGGGCCCTCGGCGCGAGCGAACCACGGGGCTGCCTTCGACAGCGCGCGCGGCCGGGCGGTGCTGTTTGGCGGTGGAACCAACACCGGAAACGCGGGCGACACCTGGGAGTGGGACGGCGGAGCCTGGATGCAGGTGTTGTCGAGCGGCCCCTCGGCACGCAACTCGCACTCGATGGCCTACGACGTCGCGCGCAGCCGCACGGTCCTGTTCGGCGGCACCGACAACACCACTCGCTTCGCCGACACCTGGCTGTGGAACGGCTCCAGCTGGACGCAGGTTGCGACCACCGGCCCGACCGCGCGCACGCTGGCCGCCATGGCCTTCGACGTATCGTGGGGCCGCGTGGTGCTGTACGGGGGCTCGACGCCGGGCTACCTGGGCGACGAGTGGCTGTGGGATGGCAGCTCGTGGAGCACGGCGCCGGCCAATCCGCCCTTTGCGCGCCAGGCCGCCGCCATGACCTACGACTCCGCGCGGCGGCGCATGGTGCTGTTCGGCGGGTTCGACGACTATTACCTGGGCGACACCTGGGAGCAGCACACGCGGGGCGGCCCCTGCACATCGCCGACCCAGTGCGACACCGGCCGCTGCGTCGACGGCGTGTGCTGTGAAACCGCCTGCGACGGCGTGTGCAAGGCCTGTAACCTTTCCCCAACCCCCGGCGAGTGCACGAGCGTCGTGGGGGCACAGGATCCCGACACCTGCGCGGGCAGCCAGATCTGCGGGCCCAGCGGACAGTGCGGCCTGCCCAACGGACAGCCATGCACGGCCGGCGTCACCGTGTGCGCGTCGGGACTGTGCGTGGACGGGTTCTGCTGCGATCAGCCCTGCGCCGGCAGCTGCGACGCCTGCAACGGCGCCATGCTGGGCTTTGCGGGCGCCCAGAACGGCATCTGCGCGACCGCGCCGTCGGGCTATCCAGGCAGCCCCTCGTGTGGAGCCTACGCGTGCACGGGCGGAAGCCCCAGCTGCACCGGGGTCAGCTGCGCGGGCAACGCCAACTGCAACCCGGGTTACTTCTGCTTCATGAGCGTGTGCACGGCGCTTCTGCCCAACGGCCAATCCTGCAGCGCGGGCGCGCAGTGCCAGAGCGCCAACTGCGTCGACGGCGTGTGCTGCGACACCAGCTGCCCGGGCGCCTGCAACGCGTGCAACGTCATGGGCCACGTCGGCGCCTGCTTCGCGGTGCCGGCGGGCCAGGATCTGCGCGGGTTGTGCCCGGGCAGCGGGCCCTGCAAAGCAGTCTGCAGCGCATCGGGCCTATGCGCCTATCCGGACGCCACGCGGGCGTGCGCGCCCGCGGCCTGCGTGGGCCCCAGCATGCCATCGATTCTGCACCGCGCCTCCAGCTGCGACGGCAACGGCACCTGCGTCGATCGGGGCACGCTCGACTGCGCACCGTACAATTGCGCGGGCGGGAGCTGTCCCAGCGCGTGCACCTCGAGCGGCCAGTGCGCGGGCGGCAATCTGTGTCAGGGCGGCAGCTGCGGCCAGCATCGCGCGCCCGGGCAAGCCTGCAGTGTGCGCAGCGACTGCGAGCTGGGCTTCTGCGTGGACGGGGTTTGCTGCCAGGAGGCTTGTGGTGGCCCCTGCCGGCGCTGCGACCGCACGCCGGGCGTGTGCACGGTGCCGGTGGGCGAGGATCCGGATGGCGACTGCCCGGGTGAAGGGCTGTGCCGGGGCACCTGCGCAGCCGATCGAAGCTGCAACTACCCGGGCGCCGAGCGTGCCTGCGACACCTGCAAGGCCTGCGATCGCAGCGGCCATTGCAACCAGGCGCCGGCCTCGGGCGACGATCCGGCCTGCCTGGTCATTCCATGCGGCGCGCTCTCCCGATCATGCCGGACCTACCACGATCTATCGAGCATGCGGTGCGTGGCGGTGGGCGCCTGCGCGCTGCCCAACGATCCGGCGTCGTGCACCGACTTCGTCAATGCTCCTGACGGCGAGCCCTGCGCGGGCGGACAATGCCGGGGCGGCGTGTGCGTGAGCGGTGTCGACGGGGGCGCGGGCAGCGGCGGCAGCGGGGCCAGCAATGACGGCGGGTGTGCGGCCGCAGGCGTGGGCGCGAGCCCGGGCGCCGGCGTCGGCGCGGTGTGGCTGCTTTACCTTGCGCTGCTCACGCTTCCAGCGCGGCGATCAGGGCGCCCGGGTCCCAGTAGCTCCACCGGCGCTGGATCTTGCCGCGCGCATCGAACTCGAACACCGTGATGCCCTCGCAGCGGGCCTCGCGCCCGCTGGTTCCGGTCACGCGCGCCGACCACTTGACGGCCGCGCCGGGGCCCGACACGAACATGCTGTCGGGGGCGAAGTCGGCCTGGGCCAGGATGCCCGACAGCCCGGTGAAGAAGATGCGATGCGCGGCCAGCCCGGTCATGGGCTCGGCGCCCACCGGATCGTGAGCGACCACATCCGCGCTCATGGTGGCCAGCCAGGCGTCGCAGTCGAGCGCCCGGATGGCCTGGTAATAGTCGGCGATGGTCTTCTCGATGGCTGGATTCGACATGCGGCCCCCTATCTTGTCCAATCCCGGGTGAGCTGCCGTACCCGCTCGCGGATGGCGCCCACCGGCAGCAGGCACAGCTCGCGATCGGCGACCACGCGCCGGCCGGCCACGATGACGTCGGCAATCGCACGCGCGCTCAGCGCGTACACCACGTTCTTACAAAAGCTCTGCAGCGGGAGAAGCGAGAGATCCTCGAGGTCGAGCGCGACCAGATCGGCCGCGTAGCCGGGCGCGATGCGGCCCACCGGCAGCTCCAGGACCTCGCCGCCGCCCCGGGTGCCGAAGCCAAAGCAGGTCTCGGCGTCGATGGCCCGGCCGTCTAGACGCGTGACCTTCTGCAGGAGCGCGCACGCGCGCATCTCGTCGAAGACCGAGACCCGGCTGTTGGAGCACCCACCGTCGGTGCCGAGCGCGATGCGCACCCCGCGCCGGAAAAGGTCCACGATGTCGGTCACGCCATCGCCCAGGAACATGTTGGAGTTGGGATTGTAGGCCAGCGCGCCCCCACGCTCGGCCAAAAGGGCCCGTTCCGACTCGTCGAACCAGCAGCCGTGCACGCACACGGTGCGCGCGCCCAGGGCGCCCATGCGATCGAGCGCGAAAAGGGGCCGCGCGCCATAGCGCTTGAGCGCGTCGTCGACCTGATAGCGCTCCTCGGCCACATGGATGTGCAGCGGCAGGCCGCTCTCCGCCGCCACCTCCGCGCCCGCGCGGATCATGGCTTCCGAGGCGCCGTGCAGCGAATGCGGGGCCGGCTGCACGCTCACCTGGGTATCGCCGCGCAGCTCCTCACGCAGCTCCAGGAAGCGCTTCTGCGCATCCGCCGGCGTCTCGCTGTAGGCCGCCGGCGCGCCCTCCCAATCGTAGAAGCAGCGCGCCAGCACCAGCCGAATGCCGAGATCGCGCGCCGCCCGCACCACCGCGCGCGCGTTGTCATTGCCGCCATCGTTCAGATAGAAAAAGTCGCACACGGTGGTGACGCCGTGCAGCAGCATCTCGCCAAAGGCCAAAAGCGCCCCCGTGTACACCCCGTCCACGCCCAGGCGCGGCGAATAGCGATACAGCGCGCGCTCGCGCCACTCGAGAAACGACAGGTCGTCGCCGAAGCCGCGCAGAAGCGACTGGAACGAATGATTGTGCGCGTTGACGGTTCCAGGCACCAGCGCGCGGCCAGAGAGCCTGACCACGCCGGGCCCGCTCGGCCGCTCCGAAAGGCCCGTGATGCGGCCGTCGTCCACCGCCACACCGGCGTCCTCGTACAGGCGCCCGTCGGCGTACACGAGGTCGGCCGCGTAGATCACGAGCGCACTCTAGCAGAGTCCGCGTCCGGTGGTAGACTGCGCGCCATGCCCGCTTCCGGACCCGCGCGCGATCTTCTGGGCGAGCTCGAGCGCGGCCAGATCGAGCCGCTCTATTGCCTGTACGGCCGCGAGCGCTTCCTGCTCGGTCGCGCTCTGGAGGCGCTGCGGGCGGCCGTGCTGGAGCCGCAGGCGCGCGACTTCAACCACGACGTCCTGGACGCCCGCACGAGCTCCGCGAGCGCGATCCTCGTCGCTGCGCGCACGCTGCCCATGATGGCCCGGCGGCGCCTGGTGACCGTGCGCGGCATCGACGAGATGCGCGCCGAGGCGCTCGAGGAGCTGTTGCCCTACCTGGCCCAGCCGGCCCCGGAAACCGTGCTGGTGCTGGTGGCCGGCGACAAGGTGGACGCTCGCCTCAAGTTTTTTGCTGCGCTCAAGAAGCGGGGCGCGCTTTGCGCTTTCGACCCGCCCCGCGATCGAGAGCTCTACGGCTTCGTCCGTGCGGAGGCGCACGCGCGCGGCGGATCGATCGAGGAGCCGGCCGCGCGGCTGCTGGCCGAAATCGTCGGGCCCGACCTGGGCGCGCTCGCGCAGGCGCTCGAGAAGCTGGTGCTCTACGTCGGCAGCGGGGGCCGCATCAGCGAGGACGACGTGGCGACCTGTGTGGCCGAGACCCGCGCGCGCTCGATCTTCGACCTGTGCCGAGCGGTTGGCCATGGCGAAAAGGCGCGGGCGCTGCGGCTCTTGCGCCGCATGCTCGAGGACCGCGAGTCACCGCTCGGCCTACTTGCCATGCTGACCCGCCACTTCCGTCAGGTTGCGCTGGCGCGCGAGCTGGGCGAGCGGCGCGCGTCCAAGGCGGACATCGCAAGCACGCTCGGCATCAATCCTTATTTTGTGGATGGGCTGCTCGCGCAGGCGCGACGCTTCTCGCCGCCCGCCCTGGCGCGCGCGTTCGACCAGCTCTACCAGGCCGACCGCGCGCTCAAGTCGTCCAAGCTCGACGACGGCATCATCCTCGAGCAGCTGGTCAGTGCGCTTGCGCCAGGCGGTTGACGGCTGCGGTCAGGCGCGAGATGTGCCGGCTAGCGGTTTTGGGCTTGATGACGCCGCGCTGCGCAGCCCGCGCAATGAGCGAGATCGCGGTCTTCAGGGCCTCGCGCGCCTGCCCGGCGTCTTTGGCGGCGAGCGCGGTGCGTACTCGCTTCTCGTGCGTGCGCATCTTGGTCTTGTGAGCGAGATTGCGCTGGCGGCGCCGCTGCCGCTGTCGGTTGCGTTTTTCAGCCGAGGGGACGTTTGCCACTGGATTCCTCCGTCACCGAGCGCACTTGAATACACGCGCCCGCGCCCGCTGTCAAGACCACCTTTCCACAGCTTGTGTGGGAAAATTGTGGCAAACCGTGTGGGACTCGCGCGCGAAGCCGCGTGCCAGGCGGGCGCGCTCGCTTTGCCTACTTTTTCGGCGGCGCCAGAGCCCGCTTGGCCTGCTCCCACAGCGCGTCCAGCTGCGCCAGCGCGAGCTGGGCCGGCTTCTGGCCGCGCTCCCTCAACCGATCCTCGATGTACTCGAATCGACGGACGAATCGTGAGGTGGCCTCGCGCAGCGCCTGCTCGGGATCGCAGCCCAGCTTGCGCGCAAGATTGGTCAGAGCAAATAAGAGGTCGCCCAGCTCTTCGCGCAGGGCCGCCGGATCGCCCGTGCGCCGCGCCGCGTCGAGCTCCTGAAGCTCCTCGTCGACCTTTTGGCGGGGCCCGTCCGCGTCCGGCCAATCGAAGCCGACCCGCGCCGCCTTCTCGGTCGTGCGCAGCGCGCGCGCCAGCGCCGGCAGCGCGACCGGCACGCCCGCAAGCGACCGCTCGCTTTCTCTACCTTTGTCCGCGCGCTCGGCCGCCTTAATCTGCTCCCAGTTGCGCAAAACCTCCTCCGGGCCCGACACCTTGAGGCCTGCGAACACGTGCGGGTGGCGCCGCGTGAGCTTGTCGGCGATGGCGCGGCACACATCCTCGATCGAAAACTGACCGGCCCGCTCGCGCAGGGCGCTCTGGAAGACCACCTGAAACAGAAGGTCGCCCAGCTCCTCGCAATGCTCGCGCGGGTCGGGGCTGTCCATGGCCTCGAGCACCTCGTACGCTTCCTCGATCAGATAGGGCTTTAGGGTCTCGAGCGACTGCTCCCGGTCCCAGGGGCAGCCGCCCGGCGCCAGCAGGCGTCGCATGATCTCGACCAGGCGGTCGAAGTCGGTCATGACCCGGGAGGGTAGGCTCGGCCGCGGCCGCGAACAAGCCCGGTTGAACCAGCCCGGATCGCGTGTTACCTTTTTATGCAATCGATTGAAGGAAAGCCCGCCGACGCTGAAGAGCGAACCGAGCCCCGACGCCCCCCTGGAGCAGCAGACACAAGTGCCCAAAATCGGAGCGGATTCCGAAACGGAGGAGAGCACATTGAAGCAGCCGATGGCAAACCCCGACCTTGGCCGCGCGCGCGACAAGATGGCGCTCGACGACAACACCGCCTCGCAGATGCTGTACGGCCAGCGCAACGAGAACCTGCGCCAGGTCGAGCGCGAGATGGGAGTCGACGTGCACTCGCGCGGAAACGAGCTGACGCTGGTCGGCGAGCCGGCTGCGGTCCAGGTTGCGCGCGCGCTGCTCGAGCAGCTCTATGCGCTGGCGCGGCGGGGGCGGGCGCTGGGTCCCGAGGACGTGTCGCGCGCGGCCAAGATGCTGCGCCAGGACGCGCGGGCCGAGCTGTCACGGGTGTTCGACGACACCGTGCTGGTGGCGGCGCGGGCGCGCCCGATTGCGCCCAAAGGGTTGGCCCAGAAGCGCTACGTCGAGGCCATCCGGCGCGACGACATCGTGTTTGGCATCGGACCGGCGGGCACCGGCAAGACCTATCTCGCCATGGCCATGGCGGTGCGCAAGCTGATGGACAAGCAGCTCAAGCGCATCGTCCTGTGCCGGCCGGCGGTCGAAGCCGGCGAGAAGCTTGGCTTCCTGCCCGGCAGCATGGAGGAAAAGGTCAACCCGTATCTGCGTCCGCTTTATGACGCGCTGCACGACATGATGGACATCGACCGCGCCCACCAGCTGGTCGAGCGCGGCATCATCGAGGTGGCGCCGCTGGCCTTCATGCGCGGCCGCACCCTTAACGATGCCTTCGTGATCCTCGACGAGGCGCAGAACACGAGCGCCGAGCAGATGAAGATGTTCCTGACCCGGCTCGGCTTCGACTCCAAGGCCGTCATCACCGGCGACGTGACCCAGATCGACCTGCCGACCGGCATGCGCTCGGGTTTGATGGAGGCGCGTGACCTCCTGTCGGGCATCCCCGGCATCTCCTTCTGCTACTTCACCGAGATCGACGTGGTGCGGCATCCGCTCATCCAGGAGATCATCAAGGCCTACGATCGCGCCGCGGTGAAGAAAGCCGAGAAGGCCGAGAAGAAAGAGTAGCCCACTGAAAATCCTGCTATGCTTCCACTGCTGTGCGACTGGAATCGGGGGGTGAGCCGCCGCTGATCCGTACGCCGGGCGAGCTGTGCGCCACCGTGGCGGCACATCCAAGCCTGCGCGCCTGCGCGGTCGGCGCCCAGGATGAGGCGCGGGTGGGGCTGCGCCTGGGCGAGGCTGAGCTGATCCTCTTATGGCCCAGCGTGTGGCGGGATGCGTCGGCGCTCGAGCCCGAGCGGGCGCGAGCAGCCGCGCGCGGCTCGGCGCTCGTGCTTGTGGGCGCCGATGCCGATTTCGCTGGCCTCCTGCCCACGCTGCGCGAGCGCGGCGTCCTCCAGGCGGTGGTGCTGCCAGCCTGCGCCGACCGGCTGGCGGTCGAGCTCCAGAGCGCATTCGAGAATCTGGACCTTCGTCGCCGGGGCGCCGAGCGCAAGCAGACGCTCGACCGCTACAAGTACGAGCTGCAGGAGCTGCTCGACACCTCGCGCGCGCTGGCCTCGGAGCGCGATGTGCGCAAGCTCTTGGCTGCCATCCTGCTCAACGCCCGTCAGATCACGGGCGCCGACGCCGGCAGCGTGTACGTGGTCGAGGGGCAGGCCGAGGACGTACGCGACCGAGTCTTGCACTTCATGCTGTCGCAGAACGACTCTGTGCAGATCGATCTGACGGAGGCGACCCTGCCCATCGACGGCAAATCGATCGTGGGGGCGGCCGTCATCCTGCGCGAGTCCATCAATCTGCCCGACCTGTACGCGCTCGAGTTCGGAACCAACCCATACGGGTTCCAGCACGACCGCAGCTTCGACGAGAAGATCGGGTACCAGACTCGCTCGATGCTGACCGTGCCTATGCGCAGCGCGCGCGACGAGGTCATCGGCGTCATTCAGCTCATCAACAAGAAGCGCGATCCTAAGCGCAAGCTGGCCAAGGACGGCGACTTCGAGAGCAACGTGGTGCCGTTCGATCAGGGGTCTGCAGAGCTGGCCGGTGCGCTGGCCGCACAGGCCGGGGTCTCGCTGGAAAACGCGCTCCTGTACGAGGAGGTGCGCAGCCTGTTCGAGGGCTTCGTGCATGCCAGCGTGATCGCGATCGAGTCGCGCGACCCGACCACGAGCGGGCACTCGCAACGGGTGGCCACACTCACCGTCGAGCTGGCGCGGGTGGTCGATCGGATCGACCAGGGACCCCTGGCGCCGCTCAAATTCGGGTTCGACGCGCTCAAGAAGATCGAGTACGCGGGGCTGCTCCACGACTTCGGCAAAGTGGGCGTGCGCGAGAAAGTGCTGGTCAAGGCCAAGAAGCTGTACGACTCCGATCGGCAGCTCATCCTTTCTCGATTCGATTACATCAAGAAAGCGCTCGAGGCCGACCATCTGCGCGCGCTTTCCGAGGCCGCGCGGGCGAGCTGGCCCGAGCGGGAGGCGGATCTGAAGGCGCGCCTCCACGAGATCGATCGCTTCGTCGAGCTGATCCTGCGCGCCAACGAGCCCACCGTGCTGCCCGAGGGCGGCTTCGACGCGCTCAAGGAGCTGGCGGCGCGCACGTACTGCACACCGGGCGGCGAAGAGCGGCCGTTTCTGGAGCCCGACGAGCTGGTTGCGTTGTCGATTCCGCGTGGCAGCCTGACCGACGTCGAGCGCATCGAAATCGAGAGCCACGTCACGCACACGTACAACTTCTTGCGCAAAATCCCATGGGGTCGGCTGTATGGCGACATCCCGATGATCGCGGGCTCGCACCACGAGAAGCTCGATGGCTCGGGCTATCCGCGTCACCTGCCCGCGCGCACCATTCCAGTCGAGGCCAAGATGATGACCATCTCCGACATTTTCGACGCGCTGACGGCCAGCGATCGGCCCTACAAGAAGGCGATGGCCGCCGACAAGGCGCTCGCGATCATCGAGAGCGAGGTCAAGGCCGGCAAGTGCGACCCCGAGCTGTTTCGGGTGTTCGTGGAGGCGCAGGTCTTCAAGCGCGTTCTGAGCGGGTAACGCTGGCGCCGGTCCGCGCGCGGGCCTGGATGCGGCGCGCGAGCGCAAACATGCGGCGCGCCTCGGTCGGCGTGCGGTGGTCGTAGCCGAGCAGGTGCAGGAGCCCGTGCACCAGAAGGTGGAACAGCTCGTCCTCGAGCAGGCGCTTGCGGCGCCGGGCCGCGGTCTGGACCGAGATCACGATATCGCCGAGCAGACGCGCCTGCGGGGGTGCTTCGCCTTCGCGCTGCGAGAAGGACAGCACGTCGGTGGGCCGATCGACGCCCCGAAACTTCCGGTTGAGGCTTCGGATCGCGGCGTCGTCGGTCAGGACGATCGACAAATCGGCCCCGGGGGCACCTGCCGCGCGCAGCGCCCGGGCGGCCCGGCGGCGCAGGCGTGCGCTGGCGCCCGCGGGCAGGCGTGCGCGCGCCGTGCGCTCGACCCGCAGGGTGGTCGGCATGTCAGTTGGCGCCGCCGCTGTAGTAGAGCACCACGTCGGCGGCGGGCTGCGCGGCCGCGTCGACGGTCACGGTGCCACGGTACAGCACCCCGCCTCCGGCCGTCAGCGCCAGCACGTCGTAGCTGCGCTCGCCGCCCGGCACCTGGCCGATGTCTTGCGGCGCGGCACCGGGCGCGCCAATGCGACCGGCTTCGCAGCGCGTCAGCACCACGCGGGCGACCAGCGTCCCGGTGTCGCGCACCTGGATCCGGTAGATCCCGGCGTCAGCGCAGCTGCGTCCGTCTGCAAACGACCAACGCAGCGCGAGCGAGTAGCGCTGGTTTGGATCGGGCGTGCCTCCGCAGCCGAGCACGAGCAGGGCGGCGGCGCCGGCCAGCAGACGCGACATGCCGGCAATAGTACACTTTCGGGCCCATCGTGCCGAGCGACGGCGCGGGGTTTCGAGGCTTGAAGCGAGGCGCCTACGCAAAGATGCGAGTCAATGCGCGGACGTGCCAAGCGACTTGCCGAGCCGCGCCAAAGCGAGGCACGATGACTCGATGCTTCCCTGGGCAGTGGCCGTTCATGGCGGCGCCGGCGAGGTGGAGCCCGAGCGCGCGGGCGCGGTCCGGCGGGGCTGCGAGCAGGCGGCCGCGGCCGCACGGGACGTGCTGGCGGCCGGTGGCTCGGCGCTCGACGCCGTGTGCGCGGCGGTCGCGTTGCTCGAGGACGATCCCGAGTTCAACGCGGGCTACGGGGCCGCCCTGACGCGCGACGGCACGGTCGAGGTCGACGCCGCCGTGATGGTCGGGGCCGGCCTGCGCGCGGGGGCGGTGGCCGCGGCGCCGGGCCTGCGCCATCCGGTGCAGCTCGCGCGCCAGGTGCTGGCCGCGGGCGAGCACGTGCTCCTGAGCGGGCCGGGCGCGCTCGCGTTCGCGCGCGAGCACGGGATCTTCCCGGAACCCGACGGCGCGCTGGCGACGGAGAAGGCGTGGCGGCGCCTCGAGGCCTGGCGCGCCGGCCGGACGGCCGCAGCCCGAGCGGGCGGAGGGACGGTAGGCGCGGTGGCGCTCGACAGCGCGTCCGAGCTGGCGGCCGCCACCTCGACCGGCGGAACCACGGGCAAGCGGCCCGGTCGCATCGGCGACTCGCCAATCGTGGGTGCGGGCACGTACGCCGACGAGCAGGCGGGCGCCTGCTCCGCCACCGGCCACGGCGAGGCCATCCTGCGCGTGCTGCTGGCCCGCGACGCCATCGACCGGCTGCGCGCAGGCGCGTCGGCACCCGAGGCAGCGCGGGCGGCCCTGCACGAGCTCGCCGAGCGCACGGGCGCGCAGGCGGGCCTGATCCTCGTCGATCGCACCGGCCGCGTCGGGCGCGCCCTCAACGCGCCCCACATGCCGTTCGCGGTCGCGCGCGCCGGGCAGGACCAGATCGAAAGCGGGCTCGATGCCGCGTGATTTTTCGCGGCGCGAATGGTTTTCGTTCTGGCGGCGCCCCGAGCGCGACCCGGCGGAGCCGCCCGAGCGCGCCTGGCTGCGTCCGCCCGGCGCGGCCCCCGAGCTTGGCTTTGCCGACCTTTGTCAGCGCTGCGGAAAGTGCATCGAGGTGTGCCCGCGCGAGTGCATCTTCCCGCTGCCAGCGTCCGCGGGAAAGAACGCCCGCACGCCGGCCATCCTTGCGCGGCGCGCGCCCTGCGTGATGTGTGACGGCCTCCTGTGCACGACCGTCTGTCCGTCGGGTGCGCTGAAGCCGCTCGCGCCTGCCGAGGTCGACCTGGGCACGGCCGTGGTGCTCGAGCGCACCTGCGTGACCTTCCACGGCCAACTCTGTGACGTGTGCCAGAAGAGCTGCCCGGTCGCGGGCGCGCTGCGCCTCGAGTGGGCGCAGCCGGTGGTGGATGCGAGCCTGTGCACCGGCTGCGGGCTGTGCGAATGGTCGTGCCCGACCACGCCCGCCTCGATCGTGGTGCACCCGAAGCGGGTCTACCCGAAGCGGGTCTAGATGATATGCTCGGCCTTGCGCATGGCAATCACGATCCAGGTGGCGAGCCCGGCCCAGTGCGACCAGGTGGCCCTCGAGGTGGGCCGCCTCGGGCTGTTTGCGCGCTACGGCATGGACGGCGAGGCCCTGGCCCGCCAGCTGCGCGGCGCGCCCGCGCGCGGCGAGCAGGTCCTGGTGGCCTGCGATGGCGAACAGCCCATCGGATTCGCATGGTTTCTCGAGCGCGGCACCCTGTCGGTGGGCGGCTATCTGCGGCTCATCGCGGTGGCTCCGGCCTGGCAATCCAAGCAGGTGGGGGCGGCGCTTTTGCACGAGGTCGAACGGCGCGTGGCCGCACAAAGCCGCGCCCTCTTCCTTCTGGTCAGCCACTTCAACCAATCGGCGCAGCGCTTCTACGCCCGCCTCGGATATGAGCAGGTGGGCCGACTGCCCGGCTTCGTCAAGCCCGACATCGACGAGCTTCTGTACTGGAAGCGCCTGGGCTGATGAAGCGCGGCTGGCTCCTCCTCGGGGCTCTCCTCGGCGCCGGCAACGCGGCCCGCGCAAATGGGCGGCCGCCCGCTCCCATCTCGACCGCGATCGAGCCCGCGCCCGGCCAGCGCCTCCTGATCGGGACCACCTTTGGGGTCCTGGTCTCGTCCGATCAGGGCGCAACCTGGCGTTGGATCTGCGAGCAGGCGGTCTATAACAGCACCAACCTGGGCATGTTCGATCCGCGCTATCTGGTCTCGCCCACCGGAACCGTCTACGCGGCCCTGTCGAGCGGGCTTTCGCTCTCGCGTGACGGCGGTTGCTCCTGGCAGTACGCGGGCGGGCCGCTTGCGGGGGCCTGGATCGACGACGTAGCGACAAGCCCGGTCGACGTGCAAACCGTCTACGCCGTGACCTCGACCACCGGCGTCGCCAACGGCCTGTTCATGAGCCACGACGACGGGCGCACGTGGGCGCCGGTCGGCACGCCCGATCCGGTCGCCTACTACCGACGCGTGGTGGCCGTGGGCGCGGACGCTTACATCTCGGGCTACGATTCGGCCAGCCCGGGCGGCTCGCAGCATCTCTGGAAGTACACGGGCGCAACCGGCGCGCTCGCCGCCACGACCGGCTATGTGGGCCTGGAGTCGGCGGGCGCCATCCTCGAGCACTTCGGGGCCTCGCAACGCACGCCCGGCCTCTTGTACCTGAAGGCCAAGGCGCCCGGCGGCCTCGACGCCGCCTACAAGTCGGCAGACGGGGGAATGCACTGGGTCCGCATCTACGCGGCCGAAACCCTGCGTGCTACGCTGCTCGACCAGAATGACACCCTCTGGCTGGCCACCGCGACCGGCGCGCAGCCAGCCATCGTGTCGTCCACCGACGGCGGCACCACGTGGGTGACCGGTGCGACCGACCGCATGTTTGGCTGCCTGGGCAAGCGCGGCGGCACGCTGTACGGGTGCGTGCCCAACGCGACCGGGTGGGCGTTTGGTCAGAGTCAAGACGGGCTGACCTGGTCGCCGCTCTTGCGGTTTTCGGATCTTCAAGGCGTGCTGGCGTGCCCGGCTGGCAGCCTCACGCACGATCTTTGCGAGCCCCTGTGGCCCACGCTGGCCATGCAGCTCGGGGTGGGCTCAGGCGGCGACGGCGGGGCGGGCGCACCGGATGCGGGGGCGCACGATGGGGGACTCTTTCGCCCCGATGGCGGCGGCCCCGGCGGGGGCCCCGGCGGTGGGGGCGGCTGCTCGGTCGGCGACGAGCTCGCGATCGGCTGCGGTGTAGTGCTCGGGCTCGCGCTGATTGGGCTGCTCTTGGGACGGAGGCCCTACGACTAACATGAAAAAAACCACACCGACTGTGCTCATCGTGTTGGCCGCGCTCGGCGGAGTCGCCCAGGCCCGGCCGTTTCGACTCATCAACGCGCGCACGCCGCGCACTTCGGCGGGCGGCGATCTCGAGATCGGGCTGCGCTACCAGGGCATGCTGGCGGGCGACGGCGATGGCTTCGATCCGCGCGACTTCCACCAGCTGGCGGCCACCCTGCGCTGGGGCATCATCGACACGCTCGAGCTCGAGTTCGAGGCGTCCGCGATCATCTTCCACGACGATCGGAATCCGGGCCCGGTCGAGGTGGATCCCGGCGATTTGAAGCTGGACTTGCAGGCGCGCATCGTCGATCACGGCCCCGCGCTGCTCGGGATCTTCTTCGGCCTCACATTTCCGACCGGGCCCTCCGACGTGGACGTGCTGCCCCCGTTTTTCGCCGACGGCACGCTCGACGTGCAGGGCCTGCTGCTGTTCGAGCTGGCGCCGCGCGGCGCGCCGGTGCGGCTGGTGTTCGACGCCGGCTACGAAGCCAACGGGACCCGCCACCGGCCCGGGCGCGGCGACTTCGACGTGCCGGACGATTTTCGTTACGACGCCGCCTTTGCCGTACACGTGGGCTGGCGCTTCATGGCCTCGCTCGAGCTGGATGGCCGCTATTACTTCGATCGGCGCATCACTCCGGTGTGGGTGAACAATCAGCACATCCTGGAGCTGACGCCGGGTGTGCGCTTCGAGATCCGACCCGGCCTGGTGCTCGAGGCCGGCGCCGGCTTCGGGCTCAACGACGACACGCGCGCGATGTTCAAGATCCGTCCCCAGATCGGCCTGACCTACGAATTCGCCGTCTACTGAGCGCCGCAAGAGCGGAGAAATTCAAATTCCCGGCGTCCTGGGCTACTCGTCGCCGTTTTTTTTGCGCGGCGTTTCTACCTGTTTGATCTTGACCGAGCCCAGAGGAGCGATCTGTCCGGTCGGCTCGCGCGCGGGCGCGCGCGACGCGGCATCCTCGTCCTTCTCGAGATACTCCATCAACAGCGCCGCGATCTCGGGCGGCGGGGCGCGCCGGGCCGGGGGCTCGTCCTGCCACAGCGGCTCCTCTTTGACCACGGCCACATCGTCGTCGGTGGCGCTGGGAGCCGGCGGCGGTTGGCTGGGCGTGCCCATGACCGGGACCGGCAGCGAGCTCGCGCTCGCCGGCCGCAACGTGCGCGCGGGTGCGCTGAGCGGGGTCGCGGGTGGCGCCACCGGAAGGCCGCGCGGCCCGGTACCGGGCGGCGCGGTTGCGGGCGCTTGATCGATGGCGTCGACCGCACGCCGAGCGGCTTCGCGCAGGGGCGCCTTCTCGCGCTTGCTTGTCGACAGCCGCTCCAGCACCGGCCGGGCCGGCCGGGGCCGCAGGATGGCCAGGATCTCCACGGCCGCCTCGCGCAGCTCGTCCGACTCTTTGCGCCGGCGTTCCAGAATGTCGATGAGCGACTTGACCGCCGGCGTGCCGCCCGAGCGGCCGTACGCGAGCAGGAGGCGCCTCTGCTCGCCCAGCTCGCGTTTCCGAAACTGGGTGTCGCGCACCGACTTCTCGAGCGGCGCCGCGGCCGCCGCCGGGGCCACGTTGACCAGAAACTCCTGGGCCACTCGCCGCACCGCTGCCTCCGAATCGGCGAGCGCGGCGAGCGCGCGGCTGACCGCCTCCTCCTCGGGGCTGCGCGCCAGCACGTGCTTGATGGCCTCGAACCGCACCCGGGCGCTCCGGTGCTCGAGCGCGCCCGCCAGCGCATCCAGCATGGCGCGCCGCATGCGCGAGCCGGCCGCCGAGCGCGCCAGCGCGCCCACCAGATCGAGCGCGTAATTGCTGTCGCTGCCGCCCAGGACGTGCAGGAACGCGGTTGCAGCCGCCTCGCCGTGCACCATGAGCAGATCGCAGGCCACCCGGCGGCGGTCGCGGTGCCCGACCCGACCCAGCGCGGCACACACCTCGGGCAGACACTCGGCCGGCAGCGTTTCCACGAGGTGGAGGGCGTGCTGGGCGGCCTGGTCCTCGCCTTCGGACAGAAGCTGCACCAGCCGCCCCCACACATGCGAGCGCCGCAAGGCCGCCCGGACCGCCGCGCCGGCCTCACCGCTGAGCCCGTGGCACCCGGTGACCAGAAGGGCCGCCTGCTCGATTCCGCGCGCGTCCGTGAGACACTCCACGACCGCAGCCACCCCTGTAGCCAACTGGGGTCGCAGGTGCTCCGATGGCAGCCGAAGGGGGCGCACGGGCTGGCATTCTATCGCAGCCGGCCCGGATGCCAAAGGTTTTCTTATCTGTTTGAAGTAACCTGTCTTACAAACCAGGGGCTTACGGAGCTACAAATTCATGGCCACAGGCCGCGGCCCTGGGTCGCTTCGGCGACACGCCCCACCGCCAGCACATAGGCAGCCGACCGCATGTCCAGCTTGCGCTGCTTGGCGATGGCGTGCACGTCGTTGAAGCTACGCACCATGATGCGCTCGAGGTGCTGGTTGATGGTGGCCTCGTCCCAGAAGAAGGCCTGCAGGTCCTGCACCCATTCGAAGTAGCTGACCGTGACGCCGCCCGCGTTGCACAGAATGTCGGGGATCACGAAGGTGCCCTTCTTCGCGAGGATCTGGTCCGCGTTTGGCGTGGTGGGCCCGTTGGCGGCCTCGGCCACGATGCGCGCGCGCACGCGATCGGCGTTGCCGCCCGTGATCTGGTTCTCGAGCGCGGCCGGGATCAGGACCTCGGTGTCGAGCTCGAGCACGCGCTGGTTCGAGCACGCCTCGGCCTCCGGGTAGCCGGCCAGCGTGCCCGTGCGCGCCTTGAAGGCCTCGAGCTTGGCCGGATCGAGCCCGGCCGGATGGTAGACGCCGCCCTTGGAATCGGTCGCGGCGATGATCTTGAAGCCCTCGCGGTGCAGAAGCTTGGCCACCACGGAGCCGGCATTGCCGTAGCCCTGCACTGCCACGCGCGCGCCCCGCGGCGTGATGCCGAGCGCCTGGCAGGCCTCGCGTACGCAGAACGCGGAGCCGCGCCCGGTCGCCTCGCCGCGACCCTCGGACCCACCCAGGCCGAGCGGCTTTCCGGTCACCACGCCCAGCGTCGAGTAGCCCATCTTCATCGAGTAGGTGTCCATCATCCACGCCATCTCGCGCGGGCCGGTGTAGACGTCGGGCGCGGGAATATCGCGGTCGGGGCCGATGATGATCGAGATCTCGGACGTGTAGCGGCGGGTCATGCGCTCGAGCTCGCCCTCGGACATCGACTTGGGATTGCACACCACGCCGCCCTTGCCGCCGCCGTACGGCAGGTTGACCACCGCGCACTTCCAGGTCATCCAGGACGCCAGCGCCTTGACCTCGTCGAGCGTAACGTTGGGGTGGAAGCGGACGCCGCCCTTGGCGGGGCCGCGTGCGATGTTGTGCTGCACGCGATAGCCCTCGAACACCCGAACCGAGCCGTCGTCCATTTTGGTGGGCACGGTGACGATGAGCGCGCGCTTGGGAGTGCGCAGCACCTCGCGCATGGAGGCGTCGAGCGCGAGCAGCTCGGCGGCACGATCGAACTGCTGCTGTGCAATGACAAACGGATTCAGATTCTCTGGCGCCATCGATGTTCCTCCTCAAGCCCCTCAGCGTGGAGCCACGGAGGATAGCTCAGGCCGAAACAGATCGGAAACCAGAAACTGAAAACATTGCGGCGCGCTGCGTCAACACCCGTGTAAACGAATGTAAAAATTACGAGTCCTTGCCTTGACAAGGGTTCTGGCCCGCACCACGATGTCGCGGACGAGACCATGACACGCCGGACCGGTTGGATGATTGGCTCCGTGGTCGCGCTCGGCGCAGCGGTCGGCGTGTATGCTTACAGCCGCGCGCACCGAAAACAGCCGGCGCGCTACGAGACCGTCAAGGCCGACCGCGGCCGCATCATCGCGCGCGTGACCGCCACCGGCACCCTGTCCGCGCTGGTCACCGTGCAGGTGGGCAGCCAGGTCTCGGGGCGCATCCAGCAGCTGCACGCGGACTTCAACTCGCCGGTCAAGAAGGACCAGGTGATCGCCAAGATCGATCCGGCCCTGTTCCAGGCTGCGGTCGAGCAGGCGCGCGCCAACTACGTGGCGGCGCAGGGCAACCTTGCCAAGGCCAAGGTGCAGGCCGTGGACGCCGACCGGCAATACACCCGGCAAAAGGCGCTGTTCGAGCGCAAGCTGGTCGCGCAGGCCGATCTCGACACCTCGCAGGCCAACGCCGACGCCGCGCGGGCGGCCGTGGCGGCGTCCGAGGGCGCGGTCGAGCAGAACCGGGCGGCGCTGCATCAGGCCCAGGTCAACCTCGATTACACGACCATCAAGTCGCCCATCAACGGGGTCGTGATCTCGCGCAACGTCGACGTCGGGCAGACCGTGGCGGCGTCGCTGCAGGCGCCGACTCTGTTCACGATTGCCGAGGATCTCAAGAAGATGCAGGTCGACACCAACGTGGCCGAAGCCGACGTGGGCAAGCTGGCGCCGCAGATGGTGGCCAGCTTCACGGTCGACGCCTACCCGAATGAAAAGTTCCGCGGCCTCATCCGCCAGATCCGCAACGCGCCGCAAACCGTGCAGAACGTGGTCACCTACGACGCCGTCATCGACGTCGAGAACCCGGATCTCAAGCTCAAGCCAGGCATGACTGCAAACGTCACCTTCATCTATGCCGAGAAGGACGACGTCCTGCGCGTGCCCAATGCGGCCCTGCGTTTCCGGCCGCCACCCGAGCTGCTGGCCGCGCTGGCGCCTCCGGGAGCCAGCGGCGCCAAGCGTCCCGCCGACGGCCGCAGCGCCTCCGGCGCCCAGCCGGCCGCACGCACGGGCGCCACCCAGCGCGCCCCCTCGGGCGCCCTGCGCGACGGCGAGGTCGAGCGCAAGACGGTGTGGGTGCTGCGCGGCAGCGAGCCCAAGCCGCTCAAGGTGAAAACCGGCGTCTCGGACGGGACGCAAACCGAGATCGTCGAAGGCGAGCTCGCGGCCGGGGACGCGCTCATCACCGAAGTGGGCGGAGATTCAGGCGCGCGCCCGCCCACGAGCGGGGCGCCGGCCGCGCTGCGGCGCCCGTTCTGAGCCCCTGCCATGTCGGCGCGCGAGCCTCTCATCCTGCTCGAGAACGTGGTCAAGGTTTACAAGATGGGCGATGTCGAGGTGAACGCGCTGCGCGGCCTGTCGCTGGCGATCGAGGAAGGCGACTTCGTGGCCATCATGGGCGCGTCGGGCTCGGGCAAGTCGACGCTCATGAACATCATCGGCTGCCTGGATCGGCCCACCTCGGGCCGCTACGTCCTGGCCGGGCGCGAGGTCTCGCGCCTGGGCCGCGACGAGCTGGCCGACATCCGCAACCACACCTTGGGATTCGTGTTTCAGAGCTTCAACCTGCTCGCGCGCACGAGCGCGCTCGAGAATGTCGAGCTCCCGCTCCTCTATGCCGGCCTGCCCACGCGCGAGCGCCTCGCGCGGGCGGCGGAGTCACTGCGCCGGGTCGGGCTGGGCGATCGCATGGATCATCACCCGAGCCAGCTCTCGGGCGGACAGCAGCAGCGGGTTGCCATCGCGCGCGCGCTCGTGGGCGGCCCGCGCGTCATCCTGGCCGACGAGCCCACCGGCAACCTGGACTCGCAGACCAGTCTGGAGGTGATGGCGCTGTTCCAGGAGCTGGGCGCCTCGGGCATCACGGTGGTCGTGGTCACTCACGAGCACGACATCGCGAGCTACGCCTCCCGCGTGGTCGCGATGAAGGACGGGCACATCGAGTCGGATCGGCGCCATCAGCCAGCACGAGCGGAGGTAGCACCGTGAACCTCATGTCGACCTTGCGGGTGGCGCTGCGGGCGCTGCTGCGCAACAAGCTGCGTTCCTTTCTGACCGCGCTCGGCATCATCATCGGAGTGGGCGCGGTCATCGCGATGGTCGCGATCGGCGAGGGCGCCAAGGCGCGCGTCGAAGAGGCCTTCGCGTCGATGGGCACGAATCTGCTCATCGTCCTGCCCGGCAGCACCAGCTCGGGCGGCGCCAAGGGCGGCTTCGGCTCGCTGCCCACGCTGACCTGGGACGATCTCAAGGCGATCCAGGGCGAGCTGGCGTCGGTGCGCTACGCGGCCGCGCAGCTGCGCGTCAAGGCCCAGGTCGTGAGCGAGGATCAGAACTGGACCACCGACGTCAGCGGCACCACGCCCGAGTATTTCGACATCCGCAACTGGAAGGCGGTGCGGGGAGTGCGCCTGACCCAGTCCGACGTCGACTCGGGCGCCAAGGTGGTGGTGCTGGGCCAGACCGTGGTCGAGAAGCTGTACGGGGCCAACGCCGATCCGGTCGGGCAGGTGGTGCGCATCAAGAATATCCCGTTCCAGGTCATCGGGGTTTTGGACAAGAAGGGCCAGTCGCCGATGGGCCAGGATTACGACGACACCGTGATCGTCCCGGTGACCACGTACCAGTCCAAGATCCAGGGCGGCCTGCTCAAGTATGTAAGCGGCATCCTGCTCATCAGCGCCACCTCATCGGCCGGCACCGTGCGCGCCGAGAACGACGTCACCAACCTTCTGCGCGACCGCCATCACATCGGGCCGGGCCAGGAAGACGATTTCCAGATCCGCAACCTGACCGAGATCGCGAGCGCGCGCCAGGAGGGCACCGAGACCCTCACCAACCTCCTGCGGGGCATTGCCGCGGTGTCGCTGCTGGTGGGTGGCATCGGCATCATGAACATCATGCTGGTCAGCGTGACCGAGCGGACCCGCGAGATTGGCGTGCGCATGGCGGTGGGGGCCAAGTCGCGCAACATCCTGACCCAGTTTCTGGTCGAAGCGCTGACGCTGGCGGTCATGGGGGGCGCGCTCGGGGTCGGCTTGGGGCTGTGGGCAGCCCACTGGATGGCCACCCGGTTCGACTTCCCGATGATGGTGCGGCCCGACATCATCGTGGTCTCGCTCGCGACCAGCGCGGCCGTGGGCATCGTGTTCGGGCTGTACCCGGCCCGCAAGGCCTCGCGGCTCGATCCGATCGAGGCGCTCCGGTACGAATGATGGGCCCTCTGGTGCTGGTTTGGGCGTTGCAGGCCAAAGTCTTGACGCTCGACGAGGCGGTGCGCACGGCCGAGATCCGGCAGCCGCAGGTTCGGCAGGCCCGTGCCTCCACCGAGGCCGCCCGCGCGCGTGCCGACGAGGCGCGGGCGCCGCTGTTGCCGCAGGTGACCGGGACCGGGACCTACCAGCGCAAGACCAGCAACTTCGCGCCCGGCAGCATCACCACGCCGGGCGGAGCCGGGGCCGCGGCGTCGTCGAGCTTCGACACCTTCAACTTCTGGAGCCTGGCCGCGACCGCGTCACAGCTGATCTGGGACTTCGAGCAGTCGAGCGGCAAGTGGCGGGCCGCGCGGGCGAGCGCGGATGCGCAGGGCTCGACCGAGCAGGCCACGCGCCTGCAGGTGCTTTTGACTGTGCGCACGGTTTACTTCGGGGCGCGCGCGCAGAAGGCGCTGGTCCAGGTGGCCCGGGAGACCCTCGAGAACCAGGATCGACACCTCAAGCAGATCGAAGGCTTCGTGCAGGTGGGCACGCGGCCCGAGATCGATCTGGCCCAGGCGCGCACCGATCGCGCCAATGCGCAGGTCCAGCTCATCACGGCCGAGAACAACTACGAGACCGGAAAGGCCCAGCTCAACCAGGCTATGGGGGTCGAGGCGCCCACTGACTACGACGTGTCCGACGAGACCCTGCCCGCGGTCCAGGGCG
The DNA here is from genome assembly GCA_035258845.1 of Polyangia bacterium. GTDB lineage: Bacteria > Myxococcota_A > Polyangia > JAHFDS01 > DATFWX01 > DATFWX01. The sequence continues at coordinate 6,322 of DATFWX010000011.1, read as the reverse complement.
AGGAGCAGGGCATCGACGCGCTGGTCGACGAGTCGCTCAAGGCGCGCCCGGAGATGCAGAGCCTGGAGCGCCAGCAGCGTGCACAGATGCTCACGCTGCGCTCGACCCGCGGCGCCTACTGGCCCGCGCTGGGCGCGTCGACCGGCGTGACCGATGCTGGCCGGGAGCTGGACAATCTGGTCTGGAACTGGAACCTGACCGTGACGCTGAGCTGGCCCCTGTTTCAAGGGCTGCTCACCAATGCCCAGGTGCGCGAGGCCGAAGCCAACCTGGCGCAGATCGAGGCGCAGCGCGATGCGCTGCGGCAGCAGGTGCGGCTCGAGGTCGACCAGGCGCGGCTGGCCGTGCGAGCGGGCAAGGCGGCGCTGGGCGCGGCCGAGGAGGCGCTGACCAATGCACGCGAGCGCTTGCGGCTGGCCGAGGGGCGCTACCAGACCGGTGTCGGCAACGTGATCGAGCTCGGCGACGCCCAGGTGGCGCTGACGAATGCGGCCGGGCAGAAGGTGCAGGCCGAGTACAACCTGGCCTCGGCGCGCGCGCAGCTCACCAAGGCGCTGGGGCGGCCGTAGGGAGGACCAGGACCAGGTCCATGACCAGGACCAGGTCCATGACCAGGACCAGGTCCAGGACCAGGACCAGGTCCAGGACCAGGACCAGGTCCATGACCAGGACCAGGTCCATGACCAGGACCAGGTCCATGACCAGGACCAGGCCTCGCGACTCAAACCTGGGCAAGCCCCCGCAGGCAGGCGCAGAGCCGGAGCAGCGCAGCGCGAAGCTCCGCGTGCTCGGCCTCGGCCAGCGCGCCGAGCGCGTATACGCCGCGGGCGGCGCCGCCCGCTTCTCCGGCTTCGCTCAGGGCGAGCTTGAAATGGCGGCGTGATTCGGCGCCGAATGCCGAAGCGCCCGCGCACAGGTTCGTGTACGCGCCTGCGACTGCGCGTTCCAGCTGCTGGCCGATGCCACCCGACAGACCGGACAGCCGGGGCTTTCGGGCCGCGACGAATTCGAGCGCTGCCAGCGCGAAGTCGTACGCGGCCAGCCGCTCGTGTGAGAAGTAGCCGCTGGAACCGAATCGGGTGTGGGACATGGCTTCGCTCCTTTCGCCGACTCCGTGAAGGAGCGAAGCCTTGGACCACCGCGATGAGGCCCGCGCTTCGCCATCGGCGAGTGCGAGGCCGAGTGACAGCTTTGCTGGCACGAGGCCCGCGGCTTCGAGCATCGAGAACCAGGACCAGGACCAGGACCAGGACCAAGACCAGGACCAGGACCAAGACCAGGTCTGTAGTCTCGAGTGGGCGTCGCAACCTCGCGCCAGCGAAGCTGGCACTCGGTTGCACGTTCCCCGTCTCGGGCTGATGGTCTTGGGGGTGCCCCATCGCGTCGCCTCCCCCAGGAGGGCGAAGGAGGCGACGCGATGGAGCACGCACCCGATCGACAATTCAGCTTCGAGAGGTTGGAACTGTGGCAGCTGGCTCTGGAAGCTGTCGTGGCTGCACACGAAATCGCTGATGGGCTGGGGCGGCCGTACGGCGCGCTCGGAGACCAGCTGCGGCGCGCGAGCACCAGCATCGGCGCCAACATCGCCGAGGGCGTCGGCAAGGAAGGCGCCGACCAGCAGCGCTTCTTCCGTATCGCGCGCGGCAGCACGTACGAGACCGCCGCGCTGGTCGAAATGGCCGCGCGAATTGGGCGCGCAGCCCTTCGGCAGCGCGCTCGCATTCGCCCGCTGTTGCTTTCGGTGGCCGCCATCCTCACGACGCTGATTCGGCGGTAGGCAGGCTGGCCTCCTTGCGCCCCTCAGGGCGAGCTGTCCAGCGGGGGCTGGACTTAGAACGCCATCGTGATCATCAGGCCACCACCGTAGGGCGCCAGTGAGAATGCGGGCCCGGCCGCGCGGGTGGCCGGACTGAGGTCGCCGGCCCGGTAGCGGCGCAGAGCCTCGACCGCGTCGACCGGCTGGGTATAGATCTGGATCTCGCCGATCACGATGCCGCTCGCCATCTGCAGGACCGCCGACGGCCAGCGATCCCAACCGAAACCGAGCGCCAGGCCCGCCGCCAGGTTGAACAGGATCCCGCCGGCATGCCACAGCCAGCTCCCGACGCGTGCTTCCTGCTCGGCGTCCCGCGCCAACCGGTCCTCGGCGTCAGAAAGCAGCGCGCACCGGTCGGCGTCCTCCGCCGTCCCGCTCGCGCTGGCGGCGCGGGCGGCCAGCGTGCGTTGGTCCGCCATCACCGAGAGCGGCGGCACGAAGGTCGTCACTGTCGCCACCGCCGATTTGCTGGCGCTGAAGTACTGGTCCACGCGCTGCCCCGGATCGTCGAAAAGGGGCACCAGCGCGAGCGAGCCCACAGTGGCCGCGCCATAGCCCAGGCCCCAGGCCCAGGTCCACACGCGTGCGCGATGCGCAGCCGGAGCGAGCTGATCCTGGATGAACCGGAGCCGCAGCTCGCTGTCGATCTGGGCCAGCGCGGGCGAGGCCGCGGGTGGAGCCGGGCAGGGTGCGGCGCCCACGCCCGCGCGCGCCCCCACGACCGTCCAGGCCCAGCAGAAAACCGAGAGCCCCCGTCGCAAGACCGGGCCATCTTGACACCTCCTGGTGTCCGGACCCACAGGCAAAAAATTTGACACCCCCCTCTGCGCGGTCTACGACCGAGAAAGGGCCCCTATCCCATGAGCGCGGCTTTGACCCAGAACCAGGTTCAGTTGCGCGGCACCGGCCGCGGCCTCGAAATCGTGATCGAGGAGGGCCCGCCGCTCTACGAGGTGATCGCAGAGCTGGAAATGCGGCTGAGCCAGTCGCCCGCTTTCTTCGCGGGCGCCGAGGCCACGGTCTGGCTGGGCGGTCGCGGGCTGCCGCCGGGCGGGCTGGCCCATCTCAAGGCGGTCACCGACCGGTACCAGATCAGAATCGTCGCGCTCAAGAGCGAGCGGGACGACATCCAGCAGGCGGCGAACAATCTGCAAATCCCGGTCAGCGCGCCCGGCGCGCCTGGCGTGCCCAGCGCCCCCGGCGCCCCACCCTCGCCTACCTTGCCCCCGCCGCTGCCACCTGCCGGGCTGCTCGAGACGCCCGACGCGGCGCGGTTGCTGGTCGGTCCCGTGCGCTCGGGCGGTCTTCTGGAAGCACCCGGACACCTGTGCGTGGTGGGCGACGTCAACGCGGGCGCCGAGCTGCGCGCGGGCGGCAACATCGTGGTCATGGGTGCGTTGCGCGGGCTCGCGCACGCCGCGTGCGGCGGCGACGAGGGCTACATCCTGGCGCTGCGCCTGGAGGCGCAGCAGCTCCGCATTGGAGGGCTCATCGCACGAGCCGGCGATCCGGGCGCAAGCGCGCGCGCGGTCGAGATCGCATACGCGGCCGAGGGCCGCATCATCGTCGAGCCCTATCTAGGCAAGCTACCGAGCGGCTTTGGAGCCGCCGGGCGTTAGGAGGATCGCATGGGTCGAGCCATCGTCATCACGTCGGGCAAAGGGGGCGTGGGCAAAACCACCACCACCGCGAACCTGGGCACCTCGCTGGCGCGGCTGGGCAAGAACGTCGTCGTGATCGACGCCGACATCGGCCTGCGCAACCTCGACGTCGTGATGGGCCTTGAAAACCGCATCGTCTACCACGTGGTGGACGTGCTGCAGGGCAAATGCACGCCCCAGAAGGCCCTCATCAAAGACCGGCGGATCGACAACCTGTTCCTGCTGGCGGCCTCCCAAACCGACGACAAGGAGGCCGTCACACCCGAGCAGATGCGCGATCTCATCGAGCAGCTCAAGGCTGCTTTCGACTACGTGGTCATCGATTGTCCGGCCGGCATCGAGCAGGGCTTCCGCAACGCCATCGCGGGCGCCGATGAGGCGATCGTGGTGGCGACACCCGAGGTGGCCTCGATTCGCGACGCCGACCGGGTGGTGGGGCTGCTCTCGGCCAAGGGCATCTCGGCCCGCTTGATCGTCAACCGGGTCGCACCCGAGATGGTGCGGCGCGGGGATATGCTGTCCCAGGACGACGTCATCGAGATCCTGTCGCTCGAGCTTCTGGGTGCGGTCCCGCTCGACGGCGACATCGTGGTGTCGACCAACAAGGGCTCGCCGGCGACCCTGGATTCGCGCTCGCCGGCCGCCAAGGCGTTCGACAAGATCGCCCGGCGCATCGACGGCGGGACGGCGGAAGACGACGAGCGGATCGGCTTCTTTGCTCGGATCGGACGGGCCCTCGGGCTCTCACCGGCCTAAGGAGATGACCGTGTGGAATGAGATCAAGCGTCTGTTCGTACGCAGGATCACGAGCCGCGAGGAGGCCAAGGGCCGTCTGCACTTGGTCCTGGCCCACGACCGCAGCGGGCTCGACGGGGGCAAGCTGCAGGACCTGCGCACCGAGATTGCGCAGGTCCTTGCCAAGTACGTCGAGATCGACGTCAATTCGATCGAAATCGAGATCGAGCGTCTGAACCGCACCCAAACCCAGCTCGTGGTCTCGAGCCCACTGCGGGCACGCTGACGACGGGTCCATCGTCTGCACGGCCCCGACTCTGCTAAACTGTTCGGGGCTCCATGGCCGAACTTTCCGATCCCAAAATCGGCGTGCTCATCGAGGGGCGCTACCGGTTGGCCGAGCGGCTGGCCTCGGGCGGCATGGGGGTGGTCTACCGGGCTGAACGGGTAGGCATCGGCAAGGCGGTCGCCATCAAGTTCCTGCACGAGCAGTTCGCGGTGCTGCCCGACCTGGTCAAGCGATTCGAGCGCGAGGCTGCGGTCATGAGCCAGCTTTCGCACCCGAATCTGGTCAGCGTCATCGATTACGGCGTCCACCAGGGCGCGCCCTATCTGGTCATGGAGTTTCACACCGGGGCCCTTCTGGGCGACCTGATCGCGGAAGGGCCGATTTCGTGCCAGCGCGCAGTGTCCATCACGCGCCAGATCCTGTCGGGCATGCGGCACGCGCACCTGGCCGGGGTGGTGCACCGGGACCTCAAGCCGGACAACATCCTGCTGCTCGGCGGCGTCGAGGGCGATTTCGTAAAAATTCTCGATTTCGGGCTGGCCAAGATCGTGCGCGGCGACGGTGAGGATTCGACCCAGCTCACCAACGCCGGCTTTGCGCTCGGCACGCCCGGCTACATGTCGCCCGAGCAGGCCTCGGGCGGCCGGATCGATCATCGCACCGATATCTACTCGGTCGGCATCATGCTGTTCGAGATGGTGGTGGGCCGCAAGCCCTTCCGCGCCGAGTCGCCGCTGGTTCTCCTGCGCATGCAGATGGACGACCCACCGCCGCGGCCGCGGCAGGCCGCGCCGATGGCCGGCATCAGCCTCGAGCTGGAGGCGGCTATTTTACGCTCGCTCGAGAAGCCACCTGCCAAGCGCTACCAGGACGCCGGCGAGTTTGCGGTTGCGCTCGAGGGCACGCCCGAAGGGCAGTCGAGCGGCCTGTCGATGCAGCTGCCGGCCCTGGCTGCACGCTCGCAGGCCGCGACCATGCCCGAGGGGCCACCGCCACTGCCGCCACTTTTGCCGCCGTTGCCGGCGCCCGCTACGCCCGCTTCGGCCGCCGCGTCCGCCCCTCCGGCCGCCTCCGCCGCCCCGGCCGTGCCCGAAGCCCTGCCGCCGTCCCTGCCCAGCGCGGCCCTGCAGGCGCCCATGTTCGAGGAGGAGCCGTCGACCCGCGATCTCGGTCCAGCGGCCGAGAAGCCGGTGGTGGTGGTGGTCAGGCACGGCAGCCTACTGGGGTTGTTGGGCAAGCTGCTTCTGGTCACGGGCGCGGTGGCGGGTGGATTGGCGGCCGCGTGGATCAAGCTGCACCCGCACTCGGCGGCGCAGGTGCGCCAGAAGCTGGACGAAGCGCGTCGGGTGGTGACCGAGCCTGAACGGCAGGCGGGACGCGGCGCGCCCGGGAAGGGCCTTTCGGCCAGTCGGAGCGAGCCCAAGACCACGCCGCCGCCGGTGGCCAAGTCGCCTGATGCGGCCTCCACGACGGTCCCGGAGAAGCCGGTTCAGGTGACGCCGGTCATGCCGGCGACACCGCCGCCCTCACCGCCGCCAGCGGTCTCGCCGCTGCCGCCTCCCCCAGACGCGACGCCGCCGGCTCCGGCCCCGCCGGCCGTGGCCCCGCCGGCCGTGGCCCCGCGACCGCCCGATGCGGCGCCCGAGGAAGAGGACGAGATCGTCGACGATGAGCCCCTGTCGCCGCCGCCGCAGGACACGCCCGGTGTCAAGGCCGAGCAGGAGGCGCAGCGGCAGGAGGCGCAGAGGCTGCAGGCGCAGAGGGAGGCGCAGCGGCAGGAGGCGCAGAGGCGGGAGGCCCAGAAACGGGCCGGGCAGAAGG
>DATFWX010000010.1:0-19836 GCA_035258845.1 Polyangia bacterium | reverse complement strand
GCTCGATGGTCAGGTAAGAGATGCAGCGGCGCGCGTCCATCATGCGCCCGCCGATGAGGGCCCCGGTCGGGCACACGTCGATGCAGGCCGTGCAGCGGCCGCACCGCTCGGGCTCGGGCGCGCCGCTCGCCAGATCGATGCTCACCAAAAGCTCGCCCAGGAGCGTGTACGAGCCCAGCCCGGGCGTGATGACCATTGTGTTTTTGGCCACGAAGCCGAGCCCGGCCTGGGCAGCCAGCGCCCGCTCGAGAAGCGGCGCGGTGTCGACGCACGCCCGCCAGGCCACGGCGGTGCCGGCGTCGGCGCGGATGAGCTCGGCCAGCGCGCGCAGACGCTGCTTCAAGACCACGTGGTAGTCGGCGCCGCGCGCATAGCGAGCAATCCGACCGTGCGGCCCCGGGCCGTCGGGCGCCGCATCGGTCGACGCATAGGGCAGGGCGCACACGATGACGGTCCGCGCGGCCGCCAGCAGCGCGCGTGGATCGGCCCGGTCGGCCGGCCCGGCCAGGTACTCCATCTCGCCGGCGAAGTCGCGCGCCAGCCACTCGCGCAGGCGCTCCGCGGCCACGCCCAGCCGGTCTGCGGGCGCGTAGGCGACCCGCACAAAGCCGAGCCGCTCGGCCTGGCTGCGAATGCGTGCGCCGAGCTCCATATCGGCACAGTCTAGCGCGATTGAGGGCTCGCGACTGCGTGCGCGCACGTTGACAATTTCCGTCGGCGATCGTATCTCGCGTGCCGATGGTCGTCACGCTGCGCGCCCGCCTGCCCGCCCATCCGGAAACCTGGCCCACGCTGCCGGGCTGGAACGACTGGCGCTGGCAGCTGCGCAACCGCATCACGACGCCGGCTCAGGTGCGAGCCCTTTTGCCCGACCTGACCCAAGACGAGCGCGCGGGCCTGGCCGCGGCCGGCCACCTGTTCGTCCTTGGCATCACGCCCTACTACTTCTCGCTGGTCGACCGCGCCCACCCGGCCTGCCCGATCCGCATGCAGGTGATCCCGCGCGCGCAGGAGTGCGGCCGCGCTCCCGGCGAATCCGACGACCCGCTGGGCGAGGACGCGCGCAGCCCGGCCCCAGGCCTGGTGCACAGATACCCCGATCGCGTGCTGCTGCTCGTGACCACGCGCTGCGCCATCTATTGCCGGCACTGCAACCGCCGGCGCCTGGTGGGCGGCGAGCAGGAATTCTCGCGCGACGACCTGGCGCCTGCCCTCGACTACATCCGCAGCCACCGCCAGATCCGGGACGTCCTCATCTCGGGCGGCGACCCGCTCGCGCTCGGCTCCGACAAGCTGGAGTGGCTGCTCGCGCAGGTGCGGGCCATCCGCCACGTCGACATCATCCGGCTGGGAACGCGCGTGCCGGTGTGCCTGCCCATGCGCGTCAGCGACCCGCTGTGCACGATGCTGCGCCGCTACCATCCGCTCTACATCAACGTCCACTTCAATCATCCCAAGGAGGTGACTGCGGAGGCGCGCGCGGCCTGCGAGCGCCTGGCCGACGCTGGCATTCCGCTCGGCAACCAGGCCGTGCTCCTGCGTGGCATCAACTCGAGCCTGCGCTGCATCCGCGCGCTCATGCGCGAGCTGCTCAAGTGCCGGGTCAAGCCCTACTACCTTTTCCAGGGCGATCCGGTCGCGGGCACCGATCATCTGCGCACGCCGGTCGCGTGCGGGATCGAGATCATGGAGGGGCTGCGCGGCCATGTAAGCGGCATGGCGATCCCGCACCTGGTCATCGACGCCCCCGGCGGCGGCGGCAAGCTGCCCATCGGCCCCCACTACATTCTGTCGCAGGCGCCCGAAAAGCTGCTCGTGCGCAACTACCGTCAGCAGGTGTTCGAGTACGTGGAGCCGCAGGCGCGTGACTGCACGGTCGAGTATGACGACATCTGGTTCGCAGGCCGCGACGACTGACCTGGCGCCGTCCGTCCTCGCTCGGGGCGGTGCGGTTGCGCGGCTGGAGCCGGCCGCGGTCGTGGTCGGCACCGCCTGCGAGAGCGAGCCTCTGTTCGAGGCCGAGCGCGCGCTGCTGTGCGCCCAGCCCGATCGGGTGGTGCGTGGTCTGGGCGCGGCCCTGCTCGCGACCGGGGCCCGGCGGGGCCTTTTGGCCGTGCGCGCCGATTTTCCGGATGCGCTCGCGGCCGCCCGGCGCGCCACCCGCGGCACCACGGTCGAGGTGGTCGCGCTTCCGCCCTACTATCCGCTCGACGAGCTGGTGCCCGTGGAGGTGGGCCTTCCCGGCGCGCGCTGCCTGGACGTGCGCGCGCTCGCCGACCTCGACGATGCAGTGCGCGGCCGCCCGCGCGGACCGCGCTGGCTCTCGATCGTGGGTGCGGTGCGCCGCCCGCGCGTGGCCGTGGTGCCGCTGGGAACCCCGATCGAGGACCTGATCGACAGCGCGGAGCCCACCTGGGTGGCGCTCGCGGGCGCGCTGCGCGGTCCGGCGCTCGATCGCGACCAGGTCGTGGACGCCGAGCTGCCCGGCCTTCTGGTGCTGCCGGCCGGCCACGCGCTCGTGCGCGGGCGCAAGACCACGCTGCCGGTCGAGCTTGCGCGCGCCAAGTCGGCGTGCATCGACTGTCGCATCTGCACCGACGCGTGCCCACACGCGCTGGCGGGCGCGCCGCTGGAGCCGCACCTCGCGCTTCGCATCCTTCTGCATCCGAGGTCCGGCCCCGGGCCGTCGGTCGCGGCCGGCACCCTCTCCTGCACCGGTTGCGGCCTCTGCGATGTGGTGTGCCCGGCCCACCTGCACCCGCGCCCGGCCGTGCGCGCGCTCGCCCAGGCCCTGCGCGCCGAGGGCTTTCTGCCCGAGACGCCGGCCGCCCCGGCTCCCCATCCCGACCGCGCCGGCCGCCGGCTGGCGCTCGAACTCCTCGTCGAGCGCCTCGACCTTTCGGCCTACCGCCGGCCCGGGCCGCTGCCGGTCGAGCACATGGCATAGGCACGCGCGAGCACGTCCAGAAGCCCCTCGGTCGTGGACAGCGCAGCCGCCTCGTCGAGCGTCACCCACAGCGCGGCCGCGCAATCGTCACCCGGTCGCAGAGCGCCCCCGCGCACCTCGGCCATGAAATCCAGAATCACGTAATGGAAGCGCGCGCGCCCGCCTTCGCCCGGTGTGATGCGCTCGAGCCACTCGACCATCGGGCCCACTTCCACCTCGAGCCCGGTCTCCTCGCGCACCTCGCGCGCGCAGGCCGCGCGCAGGGTCTCGCCCGCCTCCACGGCCCCGCCGGGCAGGCTCCACTTGCCGAGCCCGGGCGGATGCCCGCGCTGGATCAAAAGCACGCGCCCGCTGGCGTCGAAAACGAGCGCGCCCACCGCGACCAGCGGCCGCTCGGGGTACTCGCGGCTCACTTTCGGGTCGGCGGCGGCAGCGTGTTGCCGCGGCGGCGGCGGAACGGATTGGCGTTGCCCTCCAGCTTGAGGCTGATGGCCACGCCGTCGCGCAGCGGCACGATGGTGGTCACCAAGTCGGGCGCCTTGAACGCGGTCTTGTTGTAAAGCTGGACCGCCAGCGTCGACGGCGACTGGTCGTCGGTGGCCACGCGGCCCGCCCACAGCACGTTGTCGGCCACGATGAGGCCGCCCGGCCGCACCCGCACCCGCGCCAGCTCGAGCGCCTCCGGGTAGCCTTCCTTGTCGACGTCGATGAACACGACGTCGAAAGGTCCCGGGTAGCGGGTGATGATCTCGCGCGCCTCGCCCACCTCGAAGGTGACCCGCTGCGCCATACCCGCCTTCTCGAGATACGCGCGCGCCTCCGCGCTCCGACGGGCATCGCCGTCTGTGTGCACCACGCGCCCGCCCTCGCCGACCGCGTGCGCGAACCAATAGGTCGAGTAGCCGAAGCCCGAGCCCATCTCGAACACGTCGCGCGCGTGGATCGACTGCGCAAGCACCCAGCACAGCCGCCCCACCAGCGGCCCGATGATGGGAAAGTTGCGCTCCGCGGCCGCCCGCTCCATGTCCTTGAGCACCGGGTCCTCGCTGGCGCCCAGCTCGGACAGGTACCGCTCGACATCCGGGTTGACGATCATTGCAGCCGTTCCTCCGTCAGCCCGCCGCAAACGCCGACGGGCAATACGGTGCCAACCTGCACCCCCCACAGTTGGGCGTGCGCGCAAAACAGACGCGCCGCCCATGCCAGATGAGCTGATGCGCGAACCGGATCCACCTTTCGCGCGGGATCTTCTTCATCAGATCCTGTTCGATTTTTTCGGGCTCGTCGTGCCGACTCAGGCCCAGGCGCGGCGCCAGCCGCGCGACGTGGGTATCGACCACCACCCCGGCCGCAACGCCGAACGCGGTGCCGAGGACGACGTTGGCAGTCTTGCGCGCCACCCCGGGCAGCTGCGTAAGCTCGTCCATGGTGCGCGGGACCGCTCCACCATGCGCCTCCACGAGCCGGCGCGCCATCGCAATCAAGCTTTTGGTCTTGTTGCGGAAAAAGCCGGTCGAGCGAATCATGTCCTCGAGCTGGGCCGGCTCCGCCTGCGCGAGCGCGCGCGCATCGGGAAAGCGCGCGAACAGAGCCGGCGTCACCAAGTTGACCCGCTTGTCGGTGCACTGCGCGGACAGGATGGTGGCGACCACCAGCTGGAAGGCGTTCTTGTGATCGAGCTCGCAGTGCGCGTCAGGATGGTGCTCGTCGAGCGCAGCCAGGATCGCGGCCACTCGCTTGCTCTCGGACAGGCGTTTGAGCGGTATCGGCCGCTTACGATGCGCCACGACTCCTCGTAGTACTCTCGGCGCACCCGCTCAGTCAATACTTCAGACCTGATTTTCGTCCGATTTCGCCTGGGTCTGCGCGGTGCCGTCGGCGGGGGCCGTCATCTGCTCCTCGAGCAGCGCGGCCGCGATCGCGAGCGCTTTGCGCGCCTTCTCGGCCAGCTTGGCGTCGCTGCGGATCTTGCCGAACGCCTTGAGAACCTGATCCTGGAAGCCGGAGTTCTGCCGCTCCAGATCCTCGATCTTGGCCGCCTGCTCGCCCAGCCGGGCGTTGCGTTCCGCGATCTCGCCGCGCGCCGCGGCCAGCTGTTTCTCCAGGTCCTCGACCTTCTGCATCGACTGCAGGAGCTCGTCCTCGAGCTTGGAAATCTGGGCGCGCGCCCCCGCCAGCTCCTGATCGCGCTGGGCCAGCTCGTCGGACAGCGCGCCCAGCTCGGTCGCGTGCTTGCTCTTGAGCTCCTCGTTCTGCTGCCGGTGGCGCTGCTCCATGCCCAGCCGGAGGTCGCGGTGCGACTGCTCCTGCTCCTCGAGCTTCTCGTCATGCTCGCGCTTGAGCTCGGCCATCTGCGCATCGAACTGCTCGATCAGCGACTCCACCTCGCCGCGGTGCTTGCCCGCCTGCGCCTCCATCTCGGTGCTGTGCCGCTCGGCCGCCGCCGCAAGTTGCGCCTGGCCCTGCTCGTGCAGGCTGGCCAGCGCGGCCTCCTTTTCACCCTGCAGCCGCGTGACGTGACCCCGGTGCTCGTCGGCCAATCGTTCCAGCGCCGACCGTTGCTCCTCGGATTGCGCGGCCAGCTCCTGCTGTTTACGCTCCTCGGCCGCGGCCAGCTCCGCCTTGTGCCGCTCCTCTGCCTCCTCGAGGGCGCCCACCCGGCGCCGCTCGGCGTGCGCGAGCTGCTCCTGCTCGTGCTTGCGCGCCGCCACCATTGCATCCTCGAGCCGGGTGTCCCGCTCGGCGAGCGCGGACTCGTGCGCTTCGTGCAGCGCCGCCACCTCGCCTGCGTGCTCGTCGCGCAGCGCGGCCAGCGCCTTGTCGTGATCGCCGCGCATCCGGCCCAGCGACCGGTCATGCTCGCTCAGAAGACGCTCCCTCTCCTTATCGTGCTCGGTCTGGGCGGTGGCCAGCTGGGCCCGCCCCTCGGAGCGCGCGCGCTCAAGCTCGCGCTGCGCCGCCGCGCGCTCGTCCTCGCTCTGTCCCTTCAGCCGGTCGAGCTCGTCCTCCAGACCCGCCGTCTTCTCGTTGGCGCCCAGAAGCTGCTGCTCGAAGCCGAGCAGCTTCTCGTCCAGATCACGGCCCTTGCGCTCGAGCTCCCGGATCTTGTCCTTGTGATCCAGGATCTGTCGATCCTTGGAATCCAGATCGTCTTTCAGATCCAGGATCTCCTTTTCTTTGCGATTGATGATCTCGCGCAGGTTGAGAAACTCGCGCTCGCGTGAGAACGCCTGTGTCTCCGCGCGGGGCGTACGCCGTGCCTCCTCGAGCTCGCGCCTGAGCCGGTCGCGCTCCCCCTCGAGCTGGCGCACGCGTTCCTCCAGCTCGCGCATGTAGGTGTCCTCGCGCGGCGCCACGCTGGCGCCGCGACTGCGCACGGCCTGCGCCTGCGCGGCCACTTCGTCGAGCCCGACGTCGAGCGCTTCCACCGGCAGTGTCGGTCGGTTGACCTCGGTGGGGCGATGGTCGAGCTCGCTCAGCGCCTGCGCAGTCGAGCCCGGGCGCACGGGGGCGGGCTCGCGCATGGGCTGGTACGCGTTGATGGTGGTGGTGTGGGTCACCGGCTCATCGACATGCGACAGCGCGGCCGCGGCGCCCGACTGCCTGCGGCTACCGGTCAGCGACGCAAAGGCCGCCTCGGCCTCCGCATCCAGATTCTCATCGAGCGTGATGGTGGTCGGCTCTTCCGCGTTGTACTCACGCTCGACCGGGCGCGCGGGGGCCTCCGCACGCGCGGCGTCTTCCTCCATCAGCGCGAGCTCCTCGTCGTCGAGGGCGATCTCCTCGACCGCGTCGGCGCCGTCGAGCGGGATCTCGACCTCGTCGCCGGTGGGCGCCGAGGTCATCAGATCCCCGAGCCCGATCAGCTGGTCCACCTTCTGCAGAAGCTCCTCGATCGGGAACGGCTTGATCAGGTACTCGTCGGCGTGCGTCTTGAGCTTGCGGTGCTGATCGAAGGTTTCCTGGGTGGCGTCGAGCGACATCAGCACGATGGGCGTGTTCTTCCACGCGTTGTTCTTCTTGAGCTTGTTGCAAATGGCGTAACCCACGTTCCGCGGCTCGACGCTGAGCAGCACCAGGTCGGGCATCGGATCACGCGCACGCTGCAGCACCTCGTTGCCATCGGTGAGCACTTCGACGCCGAACCCATAGGGCTCGAGCGCGCCCCGCAGCTCCGCGGCGAACGCGCCATCCGGCTCGATGACGAGCACATTTCTGTCGGCCATGAGAACGCCTTACCCTTTCAGTAAAGGTCTCGGGATCTTATCCAGCGTACACTGCGCCTGCGAGGCCTGTCAACTTGGAGCCGGCGGAGGGGTTTACGGCTCGAACGAGGTCTGCTGCAGGAGGCGCATCATGGCGGGCTCATCCAGATCGGTGGTCATCGTGTAGCCGAGGCCCTGATCGCGGAACTCCGCGACATGGTAGCCCTGTTCGCCGCCCATGTAGACCGGCCGATCGTGCACGATCACGCGGCGCGGCGCCTCGATGGGCACATCGCCGGCGTCGAACACGACCACACTGACCTTGTGCCCGCCGCCGACCGCGTACACCAGGTAGGCCGCATGGCGTTGTCCGACGTGCCAGAGCCGCCCGCCCAGAAGATGCGCGTCCTGGCCCAGCCGGGGCGGCCGAACCGGAAAGTCGACCTTGCCGCGGAACCAGATCGCGACCCCGTCCGGATCGGGCCCCGTGACCTCGACCGGCCAGTTGCGCTCGTGATCCAGGATGCTCTCGCGCACGAATGGAGAGGGGCCGGGCTGCCGGCGCACGATGAGCAGGGCCAACACGGCCGCGGCCGCGAGCGCCGGTGCTAGGCGCCAGCTCGCGCGCCGCCAGAGCAAACTGTTTCTGGTCTCGCCGTCGAGCGCGCGCAGGAGCCGGCGGTGCAGGCCATAGGGCGCGCTCGGACGCGGCATGCGAGCGCGCACCGCCGACTTCCAGGCCACCTGCCGTCGCACCTCGGCTCGGCAGGCCTCGCACGTCTCCAGGTGGCGCTCCATCTCGGCGCGATCGTGCGCGTCGAACTCACCGTCGACGTAGGCGTCGATGAAGCGGCTGACGTGTGCGCATTCCATGGTCACTTGCTCGGATCCTTCACCAGGGTCAGCCGGGGCGGCTCGCCCGGCGCGCTCGTGCCCTGCTGGGCGGGCGGGCCGCTCCCGATGCCCTGCTCACGGGCATACTCGGCCAGCATCCTCTGCAGCAGGCGCCGGCCGCGGTAGATGCGGCTCATGACGGTTCCAATCGGGCAGTCCATGATATCCGCGATCTCGCGGTACGAAAAATCCTCGAGGTCGGCCAGCATGACGGCCCACCGGAAGTCCTCGGGCAGCTCCTGCAGCGCCTGCTGAACCTGCTCCGAAAACAGGCGGCCCAGAAGGTAGGTTTCCGGGTCGCGGGTCTGTGTGGGCGGGGTCGCCTCGGCCTCGACCTGGTCGAGCACGGTGCGCTCGCGCTGCCGCTTGCGGTATTTGTTGGCAAACGTGTTCGAGAGGATCTTGAACAGCCAGGCCTTGGCGTTGGTGCCGCGCTCGAATCGATGAAAAAAGCGGTACGCGCGCAGGATCGTGTCCTGGACCAGATCCTCGGCGTCGCGCTCGTTGCGGGTCAGCCGCAGCGCAGCGCCGAAGAGGCTGTCGAGATGGGGCAGCGCGGCCTCTTCGAACTCCTCGCGAGCCCTGAGCCTTGTCGCGTGCCCGAACATGATCCTAGTCTACCCTCGAAAACCGGCGAGGACAGGAGCCTATTCCCGTCTGTTTCTGCTTGGGAATCAAATCATTACACGGCGGACTGAAGGGGCACGTAAGGCAGCCCGAGCGAGGCCGCGACCGCCTTGTGCGTGCACTTGCCGGCCAGCGTGTTGATGCCGCGGCCGAGCGCGGGCTCGCTGAGCGCGGCCGGCATGAGCCCGGCGTCGGCGATCTTGAGCGCGTAACGGATGGTGGCGTTGGCGAGCGCAAAGGTCGAGGTGTGCGCGACCGCGCCCGGCATGTTGGTCACGCCGTAGTGCACGACGCCATGGACGACGTAGGTCGGGTTGTCGTGCGTGGTCGGGCGCGCGGTCTCGATGCAGCCGCCCTGATCGATCGCCACGTCGACGATGACCGAGCCCGGCTCCATGCGCTTGACCATGGCCTCCGTGACCAGGCGGGGCGCGCGCGCACCCGCAACCAGAACCGCACCGATGACCAGGTCGGCGCGCGAGACCGAGTCCTCGATCGTGTGTGGATCCGAGTATAGGGTGTTGATGCGGCCCTGGTACACGTCATCGAGGTAGCTGAGCGTGTCGGGGTTGATGTCGAGCACGTTGACCAGCGCGCCCAGACCGATCGCCATGCGCGCCGAGTTCTGGCCCACCACGCCGCCGCCGATGATGGCCACGCGGCCGCGCCGCGTGCCGGCGACGCCGCCGAGCAGGATGCCCTTGCCGCCCCGCTCCTTCTCGAGGAAGGTGGCGCCGACCTGGACCGCCATGCGGCCCGCCACCGCGCTCATCGGTTGCAGCAGCGGCAGGCGGCCGTCGTCGGTCTCGATGGTTTCGTAGGCCATCGCAGCCACGCCGCGGTCGAGCAGCACGCGCGCCAGCTCGGGCACGGCGGCCAGATGAAAGTAGGTGTAGACGATCTGTCCCGCGCGCATGAGCGTGTACTCGGGCTCGAGCGGCTCTTTGACTTTCACGATCATTTCGCCACGGGCCCAGATTTCCTCGGCACTGTCGCAGATGCGCGCGCCCGCGCGCGTGTACGCCTCGTCGACGATGCCGGAGCCGAGACCGGCTCCTTTTTGCACCAGCACCTGGTGCCCGCGTTGGGTCAGCAGGGTCACCCCAGCCGGAATCATGCCGACCCGGTACTCGCGAGTCTTGATTTCAGTCGGAACGCCAATCAACATGGCCGCGAATTTCGCCTTCCAAGCGGCCGGAAGTCAAGGCGACTCTCAATCACGTGCCACCATGCCACCATGGTGGCACTTTCGGAGGACCCCGCTCGCGCGTGCCACCATGCCACCATGGTGGCACTTTCGGAGGGCCCTGCTCGCGCGTGCCACCATGCCACCATGAGGGCGTGGTTTCTCAAGGAGGTCGGGGGGTTGCGGGGGGGCCCCGGGGGGGCTGGGGTTGCGGGGACGACCGCGGGGCCGTGCTTGACGAGGCGCGCACGCTGAACGATATTCGCGCCATGAGCTTCAGCCTGGCTCTTGTTCTGGTGGCGGCGCAGGCGGGCGCGGCGCCGGCGGGCACGGCGCAGCGGGCGCCGGTTACGCAGAGCACCGCGGCGCGTCCCGCGCTCGCTCCGGCGGCGCGTGCGTCCCAATTGCGCAGCGCGCGCCCGGTCCAACCGGCCGCGCTTCCTCTGCTTCCTCAGGCGCAATCGCTGGCGCAAGCGGCTCAGCAAGCTCAGGCGACGCAGCCGACGCAGGCGGCCGAGCAAGCGCAGGCGACGCGGCCGACGCAGGCGGCCGAACAAGCGCAGACGACGCCGCAGCCGCAGGCGGCCGAGCAAGCTCAGGCGACGCCGCAGCCGCAGGCGGCCAAGCAAGCTCAGACGACGCCGCAGCCGCAGGCGGGCCGGCCGCCCCCGCCCGTCGATCAACCCCAAAGTGGCGGCAACGCCGGTTGCTCTTGCAACCTGGCCGCGGCCGCGGGCCCCCACGCGGCGCGCCCCCTTTGGCTCGCATGCGCGGCTCTGGCCGGCCTGCTGCTCGGGCGCCGACGCTGGCGCTGAGCCTCGCGCTGCCCCTTTTCATCTGGGCCGCGGCCGGCGACCCGCAGCCAGCCGCGCATCCGCGGGTGCGTGAGGCCGGGATCCGAATCGGTGTGCTCGAGCCCGGGCCGCTCGATGCCCTGACCGACGTCAGCGGCGTCCGAGTCGGCCATGTGACCGTGCGCGCCGGCGCCGCGGTGCGCACCGGAGTGACCGCGATTCTCCCTCACGGCGGCAACCTGTTCCGCCAGAAGGTACCGGCCGCCATCGAGGTGCTCAACGGATTCGGCAAGCTGACCGGCCTGTCGCAGGTGCGCGAGCTGGGCGAAATCGAGACGCCCATCGTTCTGACCGCCACCCTGTCGGTCTGGCGGGCCGCCGACGCGGTCGTAACCTGGACCCTCCAGCAGCGTGGCAACGAGGATGTGCAGTCGGTCAACCCGGTGGTGGGCGAGACCAACGACGGGGCGCTGTCCGACATCCGGGCGCGCCCGATCACCGCGCAGCACGTTCTGGAGGCGATCGGACAGGCCCGCGCAGGGCCGGTCGCGGAGGGCGCAGTCGGGGCCGGCACCGGCACGGTGGCGCTGGGCTGGAAGGGCGGCATCGGCACCGCTTCGCGCCGCGTGGCCGGCCTGACCGTGGGCGCGCTGGTGCAGTCCAACTTCGGCGGGCGGCTGGTCGTGGCCGGCGTCCCCATCTGGCGCGAGCTGGGACCGTCCGCGCCGCCCGAGCACGGCTCGGTGATCATCGTGCTCGCCACCGATGCGCCGCTCGATGCACGCCAGCTGGGCCGCCTGGCTCGCCGCGCCGCGCTCGGGCTGGCCCGAACCGGCGGCGCCATGGCGCACGGCAGCGGCGATTACGTGATCGCGTTCTCGGTCGAGCGCAAAGGGCCGCCGCCCGGCGACGAGGCGCTCTCACCCCTGTTCGATGCGGCAGCCGAGTCGACCGAGGAGGCAATCCTGAACTCGCTGTTCCGCGCCGAAACGACGACCGGCTTTCGCGGCCGTCGCGTGGAGGCGCTGCCGGTCCCGCGCGTGCTCGAGATCCTGCGCTCGCCTAGGACCGGTAGTCCGCGTTGATGCGCACGTACTCGTGCGTGAGGTCGCAGGTCAGGTACGAGGCCTCGGCGCGCCCGCTGTGCAGGTGGATGCGAATGACGTACTCGGCCTGCTGCATGATCTCGTGGGCGCGTGCCTCGCTGTCGCCGCCGGCGGCCTGTCCCCGCGCAACCAGCCGCACGCCGCCGAAGTCGACGTCGATGCGATCGGGATCGATTTCGATGCCGGCATTGCCGACCGCGGCCAGCACGCGACCCCAGTTGGGGTCGGCGCCGCCGAGGGCGGTCTTGACCAGCGGCGAGTTAGCGACGCGCCGCGCCACCAGGCGCGCGTCGCGCACGCTCTCGGCGCCCACAACCTCGATCGTCACCACCTTGGTGGCGCCCTCGCCGTCGCGCACCAACTGGTGCGCTAGCTGGGCCAGCACATCGTGCAAAAGCTCGCGGAACAGACGGCCCGCCTTGTCGTCGCCGCGCAGGGTGGCGTTGCCGGCCGCGCCGCCCGCGAGCAGGAAACAGGCGTCGTTGGTCGAGGTGTCGCCGTCGACTGTGATGCTGTTGAGCGTGGCGTCGGCGACCTCGCGCAAAAGGCCCCGCAGGAATACCCGGTCGCAGGCCGCGTCGGTGACCACGAACGAAAGTGTGGTTGCCAGGTTGGGCGCGATCATACCGGCGCCCTTGGCGACGCCCGCCACCGTGATCTCTTTTTTGCCGACCAGCCGCCGCGCGGCCGCCCACTTGGGCCCTTTGTCGGTGGTCAAAATCGCGCGCGCGAAGTCGACCAGCCCGCCCGGGCGCAGCGCAGCGGCTGCCCGCGGCAGCGCCGCCAGTACGCGCTCGATCGGCAGGCGCTGTCCAATCACGCCCGTCGACGCGACGCAGACCAACTGCTCGTCGATGCCCAGTGCGTGCGCGGCTCCCGCTGCCATCTGGTAGGCGTCGCGCTGGCCCTCGCGACCCGTGCACGCATTGGCGCCGCCGCTGTTGGCGATGATGGCCTGGCAGCCCCCACGTGCGATGCGCGCGGCCGAAAGGATAACCGGCGCCGCCTTGACCCGGTTCTGCGTGAACACGGCCGCCGCCGCCGCCGGCCGGTCACAGCAAAGCAGGCCCAGATCGAGCGCGCCCGCCGGTTTCTTGATGCCGGCCGCAACGCCCGCAAAGCGAAATCCGGGTACCACCAGGTCGGCGAGCTCGGACAGGGCGTGCATGGCCGCTTACTATAATAGATCCAGCAAGGCTTCCAGCCGCCGCAGGACCTCGCACACGCCGGGTGGCTCGCCGCCCTCGGGATCGTAAAGCAGGCCGCGCATGCCCACCGTGCGCGCACCCAGCACGTCGACGTCGTAGCGGTCGCCCACGAACGGCACGCCGCTCGGCTCGACAGCCAGCTTTTCGAGCGCGTGCCGGAAGATGCGCTGGTCGGGTTTTTCCACGCCCACGACCTCCGAGTCCACAACCACGTCGAGCAACGGCAGAAGCCCGGCCTGGGCCAGGTAATGCACGACATGGCCGTCGGAGTTGGAAACCACGGCGGTGCGGATGTTGCGCCGCTTGAGCTCGGCCAGCGTCGCCAGCGCGCCCTCGACCGGCTTGGTCCACAGCGTGTGCGCGGCATTGTACTGGTCGAGGACCGCCCAGAAGGCGGCTTCGGCGTCCCGGCCGCCCGCGCCCAGGCGCGCCAGCTCCTGTGCCACCAGGGGCCGGAAGGGTTGCGGTGGATCCGCAGGCGGCGCCAGGTTGAGTGCGCGGATGGCCAGCCGGAAGGCGCGCGCGATGGCGGTCGCCGAAACGGGCAGGCCGGCGGCTCGCGCGGCTTCGGCCAGCGCCTGGTCGCGCGGCTCGATCAGCGTGTGCCCGGCGTCGAACAGAACCGCAGCGGGCGCCATCGCGCTACAGGGCGGCCTGACCGGCGCCGTGACACTTCTTGTACTTCTTGCCGCTGCCGCACGGGCACGGATCGTTACGTCCTACCTTGGGCTCGGCGCGTCGGATGGTCTTGACCTTTTCGCCGCCGGTCGCGCTGGCCTCGGCCGCGCGCGCGAGCGTCGCGGTCGCGCTGCCGCCGCCCACCGTGGGCTGCGCCTCGCCGCCCGACTCGACCGTGCGCCGGGGCCGCTTGTGCTTGACCTCGGGCAGCGGCTGCTCCTTCATGATCTGCACCCGGAACAGCTTGCCCGACACGTTCTGCTGGATCCGCTCCATCATGGCCACGAACATGTCGAACCCTTCCTTCTTGTACTCCTGCTTGGGGTCCTTCTGTCCGTAGCCGCGCAGGCCAATGCCCTCGCGCAGGTGGTCCATCGACTTCAGGTGATCGATCCACTGCGCGTCGATCTCCTCGAGGAAGAAGTGGCGCGCGAAATAGTAGAACGCAAGCGGCCCCAGGTCGTTTTCGCGCGCCTCCACCAGGTGCTCGAACTGCTCCCACAGATGCTGGGCCATCGTGTCGAGATCCATCGACTCGGGCTTCAAGTCCGGGTCGTAGTTGAACATCTCGCGGATGGCCTCGCGCAGCTCCTTGAGATCCCAGTCTTCGGCGTGCGGCTTGCGGCAGTACAGGCCCAGCAGGCGCTGCACCAGCTCATCGACCAGATCCAGAATGCGCTCGCGCTGCTGGATCAGGGAGGCCGCGCATTGCTTGGCGGCGGCGGCGGCGCAGGCGTCGCGGTCGTCGATCAGCTTGCGCACATCGGTAAGCGCGCCGTAGTAGCGGTACAGCTCGTGGTGCAAGATGTCGGGATCGCGCGGCAGCTCGGGCGCGCTGGTCGCGGTCACGGTCGCGGTCGCCGTCGTGGTCGTGGTCGCGCTCCCGCCGTCGCCGGCCACCGCCTTGGGCAGGGTTTTCTCGTTGAACGCATCGACGATCTTGCCGACCTGCGGCTCGATGGTCTCGGCCAGCTTTTCGACCGTCCAATTGCCGCTCTCGACGGGCGGAGGCGGCGGCTGCTTGCCCTTCTTCTTGTCCTCCTCCGACAGCTCGGGCTGGTAGCGCCCTTCCAGGATCTGACGCCGCAGCGAATAGATGGTCCTGCGCTGCTGGTTCATCACGTCGTCGTACTCGAGCAGATTCTTGCGGATGTCGAAGTTGTGGCCCTCGACTTTCTTCTGCGCGTTCTCGATGGCGCGGTTGACCAGCGAGTGCTCGATGGGGACGTCCTCCTCCATGCCGAGCCGCTCCATCAGGCCCGTGATGCGCTCGGCGCCAAAGATGCGTAAGAGGTCGTCCTCGAGCGACATGTAGAAGCGCGACGAGCCCGGATCGCCCTGGCGGCCCGACCGGCCCCGCAGCTGGTTGTCGATGCGGCGCGACTCGTGGCGCTCGGTGCCCAGGATGTGGAGCCCGCCCGCGCCCAGCACCTGCTCGCGCTCGCCGTTGCACTCCACGCGGTAGCGCGCCAGCGCCTGCGCGTACTTTTCGGGCTCAGCGTCGGGATCGGCCTCCGCTTTGGCCAAGAATTCGGGATTGCCGCCCAGGATGATGTCGGTGCCGCGGCCGGCCATGTTGGTCGAGATGGTGAGGGCGCCGTAGCGGCCGGCCTGGGCCACGATCTCGGCCTCCTTGGCGTGGTTCTTCGCGTTCAGGACATGGTGCTTGATGCCCCGCTTCTTGAGCATCGACGAGAGCACCTCGGACTTCTCGACCGAGATCGTGCCCACCAGAATGGGCTGGCCCTTGGCGTGCAGCTCGTCGATCTCCTTGAGCACCGCCCGGAACTTGCCCTTCTCGTTCTTGTACACCAGGTCGGGATGGTCGCTCCGGATCATGTCCTTGTTGGTCGGAATGACCATCACGTCGAGCTTGTAGATGTCGTGGAATTCCTGGGCCTCGGTATCCGCAGTGCCGGTCATGCCGGCCAGCTTCTTGTACATGCGGAAGTAGTTCTGGTAGCTGATGGTGGCGAGGGTCTGGTTCTCCTCCTCGACCGTGACCCCCTCTTTGGCCTCGACCGCCTGGTGCAGGCCGTCCGACCAGCGGCGGCCCGGCATCTTGCGGCCCGTGAACTCGTCGATGATGAGAACCTTGCCGTCCTCGACCAGGTAGTTGACGTCGCGCTTGTAGAGCGTGTGCGCACGCAGCGCCTGCGTGACGTGATGCAACATCTCGATGTTGTCGGGGTCGTACAGGTTCCGGACCGAGAGCATGTGCTCGAGCCGCTCGACACCCTGGTCGGTCAGCATGACCGAGTGCGCCTTTTCGTCGACCGTGTAGTCGACGTCCTTCTTGAGCGACGGGATGATCGAGTTGACCCGGTAGTAAAGGTCCGCCGACTCTTCGGCCGGCCCGCTGATGATGAGCGGCGTGCGCGCCTCATCGATCAGAATGGAGTCGACCTCGTCGACGATCGCGTAGTTGAGGTCGCGCTGCACGTACCTTTCGATCGACTCCTTCATGTTGTCGCGCAGGTAGTCGAAACCAAACTCGGAATTGGTGCCGTAGGCGATGTCCGACCGGTACGAGACCTGCCGCTCGCGATCGGTCAGGCCATGTACGACGATGCCCACCGACATGCCGAGCAGCTTGTAGATCTTGCCCATCCACTCGGCGTCGCGCCGGGCCAGGTAGTCGTTGACCGTGACCAGATGGACGCCCTTGCCGGCCAGCGCGTTCAGATACAGCGGCAGCGTGGCCACGAGCGTCTTGCCCTCGCCGGTCTTCATCTCGGCGATGCGGCCCTTGTGGAGCGCCATGCCGCCCAGGAGCTGCACGTCGAAATGGCGCATGTTGAGCGTGCGTCGACCGGCCTCGCGCACCACCGCGAACGCCTCGGGCAGAAGATGGTCGAGCGGCTCGCCCTGCTCGAGGCGCTGGCGGAACTCGCCGGTGAGCGCGCGCAGATCGGCGTCCGACTTTTTCTGCAGGGCCGGCTCGAGATCGTTGATGCGCGCCACCATGGGCTGCATCTTCTTGAGCTCTCGGGCGTTTTTGGTCCCGAAAATTTTCTTCAGAATGCTGCTGACCATGCGTGGGCCCTTGAACAGTCTAAGTTAGCCATAGCCCTGCCCGGACGCAAGGCGGCACTCAGCTTACCAGCGGCTTCCAACTGGACAGGAACCCGAGCAGATCGTTCTTGGTGTCGAAGCGCAGCATGGCGCGTCCGGTTTCGGCGCCGCTGTCGCCATGGACGATGACCGCGGGCAGAGTGGTGAGCGTATGCGCCAGATCAGCCACCCGCAGCTCTTTCTGGCCTTCCAGCCGATACGGCTTGCCGTCGTCACCGGTAAACGCGAGCTCATAGCGGATGATGCCCTTGGTCAGCGGGAGCAGCAGCATGGTGCCGCGTGCGGGCGCGTGCGCGACCAGGCCCTCGGCTTCGATGGTTCCGTCGAGCTCGACGGTGCCGTCGCGGAGGGTCTGGCCGAGGTCGGTCGAGCGCGCGTGCACGGTAAAGCGGATGGGCCGCTCGGCGCCGCGCCCGTCCGACCAGGTCCCGGCCATGGTTTCCTCGAATCGGAACCCGAACGGAAGCTTCATCGGCACCTCACTTGAGCGAGGGCGGAATGGTCCAGTGAATGTTGGCCATGTGGACCGGATGCTTTCTCATGTGGGTCAGCGCGTCGCTGTAGCTCAGCGACGCATGCACCGCCAGCCGGGGCAGCGCCCAGTCGGTGTCGCCGTCGGCCTGCTTGGCCGGAGGCCCGTAGCTCTTGCGCGCCTGCGCGGCCAGATCGTCCCACAACTTTTGCGACCCGGCATCCTCGACCAGAAAACGGATCGCGTAGCCGATCAGGTTGTCGCCCAGGAAGAAGTAGTCGAGCTGGGTGGGAACCGGGCCCAGATTGGGCGTGCTCGCGAGCGAGTAGACCGGTCCGATCTGCCAGGCCGCGCTGGTGACCAGCTTGGCCTCCGCGGGCAGGCCGGCCTGCTTGCGCACCTCGTCGACCGACTCGTACCAGCGCGGGCTCTTTCCGCTCAGCACGATGGGCGCCAGCGCACCGAGCGGCTTGAGCTCGGGTGCCCCCAGCGGCGCGCGTTTGGGCATATCGGCGGGCGTAGGGGGCGGGTAGCGGGGCATATAGCGCGCCTGCGGCTGCGCCTGGCCCACACAGCGCCCCTTGACCATGGTGGTGCCGGAAGGGCAGCGCGAGCAGGCCGGGCCGGCCAGCAACAGCGCCCAAACGCAGAGCCAGAAACCGAGTCGCACGCACGCATATTGGCCAGCCGGCTCGGTTGCGTCAAGCGGCTGCGTGACCGGCGCGAGCTGCACTTGCAGGCCGCCTGGCGCCTGCGCATGATGCCCCTCAGTACCATGCGCGTGGCGCTCATCTATCCGCCCACCTGTGACCCCACGGCGCCCTACCTGTCGGTGCCAATGCTGACGGGATTTCTGCGCAGCCGCGGGATCGAGGTGCTCCCGGTGGACGCCAATTTGGAGACCTGGGAGGGGCTTTTGCGCCGCGACGCGCTCGTGCGCGTGCGGGCCCGCCTGGAGCGGCGGCTGGCCCGGCTGGATGGTCGCCCGCGCTTGCGGCACGTCGAGCAGCGCGCCTACGCGGCCCTGTGGGCGGCGCGCGGGGACGCGGCGCTGGCGCCCGAGCGCATCGAGGGTGCGCTGGCGTGCCTGCGCGATCGCGAGCGAGCGCTCGAGCCCGAGGCCTACGATGAGGCAGTTCAGGTCGTGGAAGCGGCTCTGCGTGCGATCTCGGCTGCCTACGCGCCGCTCGAGCTCTCCTTTTCGGCCTACCGCACACCGTTCGCGCTCACCACGCCCGAGGAGATTGCGCTCGATGCACGGCCCGAGCGCAACCCGTTTGCCGAGTACGAGCGCGCGCTGGCGGAGCGGCTCAAGGCCGCCGAGGTGGGTCTGGTCGGCCTGTCGGTCGTGTTCCCGGGGCAGATGCAACCGGCGTTCGCGCTGGCCCGAAGGCTGCGCGCCGCCCTGGGCGAGGCCGTGCACCTGACCGTGGGCGGGCCCGCGCTCACGCAGCTGCTCGTGCGCGCGCGCACCGACGCCGCCCTCATGGCTCGCATCCTGGGGCCGTTCGACTCCGCGGTCTGCTACGAGGGCGAGACGCCGCTCTGGCGCCTGTGCGAGGCGCTCGCCAGCGGGCGCGACCCGACCGGCATCCCGAACCTGGTCGTGCGCGGGGGCCGGTTGGCGCCGGGCGGCACGCTCGAGGATCTGCGGACGCTGCCCGCGCCCGACTTCGACGGGCTGCCGCTCGATCGGTATCTGGCGCCCGAGCTCGTTCTGCCCTACGACCCCACGCGCGGCTGTTACTGGGGCATCTGCACGTTCTGCCACTACGGCCTGGCCGAGAAAGGGACCGCGCCCTACAAGGAGCGCGCGGTCGAAACCGTGATCGACCATCTGGCCGCGCTGTCGGCGCGCCACCGCACGCGCTATTTCTACTTCTCGCAGGACTCGGTTGCGCCCAAGACGCTTTCGCGGCTGGCCGAGGGCCTGATCGCGCGGGGCTTGGATCTGCGTTGGGCCACCGACCTCAAGCCCGAGCGCTATCTCGACGCCGATCGGGCGCGCACGCTGCGGCGTGCGGGCGCGGTGGCCTGTGCGCTCGGCGTCGAGTCAGCGGCCCCACGCGTGCTGGCGCTCATCAACAAGGGCCGTCCGATCGAGGAGGTGCGTGCGGTCATCGGCAACCTCGACCGCGCGGGCGTGGCGGTCGAGGCCATGTGCTTCACCGATTTTCCGACCGAAAGCGCGGCCGAGGCCATGGCGACCGTGCGCTTCCTGGAGCAGCACAGCGGCCAGATCGCGCTGTTCATCCTGGGCGAGTTCGACCTGACGCCGGGATCGATCGTGGCCCAGCGGCTGGCCCAGTTCGGCCTGCGCGAGATCTGGCGCGTGCGGGGCGACGAGCTCGGCATCGGCCTGTTCTTCGAGCAGGCGCGGCCGTCCAAGCAGCCGCGCGACGAGGAGCTGCTCGACCAGGCGATTGCGCGTCTCGCCTCCGGGTGGCTTCTGCGGCGCTACCCGTGGGCGGGCTCGCTGTCGACCGCGCACACGATCCTCTGGTACGACCGCTACGGGCCCGACGCGTTCCGCCGGCTGCGCGGGCGGCGGGCGCGGCCTTTTGCGCCCGGGCGGGTGGCGCGCGCCCGTTTCGACGTGGCGGCCGTCAGCGCGCGCTCGCAGGCGGCCGAGATGGAGATCTGG
>DATFWX010000009.1:0-6534 GCA_035258845.1 Polyangia bacterium | reverse complement strand
GAGCGCGCACTTGACCAGATACTTCATCACGAGAAGCGATTCATCCAGGGACAGCCCGTTGATGCTGAACCCGTTCATCTGCACGCCATTCATCTGCACACCGTTCATCTGCACGCCGTTGACAGTGAGCCCGTTCGTCATGAGGCCGTTGGTCATGAGCCCATTGAGGCTGATCCCGTTATCGTCGACAATCGAATGCGAGCTGCTGCTTTCCCGCGGCGAGTGGCCAACCTGGCCCGATACGCAACCTGCGCTGACCAAAAGGACGAACCACGTCTGAGTGGCGACCCGCTTCATCCCCATGTCAGGCTCCTGTTGCAAGCGATGGGCCTGCAGCAACCAGCCGAAACATCGGGCCCGGGTCGAACCTGGCCGCGCAAAGGTGGCGTACGGGCGCCCGCGCTAGCGTGACGAGAAGTCGGCACACAACCGCACCCCCACCAGCATGTCCCGAAATGTCGGCTCGGGATCCTGCCGGTTGTAGATCATGTTTGTGATGGAGCCGTGATAGTAGCCGCCGCCCCGCACGGCGTAGCCCGGGGCCAGCGACGAGCTCGTCCACTCCCACACGTTGCCCGCCACGTCCTCGGTGTCGAAGGGAGCCCGCGAAGCTGGATGTGAGCCCACCTCATCGGGGCCAAAGGCCAGTGCAGCCTTGCCATAGGTCTCATCGTAGTTCGCGTCGTCCGGGTGCAGCCGGTCGCCGTGCGGAAACGGCCGGTCGTCGGCCCCGCGCCCCGCGCGCTCCCATTCCTTTTCCGTGCACAGGCGGGCGCCGGGCACGCGTCCTGTCTCGCGCAGCCACTTCGCATAGGCCTCGGCGTCGGTGGCCGAGATCCCCGAAACCGGGAACCGCCGCCAGTCCTGCACAGCTCGCAGGCGTCGCTGATCGTACTTGATGCGCTCGCCCAGCCGGGCCGAGTAGGGCCTGGTCGTGGGCTGAAAGCGCAGCAGCCAATCGCCGGCCTCGGTCTCTTTCAGCTCCAACGATCTCTGGTCGAGCATGCTGGTCTGTCGGATGCGGGGCATCCGGCGCATCCGCTCCTCGGGCGCCAGCGCGCGCAGATAGTCGATGTATTCGGCATACGTGGTCTCGGTGCGAGCGATGAGATAGGGCCTCGTGCTCGACTCGTGGAGCGGCACGGTGTTAAAGAAGCCGACCCGCGCGCGCTCATCGTCGGCGCTCCCAAACTGGAACCTTCCCAGCGGGACATAGACGAAGCCAGCCGGGATCTCAGAGGCGCGCGGCAGGCTCACCTGGACCGGCAGTCGCTCGGCGCGCCGGAGCAGGACCGGATATCGCACCGGCGCCCGCCCCGGCGCGGTCAAGGTCAGCCGATAGCTGCCCGGCGCCAGCTCGACCTCCGCGAGCGGTGTCTGGCCGAGCCGTCCAACCAGAACCGCGGGCCGCCGGCCGTCGGAGTCGCTCTGGTAGCGCTCGAGCAGGACCTCCGCCCCCGCTGGCGAGGTCGCGATCTCGAGATGCGCGGGCGCATTCCACCGGCCCATCCGCGCGCCGCCGTCGTCGTAGACCTGGAGCCGCTGCAAGAGCTCTCCGAGCTGCGCGCTCCGCCCCTCGCGCTCGGCGAGGAGCGCGCGGTCGTACAGGAAATCGGCAAACGCGCTACGCACCGAGCGGCGACCGCTATCGAGCGCAAGCGCCTTCTCGAACCATTCGTTCGCGCGCGCAAACCCACGCTCGTTCTCGCCCGCCGCCCCGAGCGCCAGCGACCAGGAGCGCTCTCCCGCCT
This sequence comes from Polyangia bacterium, assembly GCA_035258845.1. Taxonomy (GTDB): domain Bacteria; phylum Myxococcota_A; class Polyangia; order JAHFDS01; family DATFWX01; genus DATFWX01. The sequence continues at coordinate 4,783 of DATFWX010000009.1, read as the reverse complement.
CGCGCTCGCGGCGGTCGAACTGAGCGAAGGCTTCACGACGAAGCTGCTCCACCCGGGCATCCTTTGCCCGCGCGTCGGTCCAGGCGCTCTTCGCCATGACCAGATCGCTCTGGATCTGGCGCCCCAGATCCCGATCCGCCTTCCAGCGGACGCCCCCATAGGTCAGGGCAATGACGACCGGGATGACCGTTGCCAGCGCTCGCTTCGCGAGGCGCCGCTTGTGCACGGAGCCGTGTGACTGCTCAAGGAAAGCCTGCTCTCGCGGCGCCAGAGCGGGCAGCTCGAGCGCCGAGGCTTCGGCCAGCTGGCGCGTTCCCCACAGCGCCTCGGGCGTGCGCCCCAGCCGCTCCCACTCGCCCGCCGCCACTTGCAAGCGATGCTTGGCTGCGTGGCTCTCGGCCTCCTGGCTCAACCAGCTGCGCAGAGTCTGCCAGCCCCGGATGAGCGCCTCGTGGGCCAGCTCATGAGCGGTCCCATGCTCGGACGACAGCGCGACCACCAGGCGCCCGCGCACCAGCGCCTCCAGGGCCGCCCGCGTGTCGGGGTCCCGCGCCAGCTCTGTCTCGGTGCGGCGGGCTCGAGTCCCGCCCGGCGTCACCAGCTGCATCAGGATCTTCCGAGCCGCACAGCGCTCGGCCGGCAAAAGGGCAGCCAGCACCCCATCGGCGTGCCGAGACAGGGCGCCCTCGACCCCCCCCATCGCCTGCAGCCGCGCGGCCGGAATCACTTGCCGCTCCGGGTCGCGCGCCTCCCATAGCTCGTGCAGCGTGAACTGCAGGAGCGGCAGGCCGCCCTCCATTCCGGCGGTCGAGGACACGAGCTGCTCGATGAGCTGCTCAGACTCGAAGGCGAACCCCTTGACCCGCGCCGGGCCCACCACGGCCTGACGAATCGCCTCCGCGGTCAGGGGCCGCAGGACGTAGAGCGCCCGGCTCACCTCTTCGCCGATGCCGGGCAACGCGGCGATCCGGGTCAAGAAGTCCTGGCGCACCGTACCCAGGACGCGGCAGTCGGATTTCAAGACCAGCAGCTGGCTGAGCAGGCCCGCCACCTGGGCGGCCTCGTCCGGATCGGCAAGTGTAACCAGCTCCTCGAGCTGATCCACGTACACCAACAGGCCCGCGCCCGCGCGGATTCGTTTGCGGAGCAGCCAGGGCACGGCGGTGGGCTCTTTGGCCATGCGCTGCTCGAGCTCGTGCTCTTCCAGGGCCAAGACCGGCGCCAGCGCTGCGGTCAGCGCCGCGCGCGGATACTTTCCGGGTACGAAGCTCACAATGCTCCAGCTCCGCTGGTCGTCGATGCTCCCGCTCGCCACCAGAGGCAGCACGCCGGCCCGACACAGCGACGACTTGCCGACGCCCGAGTCGCCGGTGACCAGGAGCAGTGGCTCCGAGCGCAGCCGTTCGAGCAGCGCTCTCATCTCGGCATCACGTCCGAAAAAGAGCGACCTGTGCTCAGACTGGAACGTCTGCAGGCCCCGGTAGGGATTTCCTTCCGGGACCGAGGTCAGGCGGCCCTCCGGAGTCAACCGCTCGAGCGCCTCCCGCACCTCGTCGCCGCTCGAGAAGCGCTGCCCCGGTTCCCGGCGCAGGCAGCGGTCGACGATGGCTGCTAAATCGGGATCCATGCCGGTCACGAGGGCGGCCAGCGAAGGCGCGTCGCGGGTCGAGACCGCGACCACCAAGCCGGGCAGGTGCTGCGCGTTGTGGGGGTGGCGGCCGGTCGACAGGTAGAAGAGAATCACGCCCAGCGAGTACACGTCGGAGCGCGCGGTTGCCAGAGCGCCCTGCCAGATTTCCGGGGCGATGTAGTGGGGGGTGCCGAGAAGCTCACCCGGTCTGGTCACGGAGCGCCAGGTCCCCTCATTCGGTCCGGGCGCGCTCGCGAGCTCTTGCAACGTATGCGCGCCCAGCAGCACCAGCGTCTTATCCGCGTCCGCGGAAACCATGGCCGGGGGCGGAGTCGGCGGCCCCGAGGCCGGCGCATCCTGGGGCTCCGACTCGAGCAGCTTGGCCAGGCCGAAGTCGAGCAGCTTGACCTCGCCGCCTTCGGTCAGCATGGCGTTGGCAGGCTTGAGGTCGCGATGCAAAACACCCCGGCGATGCGCTGCGGCCAGGCCTCGGGCCAGGCCCACGCCCAGGTGCAGCACCTTCTGCCAGCGCAGCGGAACCGGAATATCCGAGAGCGTCTGGCCGCGAATCAGCTCGGAGACCAGGTAGGGCCGGCCCTCAACCAGGCCGACCCGGTGGACCGCCGCCACGTTGGGATGCTGCAGGCGCGCGATCGCGCGGGCCTCGATGAGAAAACGCTCCCGTGCCAGCGCGTCGGGCTCGATGGAGGCGATGAACTTGACCGCGACCGGCCGGTCGAGCAGCGTGTCCTGGGCCAGCCAGACCTGGCCCATTCCGCCCTGGCCGAGCTGCCCCATCAGGCGGTACTCGTCGAACTCCTGGGGCGGGATCCAGTGCGCGCCCGCGACCGCATCCGGCTCTGTGGTCTCGCGGAAGGACAGCAACCGGCCGCGTGTGTGCAGGGGCCTCACGGCTGACTAGGACAATGAGCAAGCCGCGGACCACGGTGCAAAGCGCGTGATCTGGGGCTCTTATGTTGGGCACCAGCGGCCTTGCTACGCAAACCTGGCGCTGCTGCGCAGAAATGGCGGAGCTTGGACTCGGAGCTTGGACTCGACCTTAGCGGCGCCCGCTCTGCCGCGGGGCTTGGATCTGGTAGCGCTTGAGCTTGGCCTGAAAGGTGCGGAGCGGCATCTTCAAAAGCTCCGCTGCGTGGGTCTGATTTCCGCCTGTAGAGCTCAGCGCTGCTTGCATCCGCGTGCGTTCGAGCTCACGCAGCTCCTGCTCGAGGGGCCGAAAGTTGCCCGTGTCATAGGGCGTCGAAAACGGCCTGGTGGGCGGCTCGCTCGCGAAAGCCTCCGCGTCGGACAACGGGGGCGCGCCGCCGAGCCGCTCGGCCAGGTGAGTAGGCTCCAGAACTGGCTCGGCCACGGTCGCCGCTACGTACTCCATCAGGTTTTTCAGCTCGCGGACGTTACCCGGCCAGTTGTAGAGCGCCAGCCGGCGCGTGGCGGCATCGGAGAGAGTCTTGGGCGCACAGCCGGCGCGGGCGCAGGCATCGGCGAGGAATGCCTGCGCCAGGATCACAAGCTCCCGCCGGCGATCGCGCAACGGGGGCAGCCAGAGCATGGCGGCGCTGAGGCGAAAGAACAGATCTTGCCGAAACCGACCGGCCTGGACCTCTTCTTTGAGGTCGCGGTTGGTGGAGGCGACGATGCGAATGTCGACTTCGCGCTCCTCGAGGTCGCCTAGGCGCAGGAGGCGCTTGGCCTCGAGCACGCGCAGGAGCTTGGCCTGGGCATTGGCTGGCAGATCGCCAATCTCGTCGAGAAAGATGGTGCCCCGGTGGGCCCGCTCGAGCAGACCGGCTTTGGTCGCGGAGGCTCCCGTGAACGCGCCCCGCTCGTAGCCGAACAGCTCGCTCTCGACCAGGTGGTCTGGCAGGGCGGCACAGTTGACGGCCACCAGGTGCTCGTTCTTGCGCGCCGACCAGTGATGAAGCGCCGAGGCAGCCAGCTCCTTGCCGGTGCCGGTTTCGCCGCAGATCAAGACCGGGAGGTCGGAGGCCGCCAGCTTTTCAATCAGCGAATACAGGCGTGTCATCGCGGGATCTGCGACCAGGATGGTCAGGTCCCCGACCGCGAGCGTTCGCACGGTCTTGGTGGCCGAAAGGGTGCCTCCAACGGCGGCTTCCCGAGCGGCCGAGCGCGCGCTCGCGAGCAGCGTGTCGGCCTCGCATCCGTCGGCCGGATAGCACGCGTAGCCAATCCGCAGCTTGCGGGCCAGACCGCCCAGCGCTGCGCGCAAACGCTCGGCGGCAGCGGGCGCGGCCTCGGCCGAGATTTCCGCCATCAGCACGAGCAGCTCATCGTTTCCCGCCCAACCCAGAACGTCGATTCTGCGCAGCCGTTCGGCCAGGGTCGACAGCAGGCGAGGCTTGTCGGTTTCGCGCAGGCCCAGCCGCACTGCCTGCAGGCTCAAGGGCCTTTGGTAGCGCAGCGAGCGTTCCAACTCGTCCTCGAGCCGCTGACGGAAGGCCGAGAAGTCGAGGATGGTGCGCCAGCTCGCGGGTCGGGTGCTGGAGTGGAATACCAGGGTAGCCGCTGTAATGGTGATGACGTCCCCGGAGATGAGCGCCCGGCTTCCGACCACGCGATCACCGTTGACGCGCGTGCCGTTCTGGCTGCCCAGATCCGCGATCTCCGCATGACCCTGGCCGAGCAGAACCTTGGCGTGCTGCCGGGACACCGAGGAATCGTGCAGCCGCAGCCCGGCCGCGTCCGAGCGGCCAATGATGATCTCGCCTTGAGCAGGCAGCTGGACGAGCGTGGAGGAGTCGCCCTCGAACACGATCAGGTATCGACAATCCGACGGTGTCCCGTCGATCTGGGAAGCGCGACGAGGCGTGTCGCGACTGACCGTGGTGTCTTCGGATTCCGCGTGGGCCGCCATCGAGATTCGTGTCGGGGAATGTATTCCGCCTCACGTACAGTATAGTCCATGAAGCAGAGCCCCTGCAATGGGGGCACTCCGGAAGTGGCCGCGCTCGTAAAGCGTGTTCGCTCGGAAGCGAGGACCAGCCTTGTCGGCGGCGCGGTGGGTAGGAAAGAGCGAGCGTGGTTTCTAAAATCGGGGGTGCAGCGCGCGCTACATGCCCCCCTCGTTGTCCCAGAACGTCCAACCCCCCCCCCCCCCCCCCCCCCCCCCCCCCC
>DATFWX010000008.1:0-15990 GCA_035258845.1 Polyangia bacterium | reverse complement strand
CCGAGTCGCACAATGGCGTCGCCGATGCGGCCACCGTTCTTGTAGTGGTCGCCGAGCGCCCAGAACAGCCGCTCGCGGCTGAGCGCGCCGCGGCGAACCAGGTACTCGCCGATGCCACCGCGCAGGCGCACCATCACGCTGGGCGCATCTTCGCGGTGGACCATCGACGTGGCGTCCTCGTCGCCGATCCGGGTGATGGCGCGGCGACGGGGCGACTTATATCTCGCTCGGCCGTGCGCGCCGCTCGGGGAGGTCGGCGCGCCGGCCGAGGCAGTTGCAGGGTCAGGTTCGTTGGAGCGCCGGCTCGCGGCGGCAGCCGCCGGGAGTTTTGCTGCCGCCGCGGCCGGCGTTTTCTGGTGACCTTTTGTGCGCGAGCCCACCTCGCGCACGATTTCGAGCAGGACCAAGCTGGACATATCGTCGGGCTGCAGGCGCGCGGCCTCGCCCAGGTACTCGGCGGCCACGCTGTGCCGGTCGCGCCGAAACGCGAGCTCGCCCAGCATTCGGTATGCCTCCGCGCTGCGCGGGCTGCGCCGCAGGCATTCCTGCATTTCCGACTCGGCCTCGACATCGCGGTGCAGCGCCATCAGTGCGCGACCGAGCACGAGCCGCAGCTCGAGGTCGGTCGGATGCACTGCAAGGTCGCGCCGGCACATCGACACCGCCTCCTCATAACGGCGTCCGTTGACCAGCGCTTCGGCACGGGCGGCGAGGCCAACTTGCATCCGATTGGGAGCCAAAGCAAGCCAGGGGCCAACCCCGGCACATGATGCAAGATGCCGAAACTCCTAGGTGGCGACGCAGGGTCACATGGGAGAGAAAACCCCAATTGAGAGGTCGAGATTACCCTCTCGAGTTACACATCCAGAGCATCCGCCTCGGCCGCTCGCTCCATGATGAAGCGGAAGCGCGCCTGCGTGTCCTTGCCCATCAGCTCGCCCAGCAGACGGTCGGTCTCCTCGTCATCATCGACCACCACCCGCAAGAGCGTGCGCTTCTTGACATCGAGCGTGGTCTGCTTGAGCACCTCGGGCATCATCTCGCCCAGGCCCTTGAAGCGCTGGATGTCGGGCCGCAGGTTCTTGGGCAGGCCGGCCAGGATTTTCTCCTTTTCGGTGTCATCGAGCGCCCACAGGGTGTTCTTGCCGGCATCGATCCGGTACAGGGGCGGCTGCGCGATGTAGACGTAGCCGCGCCGTACCAGCTCGGGCAGGTGGCGGTAGAAGAACGTGAGCAGCAGGGTCGAGATGTGATGCCCGTCGCTATCGGCATCCATCAGCAGGATGATCTTGTGATAGCGCAGCTTGTTCTCGTTCCAATGCTCGCCGAAGCCGCAGCCGAGCGCGCTGACGATGTCCTGCAGCTCCTTGTTGGACAGCACCTTGGAGGTCGAAGCCTGCTCGGCGTTCAAGACCTTGCCGCGGAGGGGCAGAATGGCCTGCGTCCGCCGGTCGCGGCCCTGCTTGGCCGAGCCACCGGCCGAATCGCCCTCCACGATGAACAGCTCGCTCTCTTCGGGATCGGTGGACGCGCAGTCGGCCAGCTTGCCGGGCAGGTTGAGACGGTGTGAAACCGCGGTCTTGCGCGACACTTGCTGCGCGGCCGCCCGCGACGCCTCGCGCGCCTTGGCCGCCAGCGCGATCCGCGCCACGATGGCTTCGGCCGCGCTCTTGTTCTCGAGCAGCCACTGCTCGAGCGCGGGCCGGACCGCGCCGTCGACCTGCCCCGCCACCTCCGGGTTGTTGAGCCGGTCTTTGGTCTGGCCCTGGAACTGGGGCGTGAGCAGGTACACCGACAGCAGCGCCACCAGGCCTTCGCGGATGTCCTCGGCGGTCAGCGTCACGCCCTTGGGCGCGGTCGAGGTGGTCTCCATGTAGTTGCGCACCGCCTTGACCAGGCCCGAGCGCAGGCCGTTTTCGTGCGTGCCGCCGGAGCCGGTCGGGATGCCGTTGACATACGACCGCACATGCTCTTCGGTCGACTCGGTCCACTGCATCGCGATTTCGATCTTGGTCCCGTTGCCGCGGCTGAGTGAAAACGCCTGGGGGGTGGTTGCCGGCTTGGCGCGCTCGCCAATGATCTTGGCCAGGTAGTCGTCGATCCCGCCCTGATGCGAAAACTCGACCGTCTCGCCGGTCTGCTCATCGACGAACGTGAGCCGTAAGCCCTTGTGAAGATAGGTCTTGGCCTCCAGCACGTCGCGCACCAGCTTGGAGTCGAAGCTGAGCTTGGGCCCAAAGATCTCCGAATCGGGCTTGAAATAGATCTCGGTGCTGGTGCCCTTGGCCCGGCCCAGGCTCTTGAGCTTGGTCTTGGGCTTTCCGCGCGCAAAGCTCTGCTCCCACAGCTTGCCGTCGCGCTTGACGCGCGCGGTCAGGATCTCCGAGAGCGCGCACACCACCGAGCTGCCGACCCCATGCAGGCCGCCCGAGTGGCTGTAGACCTTGCCGGCGTCGAACTTGCCGCCCGCGTGCAGGGTGGTCAGGATGATCTCCAGCGCCGGCTTGCGGTGGCGCGTCATCACGTCGACCGGAATGCCGCGGCCGTTGTCGATGACGGTCGCCGACTGACCATCCTTGTGCAGGGTCACCCAGATGCTATCGGCGAAGCCGTTGATGACCTCATCGACCGAGTTGTCGACGATTTCCCAGAGCAGATGGTGGTAGCCCGTGCGGTCGAGGCCGCCGATGTACATGCCGGGGCGGCGGCGCACCGGCTCCAGACCCTCGAGGACCTGGATGTCTTTGGCCGTGTAGCTCTCGCGCGCCATCGTCAATTGACGAGCTCCGGCGTTTGACCGGGCAGCTTGACCTCCGGTGGCACGATGCGGGCGATGCGGTCTTTCTTGGACAGCGCATGGCCCTTGCCGCCCCGCGAGGTGACCTCGTACCTCTTGGGGCCAACCTCGATTCGTTTGCCCTTGTCCGTCTCAACCGTCAGGCCATCGCCGACCGCGAAGCCGAGCACGCGGTCGCCCTCGGCGGTCTTGATGACCGTGACGCCGCGGCCCGGGTTGGCCAGCACGTTGACCTCGTCCACGTCGCAGACCAGCGCGCGCCCGGCCTCGGTCACCACCGACAGCGTGTCCTTCTTGGCCACCTGGAGGCAGCCCACGATCTCGTCGCCTTCGCCGACGCGTGCGTATTTGCGGCCGGCGCGGGTCGACACCTCGGTGTGGGGCGCCAGCGCAAACCGCATGCCGTAGCCGAAACGCGTGACTGCCAGCATCATCGCGTCTGCCAGCGCGGTCACCCGCTCGTCTAGCGAAAGCGCGCCGATGACACGCTCGCCGTCGTCCATCTTGAACAGCTTCTGCACCGGCTCGCCATAGCCGGTCGTGGCCGGCACGTCGGCGATGCGGGTCACGTAGGCCGCGCCCAGGTTGGAGAAAAACACCACGCTCTTGAGCGTGGAACCGTAGAGCAGCCCCATCACCTCGTCGCCCTCGCGCAGGCGCGTGGTCGAAAGATCCTTGATCTCACGCACCCTCTTGACCCAGCCGTCGCGCGACAGGATGACGTTGGCGTCCTCGGACACGATGTACGCCTCTTCCTGGTACTCCAGCTCCTCGCCACCCAGGTGCGTACGCCGCTTGTCCGCGTACAGCTTCTGCACCTCGCGCAGCTCCTCTTTGACCACCGCCCACAGCTTGCGCTTGGAGGCCAGGATGGCCTCGATGCGCTTGGCCTCCTGCTTTTTCTCCCTGAGCTCGTCGAGAATGGCCTTGATCTCGAGACGCGCCAGCTTGTAGAGCTTGGTCTCGAGCACCGCGTCGGCCTGCTCGTCGTCGAGCCGAAAGCGCTTCCTGAGCTTTTCGGCGGCATCGGCCTTGCCGTCCGATTTGCGGATGATCTTGAGCGCCTCGTCGAGCGCGTCGTAGATCTTGCGAAAGCCCTCGAGCAGGTGAATCCGGCGCTTCAGCTCCTGGAGCTCGAAGCTGAAGCGGCGCCGCACCACCTCGAATCGGAAATCGAGGAAATGCCTGAGCAGACCGCGCAGATCCAGCCGCTCGGGCGCCGCAAGGTCAGGCTTGTCGGTAGGAACCAGGCTGGTCAGGTTGACGTTGAAGTTGGTCTGCAGGGGCGTGTGCTTGAACAGATACGCCATCACGACCGGCCCATCGGCGCCCGTCTTGAGCTCCAGCACGATGCGCACATCGGAGGTCGATTCATCGCGCACGTCGGTTAGATGCTGCAGCTTGCGGCCCACGATGAGGTCCGCGATCTTCTCGACCACCGTGGCCTTGGAGATCGCGTAGGGGATCGAGGTGATCACGATCTGCTGCTTGCCGCGCGGAAGATCCTCGACCTTCCACTCGCCCTGGAGCTTGATGGCGCCCTGGCCGGTTTCGTAGATCTCGCGCAGCTCCTTGCGCGTGTTCAGGATCTGGCCGCCGGTCGGGAAGTCGGGCGCCTTGATGAGCTTCACCAGATCCTTGGTCTCGAGCTCGCTGTCATCGATGAGGGCAACCAGCGCGTCGCACACCTCGGCCAGGTTATGGGGCGGGATGTTGGTGGCCATGCCGACCGCGATGCCGGCCGCTCCATTGATGAGCAGATTGGGCACGCGCGCCGGCAGCACGATGGGCTCTTGCGCAGTGCCGTCGAAGTTGGGCCGGAAGTCGACGGTCTCGCTGCGCAGCTCGCGCAGCAGCTCCATGGCCAGCCCCTGCAGCTTGGCCTCGGTGTAGCGGTAGGCTGCGGGAGCGTCGCCGTCGAGCGAGCCGAAGTTGCCGTGGCCGTCGACCAGCGGGTACCGCAGCGAGAAGTCCTGCGCCATACGGACCAGCGCGTCATAGGCCGCGGTGTCTCCGTGCGGGTGAAACTTGCCCAGAACGTCTCCCACCACGGTCGCGCACTTCTTGAACCGGCCGTCCGGATACAGGTGCAGGTTCTGGAACATTGCGAACAGAATGCGGCGCTGGACCGGCTTCAGGCCATCGCGGACATCGGGCAGCGCGCGCGCGGTGATGACCGAGAGGGCGTAGTTGAGGTAGCGCCGGCGGGCCTCCTCGCGCAACACGATGTGGGCGTCACCATTGCGGCGGCCGCCGCCCTTTTTCTTAAAGAAATCGAGTTGATCTGCCACGGCCCTGCCTTCAAGCTAGCCGGCGGATCCGAAGCTGTCAAGAAACCTACGGCGCGCCGAAGCCCACCACCAGCGAGAAGGTCACGAGCTGCGGCCCGTCGGCCAGGTACAGGTAGCGCGCGCCGAGCGCGATCGTGATCGGGCCCGGCCACTCCAGCCCCGCGCCCGCAGCCCCGCCCAAGAACGAGGAGCCGCAGCGCGCAAGCGCGGAGCAGGGCTGGATGGCCGCCAGCGGGTTGGTGGTGCCGGCGACGACCCCCTGCGCGTCCAGGAACAGCGCGACCGGCCAGCGGGCGCGCACCAGAAAGCCGCGCAGCCCCGCGCCCATGGCGACCAGCCAGGTCGGGGGCACGCTGGCCTGGGCGCCCCCGAAGCGGTCGACATCGAGGCTCAGCATGGGCCCCACGAAGCCTAGGTGGAGGGCGGCCTCGACGCCCACGTGAAGCCCGGTCGGCTCGAGGTCGGACGGCCCGTTGTAAAGCTGCGCTGCGCCCATCGAGAGCGCAGCTCGGCCCAGGTCATCCGCGCGCGCCACGCCAGCGGTGGCGAGGAGCAGCGCGGCCCCCGCGGCGGCGGATCTCACGATTCAGGCCGTGATTTTTTTTTAAAGCCGCGCGGCGGCAGCCGACCACTCGATCCGTCACCATCTCGTGAGTAGTCGATCCAGCGGTAGCTGTCGGGCCGGACGTCCACGTGCACAAAATGCGCGTAGGGGTAAAGCCCGATTCCCATCCCGCCGGCGTCGAGCGTGGCCGCGAAGTCGCGCAGCTTACGCTCGCTGATGCCATCCACTCGGATGTCGGCCGCGGTGGCGTGGAAGTGCATGCTGGTGATCTTGCGCTGGTTGCGGAAGCCCGAAATCACTTGCAGCCGCCGTCCCGCGAAGTGGTCCTGAATGGACGACAGGATCTCGAACAGATGCGGCTCCATGGGCTTTTCGGTGTCGGTGCGGCGGCAACGGAACAGGTGGTTCAGGCTCTTCAAGGCATCCTGGTTGAACGAGCCGTCGGCCTTGTAAATGTTGACCTTGACCTCTTCGTGCCAGTTGGGGCTGTAAATTTGGAGATCGCCCGAGGGGCGCGGGAACGCGTCGCGGCGGAGGTCGCTTTCACTGACCGGATGGCCCTGGAATCGAGGCTTTTTGCGTTTCGGCTTCTTGGGTGGGGCCTTGGGAACCTCCGCCTCGGCTTGCTCGCCCTCGACCGTACCGGTGGGAGGCGGCGGGTCGGCCTCAACCCGCGGCGCGATTCCGACCACCAGAAGCACGATAAACCAGCGCACGCTCTTTTGAAGGTATGCGCACCGGAAGCTCACTGTCAACATTAAATTTGTCAGGAGGACGAGCACTTACAGCATACGACAGTATCATTCGCTACATTTTGGTAAGGTGCACCAGCTCAATTCCTAGCCGCTCTGCGACCGAAAAGATTCGATCATCGCGGTAAAATTCTCGATAGCACACGCGCCGCAGGCCGGCGTTTGCGATCTGCTTGAAGCAGCTCCAGCAGGGCGAGGCGGTCACATAGATGGTCGCCCCATCGATCATGACCCCGTTCTTGGCGGCCTGGATGATGGCATTGGCCTCCGCATGGATGGTGGCCACGCAGTGATCGTTCTCCATCATGTGGCCGGCCTCGGTGCAGTGCGGCATGCCGCGAATCGATCCATTATACCCGGTCGACAAGATGGTCTTGTCACGGACGATGACCGCCCCCACGCACTTGCGCTCGCAGGTCGATCGCGAGGCGACGACCTCCGCGATGCGCATGAAGTACTCGTCCCAGGGCAGCCGCTTCTCCATGAAACCCCTATAACATGGAGCGTTTGACACTCGGAAGCGAGTTGTTATAGTCCCACGCCTGCCACGATGGACTTCAAGAACACGTTACACCTCCCGAAGACCGACTTCTCGATGCGCGCGAACCTCGCGCAGAAGGAACCGGAGCTGCTCAAGCAATGGGAGGATCAGAAGCTCTACGAGCGCATTCTGGCCGCGCGCGCGGGCCGGCCTCGCTTCGTGTTCCACGACGGGCCGCCCTACGCGAACGGCAACATTCATTACGGCCATGTTCTGAACAAGACCCTCAAGGACCTGGTGGTCAAGGCGCGCACGATGGCAGGCTTCCAGGTCAAGTACGTGCCGGGCTGGGACTGCCATGGGCTGCCGATCGAGCTGCAGGTCGAGAAGCAGACGCCGGCCGCCGAGCGCGCGCGCATGTCGGTGGTGGATCTGCTGGCGGCCTGCCGCGCCTACGCGCTCGACTTCGTCAACGTGCAGCGGCGCGAGTTCAAACGGCTGGGGGTGTGGGGGCTCTGGGAGCAGCCGTACCTGACCATGGAGCCACGCTACGAGGCCGACGTGGTGCGCTGCCTGGCTGGGTTTGCGCGCGGCGGCTACCTGTACAAGGGCAAGAAGCCAGTGTACTGGTGCGCCACCGACCACACCGCGCTGGCAGAAGCCGAAGTCGAGTACGCCGAGCACACCTCGCCCTCGATCTACGTCAAGTTCGCGTATCCCGAGCCCCTGCCCGGGCTGGCCGGAAAGCGGGTCTTCCTGGTCGTGTGGACCACGACGCCGTGGACGCTGCCGGCCAACGTCGGCATCCAGGTCCATCCGGGCCTCGAGTACGTCGCGCTCGTGTATGGAGACGAGGCTTACGTGGTGGCCCAGGAGCTGGCCGAGCGCGTGCGCACGGCCGCTCGGCTGGGAGCGCCCGACGCGGTGGTGCCGGTGAAGCTGCACGAGCGCACGCGCGCGCGCCATCCGCTGACCGGCCGCGATTCGCTGGTCGTGTATTCCGAGTTTGTCACGCTCGAGGCGGGCACCGGCCTGGTGCACACCGCGCCTGGGCACGGCCAGGAGGACTTCGAGATCGGCCAGCGCTACGACCTCGAGGTCGTGCAGCCGGTCGATGACAACGGCTGCTTCGACGCCACGGTGCCGCGCTACGCGGGCCTGCACGTGCACGACGCCGATCCCAAGATCGTCGCCGATCTGGCGGCGGCGGGGGCTCTGCTCAATCGGGCCGGCGAGACCGTCACGCACTCGTACCCGCACTGCTGGCGTTGCAAAAGCCCCATCCTGTTCCGGGCCACGCCCCAGTGGTTCGCCAGCCTTTCGCACGAGAATTTTCGCGGGCGCGCGCTGGCCGAGATCGACCGCACGCGCTGGATCCCACCGTGGGGGCGCAACCGCATCTTCGGGATGATCGAGAATCGGCCCGACTGGTGTCTGTCGCGCCAGCGGGTCTGGGGCGTGCCCATCCCGGCCTTCGACTGCGCGAGCTGCACGACCGCGATCGCGAACCCGGATTGGATGGAGCACGTGGCGGCGCTGTTCGAGCGCGAGGGCATCAAGGCCTGGTATGTGCGGAGCGAGCGCGAGCTTCTGCCGGCGGGCGCACGCTGCCCGCACTGCGGCGGAACCGATTTGAAAAAGGAATCGGTGATCGTCGACGTGTGGTTCGAGGCGGGCGTGTCGTGGCGCGCGGTGTGCGACCGCGACCCCGAGCTGGGCACGCCGGTCGATCTGTACCTGGAGGGATCCGACCAACACCGGGGCTGGTTCCACACCGCGCTCCTGACCGCGGTCGCCGTGCGCGGCTCGGCGCCCTATAAGTCGGTCTTGACCCACGGCTTCATCCTCGACGAGCGCGGCCGGGCCTTCTCGAAGAGCGAGATCGAAAAGGCGCGCGCGGCCGGCGTCCAGATCGAGTACGTCCCGCCCGAGGACGTGTGGAACCGGGAAGGCGCCGAGCTGTTGCGGCTATGGGTGGCGTCCGAGGATTTTCGCAGCGACGTGACCTATTCGCGGCAGCATCTGACCCAGCTCGGCGAGTCGTACAAGAAGCTGCGCAACACGTGCCGCTTCATCCTGGGAAACCTGTACGACTTCGACCCTGCGCGCGCGGAGCCGCAGCTCACCGATCTCGATCGGTACGCGCTCGAGCGGCTGAGCGACGTCGTCGGCGAGGTGCGGCGGGCCTACGACGAGTACGAGTTTCACGTTGCGCTACGCACGCTGCTCGAATACGCGTCGGTCGACCTGTCGGCGTTCTATTTCGACATCGTCAAGGACCGTCTGTACTGCGACGGTGCGGGCAGCCCCAGCCGGCGGGCGGCCCAGACCGTGCTGTATCGGATCGGGCGCGCGCTGACCACGCTGATGGCGCCCATTCTGTGCTTCACCGCCGAGGAGATCTGGCGCTACCTGCCCGGTGCCGCCGGCGATCCGGACAGCGTGCACCTGGCCGAGTTTCCGGCCCCGACGCCGTCTGCCGACACCGACCTGCGCGAGCGTTGGCAGCGCCTCCGGCAGATCCGCGCCAAGGTCACGGCCGCGCTCGAGGAGTTCCGCGCCCAGGGCAAGAAATCGCTGGACGCACGCGTGCAGTTGTGGGCCCCGGCCGAGGATCGACAGCTCTTGCGCGCGCACCAGCACGAGCTGGCCGACCTGTTCATCGTCTCGCAGGTCGAGCTGATCGACGGCGCAGGCTCGCAGTCCGAGATCGCGGTCGAGGTGCGCGACGCCCGGGGGCGCAAATGCCCGCGCTGCTGGAAGTGGAACGAGCAGCCGTCGGGCGACGCGCGCGATCCCGATCTGTGCGCACGCTGCGCGGCCGCGCTGGGATCGCAGTGATGCAGGGCGCGCGCAAATATGTCCTTTTCGGGCTGGTCACGGCCGCCGTCCTGGCGGTCGACCAGGTCTCCAAGGTGTGGGCGCGCAGCGCACTCAGGCCCATCTATCCCAATGCGAAAAGCGTCATCCCGGGCCTGTGGGAGTTTCGCTATTCGGAAAACACGGGCAGCGCGTTTGGCATGTTCCGCAACCTGCCCGGCGGCCGCTACCTTCTGGTGGCGGTGGGCCTGATCGCGCTCGGCTTCATCGTAAACTACCTGCGCAAACAGGAAGCCAGCAGGCCGATGACCGCGACCGCGCTCGCGCTCATCGCCGGCGGCGCGGTCGGAAACGTGTTCGACCGGGTTGCCTTCGGCAAGGTCACCGACTTCATTCTGTGGCGCTATCAACATCACGAGTGGCCGGTCTTCAACTTCGCTGACGCGGCGCTGGTGGCCGGCGTGCTGGCGCTGCTGCTGTTCGGGCCCCGCAAGCCCAAGAAACAGGCGCAGAGGCAAGCCCGCTCGGCCTGAGGTATCCTTACCGAAACTTGCGCCCCGTCCTGTTCAAGATCCCGGGCCTGCCTTTGATCGGGGATCTCGTCTTTCCGGCCTACTTCACGCTCCTCCTCATCGGTTTTGCGTTTGCGCTCGCCCTCAGCGTGCGCGACGCGCGCAAGCTGGGCATGGACGACCGCCGGGTCTACGACCTCAACTTGTGGATGGTGTTCTGGGGCATCGTGGGCTCGCGCGTCCTGCACCTGATCGCCGACGGGCAATGGCACGACTACGCCAACCTGTGCACGCATCCGCAGCTGGTGGAAGCGGTCGACGCCAAGGTGTCCTACTGCACGAGCGCGGCCCAGTGCGGCTACGATTATCTGTGCGACCTGGCCTCGCACAAGTGCTATCCACCGAAGGACTGCCTGGCCGTGCTCAAGCTGTGGCGGGGCGGGTTCGCCTATTACGGCGGGTTTCTTTTCGCGAGCGGGTTCGGGCTCTGGTACGCGCGTCGGCACCAGCTCGGCATGTGGCCGATGGCCGACCTGGCCGGCTACGGCATTCCGCTCGGCCTTTTCTTCGGCCGCATGGGCTGCTTCTTCAACGGCTGCTGCTACGGCAAGCTGTGCACGCTGCCCTGGAAAGCCACCTTCCTGCGGGGCGGGACCGCCTGGCGCGCGCAGCTCAAGGCGGGCCTCATCGCGCCGGGCTCGGACCCTCTGCCCGTGCACCCGACCCAGCTGTACGAGGCCCTGGGCTGCCTGGCCATCTTTGTCTTCTGCTATTACGTGATCCGCCCGCGCAAACGCGCGCACGGTGAGGTTTTCGCCTGGTTCGTGGCGCTGTACGCGGTCCTGCGCTTCGCGATCGAGTTCGTGCGCGACGACGATCGCGGGATCTGGGCGGCCCACCTGTCGACCTCGCAGCTCATCTCGATCCCTCTTCTCGCGTTCGCGGGCTGGCTTTTCCTGCGCGCCCGCGGCTCCGTGAGCCGGCATGCACCAGGTCCTGTTTAGCATCCGCAGCTTCGCGCTGCACACCTACGGGGTGCTGATTGCGCTCGGTTTTCTGATCGGCATCGTGCTGGCGGCGCGCGAGGCCCGGCGGGTGGGCCAGTCGCAGGAACGCATGCTGGATCTGTGCTTCTGGATCCTGGTGTCGGGGCTGGTCGGCTCGCGCATCCTGTACATCCTGACCAACCTGTCAGACTACGTGGCCACCTGCCGCGAGGGCATCGCGAGCGGATCGCGACGCGAGCTGATCTGGAAATGCAGCGCCGCCCTGCACGTGTGGGAGGGCGGGCTGGTCTACTACGGCGGCTTTCTGGGGGCTCTCCTGGTGGTGCTGTGGTATGTGCGCCGCCACCAGATGCCGTTCTTGCGCAACGCCGACGTGCTGGCGCCCAGCCTTGCCATCGGGCACTTCTTCGGGCGACTGGGCTGTTGGGCCGCCGGCTGCTGCTTCGGCAAGGTGTGCCAGCTCAGCTGGGGCGCGCGCTTTCCGCCCGGCAGCCTGGCCTTCGACGATCTGGCCGGGCGCGGGATGGTGCCGCCGGGCGCGCAGGTGACGCCGCCGCTCCATCCCACCCAGCTCTATGAAGCCGGCGGTGAGCTCATCATCTTCTTTGTCCTGCTCGCGCTGCGGCGGCGCAAACGCTACGACGGCCAGGTGCTGCTCGGCTACCTCTTCTTGTACCCGCTCCTGCGCACGGTGGTGGAGCTGTTCCGCGGCGACGCGGCGCGCAAGTTCTTGTGGCAGCTCGCAACCCCGCGCCTCAATGCGCTATTGGGGCTGGCGCCCGGGCAGCCGGTCGTGCTTTCGACCTCGCAGTTCCTGTCGCTGCTGCTGGCGGGGTCTGCGCTCGCGCTGCTGCTCGGGTTGCGCCGGCGCCACCGGTTCGCGCCCTGACCTGCTAGACTCAAATCATGGTTGCGCGCAGTGGCCTGGTTTTGCTCGTGATCGCGGTCGGCTGCGGCGAGGATCTCGAGAACCGGCCCTTGCAAGGGGGCCCGGGCGGGCTCGGTGGGACCGTGTCGGACGGCCCCTCGACCGCGCCCGACGCTTCCCTCGGCGACGGCGGTGCGTTTGCAATCAGCGGTCGGATCTGCGTGGCCGGCCTGCAGCCGACGCTGGCCGCGGTTCCCGGGACCGCGTGCCCGCACAATGGCGCCGCGGGCGCAACCGTGCGCATCGTCGGGAGCGGGTCCGCGGTCACGGTTTCCGGCGCCGGCAGCTTCACGATCGGTGCACCCGCGGGCGCGCAGAGCGTGCTCGTGCGCTTCGATCCGGGCGCCGGGCCGCTCCAGCAGGCCCTGCTGCGGGTCGCGCTGCCGCCGCCCGCCCTGGTCACGCTGTGGACCGCCAACCGCATGGATCTCCTGCAGCTTCTGGCCGCGGTTCCCGTTACGTGGGACGAGCGATCGACCGGCGTCGTGTTGGCCTATTCGATCGATTCCACGCGCCAGGACGTGCGCGGGGTGGCGGTTCCGGCCGGCTTCTACGTCGACAACGTGACCCGGCTCGATTTCGCCAGGACCACGGGCGCGGTGGGATTGGCCGCGCTCCCGGACGCGCGTCCGCCGCAAGTCTCCTTCGATCTCGATCCGCCCACCGACTCCCGGATGCTACTGCGCACCCACGTCGACGCAGACGTCGGGGCCGGATCCCTGACCATCCGCGTCATCCCGCTCAATCACCAGTGAAGCCAGGTCGCCCAGCGCAAGCGCGAATGCACGCGCCTTGAGCAGCGACTCCGCCCACTCGGCCTCCGGCCGCGAGTCGGCCACGATGGCACCGCCCACGCCGAGATCGATGCGCCCGGGCGTGCAGGCGGCGGTGCGGATGGCCATGGCCAGATCCAGGTCGAGCCCGGGTCCGGGGCCGATGCGGCCGAACGCGCCCGTGTAGAGGCCGCGCGGCTCGGGCTCGAGCTCGGCGATGATCTGCATGGCGCGCACTTTGGGCGCACCGGTGATCGAGCCGCCCGGGAAGGTGGCGTGGAGCAGGTCGGCCAGCCCCAGTCCCGCGCGCGGCACTCCGGCCACGGTCGAAATCATGTGATGCAGCGTCGGGTAGCGGACCACCCGAAAGAGGCCGTCGACGGCGACCGTCCCGGTCTTGCACACACGGCCCAGGTCGTTGCGCACGAGGTCGACGATCATCACGTGCTCGGCGCGCTCCTTGGGATCGGCCGCCAGCGCGTCCGCCGCCCCAGGACCGGGTGCGCGCGTGCCCTTGATGGGTCGTGATTCGATCCGGCCCGCGCGCGCGTGGAGGAAGCGTTCGGGCGAATTGGCGACCAGCGTGCGTCCGGCGCCCAGGTCGAGGTAGGCCCCGAAGGGGGCACCGAAGCGGCGCACGGCCTCGTAAAGGGCCGCCGGGTCGCCCTGCGCGCGGGCGCACAGGCGGTGCGTGAGGTTGACCTGGTAGACGTCGCCCGCGTGGATGTACTCGAGGATGCGGCCGAGCCGGCGTGCATGCTCGCGTGCGTCCAGCCGGGTCGAGAGCGGCCCCACGCGCAGGGTGGCCGGGCTCGCGGGCGGCGCGGCCAGACGCTCGGCCAGCGCGGCTGCGCCCGGGCCCAGGATGTCGGCGCGGCCGGTCGCGTGATCGAGCCGCCACACGGCGTCGTAGAGCGCGAACGCGAGCTCCGGAAAGCCGAGCGGGTCGGGCTGGGGCGGCACCCGCGGCTCGATGAGCGAGGCCAACCCGTAGCCCAGAAAGCCGACCGCGATGCAGGGCCGCTCGGCCGCCGCCTGCTCGAGCAGGCGCAGCGGGTCGCCGCCATCGCCCAGCCGCCACTCGAGGACCGCCACCGGATCGCAGCCCGCAAAGGAGAAGCGCCCGCAGCCGTCGGCGTCCGAGCCGCTCTCGAGCAGGAACGGCCGGCGCAAGCCGCGCAAGCGGGACAGCATCTCGAGCGGGGTTCCGGCCTGGGTCACGCAGCGACCTTGCTCGACTGCCGGGTCACCGCCTGCACAAACAGCTTGACGTACTCGGCGGCCGAGAACACCGACATCACCAGAGACAGGTAGAGCGTATACAGGCCGACCACGTGATAGTCGACCACATGCTGCGGGAAGCCGAGCAGCGGGTACTTGAAGTGAACCAAGAGGAACAGGATGCCGACCAGCTGCAGCGCGGTTTTGGATTTGCCGCCATAAGAGGCCGCGATGACCAGACCCTCCTGGGTGGCAATGCCGCGCAGGCCGGTGACCGCCAGCTCGCGCGCCTCCAGCGCCACCGCGAGCCAGGCCGGCGCGCGCCCGGCCGCGACCAGAAACACGAGCGCGGCCATGACGATGAGCTTGTCGGCGAGCGGATCCAGGAACTTGCCGAGCACGCTGACCTGGCCGCGTTTGCGTGCGAGATAGCCGTCGAAGAAGTCGGTGACGGAGGCGGCGATATAGAGCAGGGTGGCGATGAAGCTGCGGGTGGGGCTGTAGTTGTCGATGAAGTAGAGCACCAGGGGCACGATCGCCACGCGTCCCATGGTCAGAATGTTGGGCAGGTTGGTAAACTCTGCGCGCAGATTGCGCGCTGGTTTCTCGGCGGCGGCCATGCGCGAAGGGTACGCGCCGAGCGCGAGGGCCGCAAGGCGGGCAGTGGTCGGTGGCGTGGGGGATGGCTCGGCGGCGGCGGCCGCGCGTGCCAGCGCTCTCTGGCCAGAAAGTGCTCGCGGTGGCGCACCATGACCGCGAGCTGGCCACCCAGCTGCGTCGCGCGGCTTCATCGATGCCCCTCAATGTCGCTGAAGGCGCGCAACGGCAGGGCCGCGACCGGCTTCAGCATTATCGGATTGCCGCTGGCAGCGCGGCGGAAACGCGCAGCGCTCTCCAGGCTGCCCGCGCGTGGGGCTACGTCGGCAGCCGGTAGGTCGAGCGCGTCGACGCGTTGCTCGACCGCGTGGTCGCCATTCTATGGCGACTCACGCAGCCCAGGGTCTGATCGTCACCGTGTCCGTGACCGTGACCGTGTCCGTGACGGTGGCAGTGGCCGTGTCCGTGACCTGCGGTGAGCCTGACTACGGCGTCTAGCGCGCTTCCGACGTATCCTCGTAAATCAGCACACCTTCACCGGCGCACTCGAGGATGCGGGGTGCGCCCGGCTCGGCCGGCAGCGCGCGCGGCACCACCCGGCCGATCCAGCCCACCAGCGCGCTCGCGTCGGCATACAGGATCTCGTCGGGCACCACCTTGACGCAGAAGGGCTCACGCCGCGTGCGCACCACCACGCACCCGGTGCCTCGCAGCTGCACCAGGAGCGGCTCGCCTCCGGGCGCGCGCCCGTTCTCCCAGTGCAGCGCACCCTCGAACGCATACAGTGCGTCCTCGCGCACGTACAAGATGTCCTCGTCGAGCGCCAGCGCATGGAAGCGTCCGCCCCGCGGCACCGCGATCAGGTTGCCGGTGCCCCGCGCCACGAACATCGCACCCGCGCCATCGCCGAATTGGTCGTCGGTCAGCACACCCCGCTGGCGCCGTCGCGCGGGCTCGAACGTCATCGCCCCGGCCGAGGACACCACTCCGCCCACACGCGTGTATAGCTCGCCCTGCACCCGGACCGCGAGCGCGCCCTCGGGCGACAAGGCAAACGTGCGCTCGCTCTGCTCGGGCCGGAACAAGCGCGCGGCTGCGAACGCGGTCACCGACTGCGGCTGCTCGAGCGGCAGCGCGCTCGGCGGCAGCGGCGCGTGCGGCGCCTTCACCCCGGTGAGCGTGGTGCGGTGGGGCCTTTCGCCGGGAGCCGGGGGGCCCGCCGGCGTGGCTGAGGTTCCCTCCAGCG
>DATFWX010000007.1:0-8644 GCA_035258845.1 Polyangia bacterium | reverse complement strand
GAGGACGAAGCCTCAGCGGCGAATGCACGGCGACCCTCTTCCGGAATCTGTCCCATTTCTCCACGGTGCTGCGATGAGCGCACGTGGGCAACATACAAGCGGCGAGCGCAGGCGCGGGGTTTCGAGGCTTGCGAGCGGAGTACAGCGGAGCGAGCCGCCGAGCCGCGCGGGAGCGAGGCGCGAAGGAAGAAAAATGAGCGGCGAGCGCAGGCGCGGGGTTTCGAGGCTTGCGAGCGGAGTGCAGCGGAGCGAGCCGCCGAGCCGCGCCGGAGCGAGGCGCGAGGGAAGAAAGTGAGCAAGGCGCTGTCGATTGGCTTCTCGCCGTGCCCCAACGACACGTTCATCTTCTACGCGCTCGTGCACGGGCTGGTGAATCCCCAGCTGGTCGACACGCCCGAGCTGGCGGACGTCCAGACCTTGAACAAACGCGCCCAGGCCGGCGAGCTGGATTTGATCAAGGTTTCGTACGGTGCCGTGCCCGATCTGCTCGACCGCTATCGCATCCTGCGCTCGGGCGGTGCGCTCGGCCACGGCTGCGGACCGCTTCTGGTGGCGCGCGAGCCCGGCCTTTCGGTGCCGGACCTGGCCGGCCGCGGCTGGATCCTGATCCCGGGCCAGCACACCACCGCCTTCCTCCTGCTCATGCTGCGCGCACCCGAGCTGGGTCCTTTTTTCGCGATCCCGTTCGACAAGATCCCGTTCCAGGTCGAAAAAGGCGACGATGTGGCGGCCGGCCTCATCATCCACGAAAGCCGCTTCACCTATCAGCAGCACGGCCTGCACGTGGTATGCGACCTCGGTGAGTGGTGGGAGCAGGAGACCGGCCTGCCCCTTCCGCTGGGAGCGATTCTGGCCCGGCGTGACCTCGGCTTCGATCAGATCGCCGAGGCCGAAGCGGCCGTGCGTGCATCGGTCGAGTGGGCGCTCGCCAACCCGGCCCACGCTCGCGCCTACGTGCGCCAGCATGCGTTCGAGCTCGACGATTCGGTCATCGACGCGCACATCAAGCTGTACGTCAACGACTACTCGGTCGACGTGGGCGAAGAGGGTGCCAAAGCCGTGCGCACGCTGTTCGAGCGCGGCGCGGCGGCGGGTCTTTTGTCCACGGTCTCGGGCGATCCGTTCCAGTGACGCCGGGCCGACCGCTCCGGCTGTCCGGGCCGGCCCGCATCGCGCTCGGGGCGGGCGCCCTCTATTTTCTCTGCTTCGCGGTGCTCAGCGTGGCCCAGTTCGAGGGCTTTCACAGCCGCTCGTACGATCTGGCGATCTCGGTGCGCATGCTGTGGGGCCTGCGCCACGCCCAATTTCACGAAGTGTTCACGGACCAGCCCTGGCTGGCCTTTCACTTCGAGCCCATCCTGCTGCCGCTGGCGCTGCTCGACGCGGTGCTGCCGCCGGTGAATTGGCTCTTGTGTCTGCAGACGGCCGCGCTGGCGCTGGCCGCCTGGCCGGCCTATCGGATGGGCGCGCGCGTTCTGGGCTCGCCGCGCGGCGGCGCCCTGGCTGCCTGCGTGCTGCTCGTCTACCCGGTTCTGAGCGGCGCCAATTTGTTCGAGTTCCATCCGGTTGCGCTGGCGGTCGCGCCCGGCCTGGCTTTGCTCGATGCGCTCGACCGGCGCGCGCACAGGCAGGCCTGGCTGTGGGCCGCGCTCACGGCAGCGTGCCGTGAGGATGGGTTCAACCTGCTCGGGCTGGCGCTTCTGAGCGTGCCCGCGGCCACGCGCTCGGAGCGCATGCGCCGGCTCGCGCTGGCTGGGTGCGCGTTCGCTGCCTACGGCCTCTACGTAGGGGTCGTGCAGCCGCGCTGGGGCTCGCTGTATGCGTTCCGGCAGTGGTTCGGCGGCCTGGGCGCGACGCCGGGCGCGGCGTTGGGCTTTCTGCTCACGCATCCCGGAGCTGCGCTGCGCAACGCCGCCAGCTTTAGCACGCTGCGCTATCTCCTGGGGCTGCTGGCACCGCTCGGGTTTCTGCCCCTTCTGGCGCCCCGGCGCGCCCTGCCGGCGCTGTGGACCCTTACGGTCAACGTGATCGGCGGCACCACCTCGCTCGACTCGCATTTCAGCGCGCTCGCGATTCCGGGGCTCTTTGTGGGCGCGCTCTACGGGGCCGCGCGGCTGCGCACGCGCCTGTCCCCGCTTTGGGTCGAGGGTTTCTTCGGCGCGGCCGCGCTGGTCGGCCTGTGGCTGTTCGGCGCGGGCCCGCTTTCGCGTGGCTTCGATCGCAAAGACTACGCGGTCGACGAGCAGTCGGCCCAACTGGCCACCCTGATCGCGCCCATTCAGGCCGCGCCCGCGGCCTCGTGCAGCGTGCCGCTCAACGTGATCGCACACGTGGCCCAGCGGCCGCGCGTTCTGCCCAGCCCGCGCGGGCTCGGGGAGGTCGACTTTGCGCTGGTCGATCTGGCCTCACCGCCGGTGCTGGGCAGCGATGCCCAGAGCTTCCAGCGCCTTTTGCACGAGCGGGTGGCACAGGCCCTGGGCGCCGGCATGCGGATCGTCGACCAGCAGGGCTCGTACGTTCTTTTGCGCCGCTAATCGCCGCCGGCAGATTGCGAAACCGTCGCACGGGGCGGGCCCGAGACTCAGCGAGGCCGGACCATGTCTTCGGGCCGCACCCACTTATCGAACTGCTCGCCGGTCACGAGGCCCAGCTCGATCGCGGCCTCGCGCAGGGTCTTTCCGGTCTTGTGGGCATGCTTGGCGATCTTGGCCGCGTTGTCATAGCCGATGTGCGGGTTGAGCGCGGTCACGAGCATGAGCGAATTGTGGAGCAGCTGCCCAATCCGCTCGCGCGCCGGCTCGATGCCGACCGCACAGTTGTCGTTGAAGCTCACGGCACCGTCGGCCAGCAGGCGCACGCTCTGCAGGAAATTGTGGATGATGAGGGGCTTGAACACGTTGAGCTCGAAATTCCCGCTGGCCCCGCCCAGGTTGACCGCGACGTCGTTGCCCATCACCTGGCAGCACAGCATGGTCACGGCTTCGCTCTGAGTCGGGTTGACCTTGCCCGGCATGATGGAGCTGCCGGGCTCGTTTTCCGGGATCACAAGCTCGCCGATGCCGCAGCGCGGGCCCGAGGCCAGCCAGCGCACGTCGTTGGCGATTTTCATCATCGCCGCGGCCAGGGTCTTGAGCGCGCCGTGCGCGTGCACGAGCGCGTCGTGCGCGGCCAGCGCCTCGAACTTGTTGGGCGCCGAGACGAACGGGTGCCCGGTGAGCTTCGCCAGCTCGGCCGCCACGCGGGTGCCGAACTCGGGATGCGCATTGAGGCCGGTGCCGACCGCGGTGCCGCCCAGCGCCAGCTCGCACAGGTGCTCGAGCGCGGCCTCCAGGTGGCGCGTCGCGTGATCGAGCTGCGAGACGTAGCCCGAAAACTCCTGGCCCAGCGTGAGCGGCGTCGCATCCTGCAGGTGCGTGCGCCCGATCTTGACGATGTCCGAAAACGCGCGCGATTTTGCATCCAGCGTCTCGCGCAGCTTGGCGACGGCGGGCAGAAGGTGCTCGCGCACCGCTTCCACGGCCGCCACGTGCATGGCGGTCGGGAACACGTCGTTGGACGATTGGCCCATGTTGACGTCGTCGTTGGGATGGATCTTGCGGCCCTCACCGCGCTCGCCGCCCAAAAGCTCGCTGGCCCGGTTGGCCAGCACCTCGTTCAGGTTCATGTTGGTCTGCGTGCCCGAGCCGGTCTGCCAGACCACGAGCGGGAACTCGTCGTCGAGGCGGCCGGCCAGCACTTCGTCGGCAGCCGCGATGATGGCCCGGGCCTTGTCCGCGGGCAGCTTGCCAAGCCCCAGGTTGACGGTCGCGCAGGCGCGCTTGACCTGGGCCAGCGCGCGCACGAGCGCGATCGGCATGCGCTCGCCTGAGATCCGAAAGTTCTGGAGCGAGCGCTGGGTCTGCGCGCCCCACAACCTCTCTTGCGGGACCTCGATGGGGCCGAAGCTGTCGCGCTCGATGCGGTTTCCCGAGGTGGCCATGCCCGCTTGATACCGCTTCCCGACCGGCCGATGCAAGCGTAAGGTAGCGCGGTGGATCCGCGCGCCCTGGTGCCGCATCGCGAGCCGTTTCTGCTGCTCGATCGGGTGCTTTCGGCTGACGCCACGCGTGCGGTGGCGGAGGCGCTGGTCCCGGCCGCGGGCCTTTCGGCCACCTTGCTGCTCGAGTGCCTGGCCCAGACCTGCGCCTGCGTGGGCACCCTGGCGCGGGCGCGTGCGGGGGCCGCCCCGCGCGGGCTTCTGGTCTCGGTGCGCGACTTCCGGGCCGCCCGCCCCATCGGGCCCGGCGAGAAGCTGCACCTCGAGGCCGAGCGCGTGGGCGGGCTGGGCGAGGCCGCGCTGTTCCAGGCCCGCGCGCATGTGGGCGACGAGCCGGTCGCGTCCGCGCAGCTGGGCTTCGTGCTCGTGATAGACTGACGGGCTGTGCGTGACTTGATCCGTCAGGTTGCGCTGTGCCCCCTCGGACGCCGGGGCGTCGAGGGCGATCCGTGCGCAAGCCTGGCCGCACCGGCCGAGTGGGTGAGCTTCCCGGGCTGGCCGCTGCCACCCGACGAGAGCTTCCGCGCCGAGCTGGTCATCGTCGGGCAGGGGCCGTTCGACACCCCACCGGGCTGGAAGCGGCAGGGCATTGCGGCCGGCGCCAGCGAGAGCGAGCGGCTCGAGCGCGCGCTTGCGCTCAGCCAGACCGCGCACGTGGGGGCACGCTTTCACCGGCTGCACATTCTGCCGCTCATGCGCGAGGTGTTCCAGGAAAGCGAGCTGCCGTGGTCGCGCATCTTCTTCACCGAGGCGGTGTTCTGCCCGCGCCGGACCGGCGCGCCGGTGGGGATGGAGGCGGTTGCGCAGTGCGCCTCGCTTCACGTGCGCAAGGTGCTGGCGCAGCCGACCGTCAAGGTGGTGCTGTGCCTGGGCGACGACGCGGTGCTGGCCGTGACCGGCCGCTACCGCTGGGAGCCCTGGAAGGCGCTGCACGGGCGCGTGCAACGCCGGCCCGGCCAACCCTCGCTCGTGTTCGCGGTCCACCCGATGGCCGCGCGCGAGGGCGGCGGCCAGCCCTGGAGCCGGCCCGTGCGCAGCCAGCTGGCCCAGCTCATCCGCGGCGAGCTGCTGGCGGTCAAGGTAGAACCGTGAACGCGAGGTAGCGGCCCTCGGTGTGCGGTCCCTCGGCCACGTACAGGACGCGCGCGGTGGCGTCGGCGACCACCGAGTGGGTGGCGATGCCGGCGTCGATCGCGCGCCGGTCCCCGCGTGCGAGCGCGAGGCCCCCGGCGGCGTTCCGGTCGCGCAGGACCGCGACCGCATGCGCAACGTCGAGCGGCCGCGCCGACGGCGGCAGAAGCTCGCGCAGGCGCATATAGCGCGCCAACGTGGTCGAGCTGCGCTGGATGTCCTGATTGCGCGGATCGTCGCGCAGCGGCGCGTCTAGAAAATGGTTGGTCACGTAAAACGTGCCCGGCCTTTGGCGCCGGACCGTCACCTCGGTGGGCGAGCGCTCGAGGACCGCCATCTCGCCGGTCGATCCGTCGCCCAGAAACAGGATGTGGGACACCATGACTGGCATCCGCTCCGCAATCTCGATCGCCTGATCGATCGAGCGTGCCTGCTGCAGGATGGCGCGCAAAATGAACGGCAGCGGAACTCCCTCGCTGCGCGGCGCGCCCGCGCGTCCGCCGTTGACCGCCACGAAGATGCCGGCCTGCGAAAGCCCGGTCACCACACCGGTCATGCCGGCCCAGGCCACCGACAGGTACGGGATCTGCCCGTCCTCGAGCACCCGCAGCACGACCTTGTCGCGGTCGAACCGGTCCTGCTCGAGGTCGAAGTTGCGACCGATGAGAAGGTGTCCGCTTTGCGAGGAGGGGCCCGACACCCCGAAGACCGAGCAGCCGAGCAGCGGCGATTTTTCGAAACCGAGCGCGAAGTCGTAGAGCGCGTGATAGATGAGCAGCCGATGGTAGGTGGGCAGCGTGCTCGCCAGCGGGTCCGAGCGTGCGTAGGTCTGGGCCTCGGCCGCCAGCTCGCGCTGCCGCTCAGCCGGGATGAAGCGGGGCAACGCGTGCGCGCGCGCGCGCACCAGATTGAAGATGAGCCAGCGGGCGGCCGGATTGGGTATGCGGGCGCGAAACGAGCGGTCGAGATCGAAATCGATCGCGTGCATCAAATCGCGCGCCAGCTCGGCGTGGCGGCTGCCCAGCGTAGCCGCATCGCCGCGCAACGTGAGCTCCCAGATGGTGCCGCGCCGCTCCAGCCGGCCCGTGGACGGGCCGCTGGCGCGCGCTGCCACCGGCATAGGCGGCGGCTCCAGACGCGCCCAGCGCACGAAGCCGACATAGGCCAGCGCAAGCGCACCCGAAAGCCCAAGCGTGATCAGGGCCACCCGGCGAATTCGGCGCACGAGCTGAGCATATCGTATGATGTACCTTCTATGAGGCACGAAGCCCCGCTATGAGGCACGAGGCCCCGCGACCGGGTGGGATGGAGCGGGTGGCGGCCTGTTACCGCGACGCGGGCCGGGTCTATGCGGCCTACATCGCGGCCAAGCTGCGCATCGATCCGATCCATCGGGCGGCGCTCGAGCTGGTGCCCCCTTCCGGCGAGGTCATCGATCTCGGCTGCGGCTCCGGCCAGCTGGCTCTGCTTCTGGCCTGGTCGCAGCCTGCGCGCGTGGTGACCGGCCTCGACCAGGATTGGGCGCGCATTGCGCGCGCGCGTCGGGCGGCCGAGCACGCCAACGGCGCGGTGAGCCTGCGCTACCTGGTGTCGGATGTGCGCACGGCGCCGCTGCAGCGCTGCCGGGCCGTGCTGATCGTGGATGTTCTGCACTCGCTGCCGCCGCCCGATCAGGACGCGGTCATGCGGCGGGCCGCCCATGCGCTCGAGCCGGGCGGGGTGCTGCTTGTGCGCGACGTCGACCGCGGCGTACGGCCCTGGTGGCGCTTCGCGCTGGTGGCGCTCGAAGAAGCGCTCGCGACCGCGCTCGGCTGGGCGCAAGGCAGCGCGGGCCTGTGGTTCCGGCGCGCCGACGAGCTGGCTGCGGTGCTGGCGGGCGAGGGCCTGCGCGTCGAGACGCGGCCCATGTGGGGCCAGACGCCCTACGCGAACGTGCTTTTGATTGGTCGCAGGTAAGCGCTCGACCTAGCCGCTAAGCCCCCACCACCTGGGTTGCTGAGGTTTCGGATCTGGCTGCGGATGCGGATGCCGGAACAGCCGCTCGCCGCCCGCAATCTTGTGCTCAGCCAGCCGGTGCATGAGCAGGTTGAGCGGGAAATGGCCCAGCAGCGCAATCCAGCTCATGCGGGGATCGAACCGGTAGCGCTGCCAGATCGACGAGTACGAGTAAAACATCTGCCAGGCTCGGATCCAGCCCTCGCGCAGCTGCTCGGGCGTGAGCCTGCGCGGGCGGTAGAACGGCAGCTCGCGGTCGTGATCCTGGCCCAGCCACCAGCGGTCCTTGGTCAGGCGCCCCTCCGCGAGCAGCCGCCGGTACAGCATGGTGCCCGGATACGGAGTCAGGATCGCAAACAGGGCCATGGTCAGCTGGGACTCGATGCAGAACTCGACCGTGCGCTCGAACACGCCCTCGTCGTCCTCGTCGAAGCCGAACACGAACGAGCCCCAGACCGCGATCCCGTGCGCGTGCAGTTGATCGATGATCTCGCGGTAGCGCCCGGGCTTGTTCTGCTTTTTGCCGGCTCCGCGCACGGTCTCGTTGTCGATGGACTCGAAGCCGATGAAGACCGCGCGGCAGCCCGAGCGCGCCATCAGCGCGATATTTGAGACCTTGTGCAGGCCGGCCAGCGAGGCCTGGCCGATCCAGTGCACGCGTAGCGGGATCATGGCCTCGAACAGCTCGCGCGAGTAGCGCTCGTGGATCATCACGTTGTCGTCGGCGAACAGGATGAGCTTCTTGGGCAGCCCCATGGGGCGGGGCAGGGCCCGGATCTCGGCGCACACCTCACCGGTCGGCCGGAAGCGAAACTTGCCCCCGTTGTAGGTCGAGACTGAGCAGAACTCGCACGGGAACGGGCAGCCGCGCGTGGTCTGCACGCTGTGGAAGGGGATGTATTTTCGGGAGCGAAAGATGTCGCGCCGCGGAAACGGCAGCCCGGCCAGGCTGGGCCAGCCCTGATGCCGGTAGAACGGCTGCAGCCTTCGCGCGCCGAAATCTGCGATCACCTGCTCCCACAGCCCCTCGCCCTCGCCCACCACTACGGCGTCGGCGTACTGCTTGGCCTCTTCGGGCAGCGCGGTGGCGTGGATGCCGCCCAGAACCACCTTCACGCCGCGCCGCCGATAGGCGGCCGCGATGTCATAGCCGCGCCGCGCGGTCTTCGAGGTGACCGTGATGCCGACCAGGTCGACCGGCTTGAGGTCGCGCTCGAGATCGATCGGCGTCAGCAGATCGTCGGTGTAGTGGACGTGCGCCGAGGGCGGTGTGTGCGCGGCCAGGACCGCCATCCCGAGCGCGGGCACGTAGGTCGAGTCCTCGTTGGCGGGCGCGATGAGCTCGATCTCCATGCAGCCGCAGTATACCGCTAGGCGCGCCCGAGCACCCGGTCGAGCAGCGAGCGACGCTTCTTCGCGCGCGCCTCCTCGAGCTGCGCGCGCAATTCCAGCGCTTCCGGGCAGGTGCCATCGGCGGCCAGG
>DATFWX010000006.1:0-6075 GCA_035258845.1 Polyangia bacterium | reverse complement strand
GAGGACGAAGCCTCAGCGGCGAATGCACGGCGACCCTCTTCCGGAATCTGTCCCATTTCTCCACGGTGCTGCGATGAGCGCACGTGGGCAACATACAAGCGGCGAGCGCAGGCGCGGGGTTTCGAGGCTTGCGAGCGGAGTGCGTACGCAGAGAAGTGGAGCGAGACGCGAAGGAGAAAAGTGACCGGCGGCGCCGACACGCTCGTGCAGCTTTTCACTGCGCAGGCCGAGCTGAGCCGCGATCCGAGCGACCTTTCGGCGTGGCACGAGGTCGCCGTCGGCCTGGCCGCCGCCGGTGACGCAGCGGCGGGTGCGCGCGCGCTGGCCGAGCTGGGCCAGGCTGCGGCCGATGCCGGTCTCCTGCCGCTCGCGCTCTTGGCCGCCAAGGAGCTCGAGCTGCTCGACGACCCGGCCAGCCGGAAGCTGGTGGCCGATCTGGCTCGCCTCTACGGTGCCGGCTCGTCCCGGGTCGATCCGAAGAGCCGGCCGCGGCCGCCCGCGCTGCCCGCGTCCGCGTCCGCGCGCGGGCCCACGCCTCCACCTGTGCCCGCGGATGCGTTGCCGGGCCGCGACGAGGTGCTGGAGGCAGCGCGCCGGGTCGCGGTGGCGACGGCGGCCCGTGCCCGCCGCGAACGAACGCGCGCGCCCGTGCCCGCTTATCCGTTGTTCTCGTCGCTGCCGCAGGAGGCCTTCATCGCCCTCCTGGGCCTTTTGCGGCCCCGCACCCTGTCCGCGGGCGAGGTGGTGTTTCGCGAGGGCCAACCCGGTGGATCGATCTTCATCGTGGCCCGCGGCACCATCGAGATCGCGCGCGGCCGGCACACGCTGGCTCATCTGCGCAGCGGCACCTTCTTCGGCGAGATGGCGCTTCTGACCGCACAGCCGCGCACCGCCACCGCGACCGCGACCGTACCGGCGGTGCTGTTCGAGGTCGAGCGGGCGGGGCTGGAAGCCCTGGCGCAAAAGGAGCCGCTCGTGGGCACGGTCCTGGCCGAGCACTGCCGGCGCCGGCTGCTCGAGAATCTGGTGGCGTCCTCGCCCCTGTTTCGCGCCGTTCCGCCGTCCGAACGGGGCGCCGTGATCGCGCGCTTTCGGATGCTGACCAGCGAGCCCGGCCAGGAGCTTCTGCGCGAGGGCACGCAGGGCGAGGGCTTGCACGTCATCGTGAGCGGCCGCGTGGACGTGCACAAGCGCGACGGCGCCGAGGTGCTGCAGCTGAGCAGCCTGGTCCCGGGCGAGGTGTTCGGCGAGATCTCGCTGGTGCGCGACCGGCCGGTTTCGGCAACCGTCAGCGCCAGCGAGCGCACGGTGACCCTGTTTCTGCCGCGCGCCGAGTTCGAGGAGCTCGCCGGTACCTACCCGGCGCTGGTGGGCGCCGTGTACGCGCTCGTGACCGAGCGCGAAAAGACGCTGGACGCGGCGCTACAGGCCCCCGCCGAGCCCGCCGACGACTTCCTGGTGTAACCGCGCCACGTCTTGCAATTGCGGGACATGTAGAGTAAATCCAGCGCCATGACTGGCTCGCGCGTACTGATGGTGGCGCTTTCCTCCTGGAGCCTCACGGCTTGCGTCGAGCAGGCGCCCGACGTTCCGACCGAGGAGGACCTCAAGGCGGCTCGCGCCAATATCCTCTCGCAGGCGCCCACGCCCAAGCTGGCCGTGAACGCCAACCTGGAAGGCCGCGTCAGCGTGCTCGGCTGCGACGTCGACACCGACGTGGTCGAGCCCGGCAAGGCCTTCACCATCACCACCTACTGGAAAGTCAACCAGGCGGTCACCGACGGCTGGCGCATGTTCTTCCATGTCAACGGCGCCTCCAAGTCGCAGTTCATCAACCACGACCACACGCCGCTGCAGGGCAAGTATCCGGTGACGCAGTGGAAGCCGGGCGAGATCCTGCGCGACATCTACAAAATCTCGCTGCCCGGAAATTGGCAGGGCAACGAGGTCAACATCTACACCGGGCTCTGGAAAGGCCCCTTGCGCATGAAGGTGACGACCGGCCCCCAGGACGGCGACAACCGCGTCCTTCTGGCCAAGCTGCCCGTGCGCTCGACCGGCGCCGGGGCGGCTCCGGTGTCGAGCGGGCCGGTGCCGGGTCGCAAGCGCTACCTGGCCCGCAAGGTCAAGATCCCGCCCAAGATCGACGGCAAGCTCGACGACGCGGCTTGGAAGGATGCACCCGAGACCGAGCCTTTCGTAGCCACCATGACTGGGCTCCCGGTAGAGCAGAAGACCACGGCCAAGCTGGTCTACGACGACAAGAACCTGTACATCGCCTTTCAGAACGCCGACACCGACGTGTGGTCCGACCTCACCAAGCACGACGACAAGCTGTGGACGCAGGAGGTGGACGAGGTCATGATCGACGGCGACGGCGACGGCAAGACCTACATCGAGCTGCAGGTCAATCCCAACGGCACTACCTTCGACTCCTATCTGCCCACCTATCGCCAAAACCAGAACGACTGGGAGTCGGGCATGAAAGTGGGCGTCAAGGTCGACGGCACGCTCAACAAGCGCGACGACGTCGACAAGGGCTGGACGGTCGAGATAGCGCTGCCGCTGGAGGCGGTCAAGGGACGGGCCGAGAAGGGGCCGCAGATCCCGCCCAAGGTCGGCGACATGTGGCGCATCAACCTGTACCGGATGGACCTGCCCAGGGGCAAGCCGCAGGTTGGCAGCGGCTGGTCGCCGCCGATGCTGGGCGACTTCCACGCGCTCGACAAGTTCGGCGAGCTGGTGTTCGCCGATGAGAAAGGGGCCATCGGCCCGGCGGGCGCACCGGCGGCAGGCGCCGCCAAGGCCAACCCGAAAGGGCTGCCCTTGACGGGCCGGCGGGCGCCCAGCCCGATCACGCCCATGACCGCCCAGCCGGCGGCCCAGCCCGCGGCCAAGTCGCAGGGCCGCAAGTAGCGCAATCGGGCCAGCGCCCAGGCCGTGCGCGCGCTCCAGCATTTTCTGCAATCCGAAGAGCCGCTGCTACGCGCTCTGCGCGCGGGGCTGATCGCGGCCTTATTCTGGATGGGCGGGCACGTGGCGGTTCTGCTTTTGCGCCTGGTCGCGCGCCGGCGCGGGGCCCAGGTCACGCCCCGATCGACGCTCGGGCTGTCGCTGGGGCCGCTGCGCGCGTTGCTGGTGGTGCTGGGCCTGTACTATGCGACCGCCGAGCTCGAGCTCACCGGCCGCATCGATCGGTTCGTGAACGGCGCGCTGTATCTGTGCGCAATCGGGGTCGCGAGCTTCGCCGGCACGCGCCTGCTCACGTTCCTGGCCGGCGCGTTCGCGGCCCGCCTGCCCGACGCCGAACGCGCGCGGGTCGAGCGCGAGTACCTCCCGCTGGCCAGCAAGGTGGGCGGCCTGGTCGTGGCCGCGATTGCGGTCAGCATCGCGTTCCACCACTTCGGCATCGAGGTGACCGCGCTGATTACGACGCTGGGCGTGGGTGGGCTCGCGGTGGGCCTGGCCGCCCGCGAGACTCTGTCCAACATGATCGCGGGCCTGACCATTCTGCTCGATCGGCCGTTCCGGCCCGGCCAGCGCATCAAGCTGCCCAGCGGGGAGACGGGCGAGGTGGTCGAGATTGGAATTCGCACCACCCGCATCCGCCTTTTGGACCACAATCTGTTGGTGGTGCCCAACGCGGATCTGACCAACTCGCGCATCGTCAACTACAATTACCCGACCACAGCCGGGCAAGCCACGATCGAGCTGCGGGTGGCCTTTGGGACCGATGTGGAGCGGGTCGAGCGCCTGTTGCGCGAGATCCTGGCCGCCGACGGCGCGGTGCTCTCCGATCCCAAGCCGACCGTGGCCCTGCGACGGTTCGCCGAGGGCGCGCTCGAGATCCTGGTCGAGCTGTGGGTCGAGCAGTACGCCGATGCGATCGCGACCGGGGATAGGCTCCGGCGCGCGATTGCGCGTCGATTCGAGGCCGAGCGGATCGTGATGCCACCGCCGCAGCGCGAGGTGCGGGTCCTGGAGCGACGGTGAAGCCAGGCGAGCGGGCGCTCGCGATCGCGCTGTGCCTGGGTTGTGCAGCCACGGCAACACCGGGGCCGTCGGCGCCGCCGCCTTCCGCCGAGGCGTCCACGCAACCGCACGCGCCCCGGCGCAAAAGCCCGGCCGCCGGCTCCTACTTTGCGCCCGGGCCGGCGGCTGCCCATTCCGGCCTGGCCGCGCGGATCGAAGAGATGGTCACTGGCGCGGCTGCGCGTCTGGGCCGGCCCCGGCCCGAGAGCGATGTCCGGCTGGACGAGGCCGCGCACGATCTGGCAGCCTGGCTGCCCGACAACGGCACGCCGCAGGAGTTGCTTCAGTTCGCGCTGCAGCGCCACGGTGTGGTCGAGCCGCCGGCCCGTTTCCTGGTCACCGCCTGGCTCAACGATCTCGACCAGGTGGTGCTCGATGACATCGCGAGCCGGCTGCCGGGCGTGCTCAGCGGCGGCAAGTACAACCGGCTCGGAGTCGGATTCTCGAAGCGCGCGGGCGCGACCCGGATCGTGCTGGCGCTGGGCGAAACTTATTTGCGCCTGGACCCCATTCCACGTGCGCTGCCGGCGGGCGCTCACATCACCCTGCGCGGTCGCGTGCTGGCGCCCTACCGGTCGCCCGAGGTGCTGGTCACCACGCCCGCGGGCACGGTCGAACGGCCGGCGCTTATTCGCGATGGCCCGAGCTTCCGAGCGGTCATGAGCTGCCGGGCCCGCGAAGGGCGCTATCAGGTCGAGGTGATGGGCGAGGACGCGTATGGTTCCCAGATCCTGGCCAACTTTCCGCTCTACTGCGGCGAGCCTCCGCCCGACGCTCCGCCCGCGCAGGCGGTTGAGGAAGCCCTGGTCACATCGCCCGAGACAGCCGAGAAACGATGCTTCGAGCTTCTCAGCGCCGACCGTGCGCGTGCGGGCCTGCCACCGCTTGTGTGGGACGATGCGCTGGCCGAGGTCGCGCGCGGCCATTCGCACGACATGGAGCAGCACGACTTCGTGGGTCACGTTTCGCCGCGCACCGGCGGCGCGGTCGATCGCATGCGGCGGGCTCATCTGGCCGCTCCGGTCGTGCTCGAGAACGTGGCGCGCGCAAACGGGCCCGAAGAGTCGGAGCAGGGGCTCATGGACAGCCCGGGCCATCGCGCCAACATCCTGTCGCGCGAGGTAACGCACGTCGGCATCGGGGTCGCGCTGGGACGGGAGAGCGCGGGGAGTCGCGAGCTGTTCGTCACCCAGCTCTTCGTGCGGCGCGCGGCCGGAGTCGGGCTCACCGCCGGGCAGGCGGCCGACGATGTGCTGACGGTCATCAACGGGCGCCGGCGCGGTGCGCACCTGCCTCCGTTGGCCCGCGACGGTGCGCTCGACCGGGCGGCGCAGGAGTTCTCGCGCGCGGTTTTGGCCGGGCGCGCGGGGCGCGACCAGGGCCAGCAGGCCACCCGGCGCGCGGTCGAGCTGACGGGCACGCGGTATCGACAGGTCGCGACCCTGTTTACGATCCTGCCCGAGCCCTCACGGCTGCCGGAAACCCAGCTTATCGAGAGCCGCGCGCTGCAGGCGGTGGGCATCGGGGTGGCGGTCGGCACCTCGCCCGACATGGGGGAGGGCGCGCTGTTTGTGACCTTGGTGCTGGCGGGCAGCTAGTGTGGCGAGTTGAAAGTTCGTTGACAGGCAAACTGACGCTTAGGTCCTCGGAAAAAGACGTAGTGTCCCGAATCGGAAATTCGGCGACAGAATCTAGCGAGGCTGTCGAGGATTTCGTCCGCGGTCTTCGTCCAGACGAATGGCTTTGGATCAGCGTTGTGCACGTCGAGAGACTCTTTGATCGCGTCCTCGAGCTGCCGCGTGCTGCGGTGAGTTCCGCGTTGCAATTGCCGCTGCGTCAGAAGGGAGAACCAGCGCTCGACGAGATTGATCCATGAAGCGCTCGTCGGCGTGAAGTGGAGAATATGTGTCCACGAATTTCCGACTCAGGACACCAGCTTCCTTGCGCCCGTCAGGGCGAGCTGTCCAGCGGGGGCTGGACTAAGCGCGGAGGCCTTCAGCTCTCGTCCTCGCGTGCGCTGTTATGCCAGCTTGCTTCGGCATC
>DATFWX010000005.1:0-14034 GCA_035258845.1 Polyangia bacterium | reverse complement strand
CGAGATCCATCGCGCGGTCGAGCTGGCCTACGGCGGCGCGGTCATCAACGTCTACGCCAACAGCAACTACGGCTACGCGCTGTCCAAGTTCTCCGACCGCTTCTTGGATTCGGTGAACAGCAAGACCACGGTCATCGTGATTGGCGACGGGCGCAACAACTACAACCCGGCGCACGCGGCCTGTCTGGGCGACATCCGGCGGCGCGCCAAGCGCCTTTTGTGGCTCAACCCGGAGCCGCGCGCAAACTGGTCGTTCGGAGACTCGGCGATGCGCGAGTACGCGCCTCACTGCGACCGCATCGAGGTCGTGTACAACCTGGCCTCGCTCAAGCGGGTGGTGGATTCGTTGGTGTTGTAAGAAGTTTCGACTTCTTGACCCCCCCCGGCTTTCCGACTAGGTTTAGTTGGCCTGTGAGTGAACGGCTGCTCTATCTGCAGAATTTCGGCTGTCAGATGAACGACTACGACGTTCATCGCATGGTCGAGGTGCTGCGCAAGGAGGGCTACCGGCTCACCGATGCGCGCGAGCAGGCCGACCTGGTCGTCATCAACACGTGCGCCATCCGCGAGAACTGCGAAAACAAGGTGCTGTCCTCGGCCGGCACGCTGCGCGGGCTCAAGCAAGGCAAGCGCGACGTGGTGATCGCAATTGGCGGCTGTGTGGCCACGCAGCGCGGCGAGTCGCTCCTGCGCGCGATCCCGCACGCCGACCTCATCTTCGGCCCCGACGCCATCGTGCGCCTGCCCCAGCTGCTCGACGCGGTTCGCACGGAACGGCGCCGCTACGCGGCGGTCGACTTCATCGACGTCGAGGACTACGAGTTCCTGGACGCCGACCCGCAGCCGGGCGACGTCAAGGTATCCGCTCTGGTCACCATCCAGAAGGGCTGCGACAACTTCTGCGCGTACTGCGTGGTCCCGCGTACGCGTGGCCGCGAGGTGTCGCGCCCGCTCCCGGAGGTCGTGCGCGAGGTCGAGCGCTTCGTGTCTGTCGGAGCGCGCGAGGTCACGCTGATCGGCCAGAACGTCAACGTCTACCACGGCGCGGGCGGCGGCCCCGAGGATTTCCCGCGCCTGCTCGAAGCCGTGTGCGCGCTGCCCGGCCTGGCGCGCGTGCGCTTCACGACCAGTCACCCCAAGTACTACACCGATCGCACGAGCGAGTGTTTTCGCGATCTGCATAAGCTCGGCAAATGGCTGCACCTGCCCGTGCAGTCGGGCTCCACCCGCACTCTCCAGCGCATGCTGCGCGAGTACAGCCGCGAAGAATACCTAGCGAAGCTAGGCTACCTGCGCGAGTGCTGCCCGGATATTTCGGTCACCACCGACATCATCGTGGGCTTCCCGGGTGAGACCGAGGCCGATTTCGCGGACACCCTCAGCTTGCTCAGCGAGGCGCAGTACGACTCCATCTACTCGTTCAAGTATTCGCCGCGGCCGGGCACGCCCGCGTTCGCGGAGGCCGACGACGTTTCCGTCGAGGAAAAGAGTGATCGGCTGGCGCAGGTGCAGGCGCTCCAGCGCGAGATCACGGCACGGCGCCTGGCGCGGCTTTTGGGACGAACCGAAACCGTGCTGTGCGAGGGCGAGTCGAAACAGGGCGGCGGGCAGCTGTGCGGCCGCACTTCGGGCAACCATGTCGTCAATTTTCTCTTGCCTGACGGCCAAGTGGCGGCAGACTTTGTCGGAAGGGAACTGAACGTCAGAATCTTAGAGACCCGGGCGCACACGCTGCTCGGGACGCTGGCGGCGGCGGATTGAGCGGCACCGAGACCTAAAGCTCGAGGGAGGGGCGCATGATGGTCGACATGAAGGTGTCGGGGCTGACGATCGATCCTCTCACCAACATGCCCATCCTGGTGCTCAAGGACAAAGAAGGCAAGCACGCGGTGCCGATCTGGATCGGCCTCATCGAAGCCAGCGCGATCGCCACCGAGCTCGAGAGCATCCGGCTGGCGCGGCCGATGACGCACGACCTGATGCACAACATGTTGGGGCAGGTCGGTGTGCGGGTCGAGCGCGTGGAGGTCAACGACCTGCGCGACAATACGTTTTATGCCTCGATCTTTCTGGCGCGCGCGGATGGCTCGGTCACCGAGATCGACTCCCGGCCTTCCGATGCGGTCGCCCTGGCGCTGCGTGCGGCGGCGCCCATCCGGGTGGCAAAGAAGGTGATAGAAAGAGCGCGCAAGATCGACCTGCGCGATGCCGCGCGCGATCAGCGGACGGCCGACCCACTGCGCGCGGCCGCGGTCGCGGGTGCCCGCTCGAGCTCGCGCGGCAAGGACGGCGCGGTCGGCCGGCGCCCGCCCAAGCCGGCCCCGGACCTCAAGGACCCAGTGCCCGAAGAGCACTATCGCGAGCTGCTCGAGAATCTTCCCGACGAAGAGTTCGGGAAGTGGAAGATGTGAGCAGCCGAGCCTGGGGGCCCGTGCTGGCGTGGATGGTGCTGATCTTCATCGGCTCCTCCATTCCTGCGCACAAGCTCCCGCAGGTGTGGGTGTTCTCGTACGACAAGGTCCTGCACGCGCTCGAGTATTCGATCCTGGGGGGCCTGACCGCGCGCGCGGCCGGCGGGCGTGGCGCGGCCGTGCTGGCGGGAGCCCTGTTTGCCTCCATCTACGGGGCGTCCGACGAGTTTCACCAGCTCTTCGTGCGCGGACGCAACTGCGACTGGCACGACTGGGTGGCCGACACCGTCGGCGGCAGCGTGGGCGCGCTGGCGGTCTGGGTCGCCAAGCGATGATACGAAGCCATCAGGGCAAGACGCCGCGCCTGGGCCCGGATGTGTTCCTGGCTGACACCGCCACCGTGATCGGCGACGTCGAGATCGGCGCCCGCTCGACCATCTGGTTCGGCGCGGTGCTGCGCGGCGACGTCTACTACATTCGAGTGGGCGAGGAAACCTCGATCCAGGACAACAGTGTCGTCCACGTTACCCACGGCCGCCACGCCACGCTCGTGGGCAGCCGGGTCACGGTCGGCCACGCGGTCACCCTGCACGGCTGCATCATCCGCGATCGGGTCATCGTGGGCATGGGGTCGACGGTGCTGGACCAGGCCGAGATCGGGGAGCGCTCGATTCTGGGCGCGGGCTCGCTGGTGGCGCCGGGCGTCAAGATCCCATCGGGTATGCTGGCCCTGGGCGTGCCGGCGCGGGTCAAGCGGCCGCTCACGCAAGAGGAGCTCGACTGGATCGAAAGCTCGGCCGATCACTATGTTGCGCTTGCAAGGACTTATCGGTAGTTGATATCCTGCTAAACGCTGACCCATGCGTGCGCACGCTCTGCCCTGGGCGCTCCTCCTGATGATGTGGGCGCGGGCCGCGCGCGGCGACAAGATCGACGACCTGATCCAGACCCTGGTCACCACCGACAGCTACAAGGTGCGCGTTCAGGTGTGCCTGGTCCTGGGCCGGAGCGGCGACCGGCGCGCGGTGAGCGCGCTCGAGGGCGCGCTGCGCGACGACCACTCGGCCGTCCGCATGGTGGCGGCCCAGGCGCTGGGCAAGATCGGGGATGCGAGCGCGCTGGCCGCTTTGCAGACCGCCACGCGCGACCCCAACCAGCCGGTGGCGCAAGCGGCCAAGCAGGCCATCGCGGCCATTCAAACCCGAGCCAGCAGGACCAGCCCGGGTGCGGGCGGAGCCAAGTTCTATCTCAGCGTGGGACCCCTGGCCAACAGGTCGCACGGGGGCGGCGCGGACGCGGTCAGGCTGTTCCGCGAGTACCTGGTGCGCGAGCTCAAGAAGACCCCCAACGTTGCGCTCGACGGAAGCATGCAGCGCGGGCAGACCGGGTATTACGTGGATGGCAACATTGTTCGGCTGACCACGCAACCGGCGGGCAGCTACTCGGAGGTCAGTTGCGACCTCAAGGTGCTGCTGGCCACCTATCCGGGCAAGAGCATCATCATGTGGACCGACGGCGGCGCCACCGTGCAGGTCGGCAACCGGCCCGGCCAGGCCGAAGCCGGCATGCGCGATTGTCTGGAAGCCGCGGTTCAGGGCGTGCGGGAGAACATTGCGACCTTCTTGAAGGCGCAGCAGTGAGCTGTGCGAGGGAGCCATGACGACGACCAGCACTCAAGCAGGCGAGGGCGCGGCATCGGCGCCGCGGCAGGCGGGAGCAGGGGCGGGCGGCAGCGGGTTCACGGGCAAGCGGCAGCTGCGCAATTTCTTGCTCGACCGGATGCAGCTTCGCTACACGGCGGTGATCGTTCTGGTGAGCGCGCTCTTGACGCTCGGCCTGGGTTACTGGGTGGTCAAGAAGACGCACGAGGCCAGCGAAACCGTCAAGGTGACGCTGCTCGAGAAGGCCGATGATCCGGCCACGCTCGAGCAGATCAAGTCGAGCTTCGAGACCGGCGATCGCATCATCCTGTTGGCGCTGGTCGCGTTCGGAGTGGTCTTGTGCGTGACGCTGACCCTGTACGGCATCGTGATCACGCACAAGGTGGCGGGCCCGCTCTACAAGATCTCGAACTACTTCGCGAGCGTGCGCGATGGCCGGCTGGGACCGGTTTACAACCTGCGCAGGGGTGACCAGCTCCAGGAATTTTTCGAGCACTTCAAGGAGATGCACGGCGCGCTGCGCACGCGCACGCAAGCCGAGGTGGCCGAGCTGGCCGGGATCATCGCGGGCCTGGAAGCGGCTCACCTGAGCGGCGAAGCGCAAAAGCAGCTCGATGCGCTCAAGGCGCTCAAGCGAAAAAAGGAAGAAAGCCTGGCGTAGGCCTCCGGCCCTCAAACCTCACGCCTCAGGCCTCAGGCCTCTTACACCAACAGAGCTCGGCCGTCCGAGCGCGGGACCGGCTGGCCGAGCGCGGCAAGGACCGTCGAGAACACGTCGGCCGTGCGCCAGGGACCGGGCACAAGCGGGTGGCTCGACAGGAGCGGAACCTGGATGTGCTCGCGGTGCAGGGTGCCGTGGCAGGAGCGATGCGACCAGCGCTCGAAGCGCGCTCGCAGATCGAAACCGGGCGCGGCCGAGATGACCAGGTCGCCGGTGCGCGGCGACTCGAACAGCTGCACAAGCTGCAGCGGCGCGTCGGGATACTCGGACGCCTGCGTGCGCTCGAGCAGCTGGGCGCGCGAGAGCCGCTCGGGCAGGGGCGGGTAGCCGAGCGGATCGGTGCCGCTCTGCACCCGGTAGTGGACGGTTCCATCTTCCGCCTTTACTTCGGCCGTGCCCGTGCGCGTGCGCACGCACAGCGTGCCGTCGGGGCCGCTCTTGCGCCAGGCCAAAAGGTGCACCGCCGGCTCGGCCAGAAGATCCTCGGCAAGGCCCGGGTGCTCGTCCAAAAGCTGGTCCCCGGCCGGTCGCACCTGCCAGCCATGCCGCCCGCGCAAAGACACGTGCGCCATGCCGTTGCCGCCCACCATCACCGCCACGTCGCAGTCGAACCAGCGCCGGGCGGACAGCGGGAAGTACAGCGTGCGCAGCCGCCGCCGCTCGAAGAAGCCCTCGAGATCGAGATGCTGCGCGACCTCGGCGTGACCATGATCCGCCGACAAAAGGAGCAGCGAGCGCTCGAGCTGCCCGGAGGCGCGTAGGGCCGCCGCCAGCTCGCCCAGCACGCGGTCGAAGGCGCGGTAGGCCGCCAGCACGCGCGGCGCGAAGGGCCCGTGCTTGTGCGAGTACTCGTCCACCGACAGCGTGGTGTGGAAGGTGAAGCGCTCGCGCCTCCGTGCGGCCGCGCGCAGCAGGAACCCGCGACCCTGGCGATCGATCGGATCCCAATCCCCGGTGCGGAAGAAGTGATAGACGTAGGGGATGCGCCGGAAGTAGGCCGCGTTGCGGCGCAGACCGGTGCCGCGCGAGATGCCCGAGAAGATGTTGGAGGCGGGCGGCAAGAGCTCGAACAGCGTTCGCGTCTCGGGCGCCAGGTCGCGATCCATCAGGTAGCTGCCCCAGCCGTTGTAGTTGCGAAAGCGCGACACCGAAAACAGAGTGCGGCCGTACTTTTCGCGATCGAACCAGCGGATGCCCGGGATGTTGGCCGGGCCCGGGAAGCGCCCGGTCACGAACGGGATGTAGGCGACCCCGGTGACGGTCGGAAACACCGACGTGGCCTGCCCGCTCGAGCCGCGCTCGGCCAGGTAGCGCGACACATTGGGCAGCTCACCACGCGCGAGCAGATGAGACAGCACGTCCACGCGGGCACCGTCGAGCAGAAAGAAAAACGCACGTTCGTAGTCCGCCATGCGAAGGGCTGTATAATGACGGCAAGTGTCCGCGCTCGCAAGGACCGCGCTGATTCTGGTTGCAGTTGCGGGAGGCTGCGGCTCCGCGCAGCCGCCCCGGCTGAGCGGCGACTCCGTGCTCGGCGTACACGTGGGCATGAAGCGGCGCGAGCTGGCGCAGAGCTTTGCCCCCCGCGGCGAGGGCAAGTGGTACGAGCTGGAGAGCGTGGCCGGGGAGACGCGCCTGCGCTGGGCTGCCACCGGCGACGGCGCCCCCCAGTCGGTGGACGTCCGCATCGAGGGCGGCCGGGTACGCGAGCTGGTGTTCACCTTGCGCGCCGACGACGCGCGCGCGGCGCTTGCGGCCATGGGCGCGCCCGAGCCGCGCACGCTGGCCCGCTTTGCGGGGCCCGACGGCGATGTGGTGGTCGCGCCGGGACCTATGGGCTGGACCATCCGGCTGCTGGCACGGTAGCGCGAGGGCGGTCAGGGCGGCTGGTTACGCCCGCGGCACATTGGCCGCCGACGCGATGCACAGGATGTGCAGGATGAGCCCGGGGATGATGAGCGCGAGGTATCCGCACAGCGTCCCAATCATCCAAAACACCCCGGCCCGCTCGCGGCCCGAGTACATGTGGCCGGCACCCGG
This sequence comes from Polyangia bacterium, assembly GCA_035258845.1. Lineage (GTDB taxonomy): Bacteria > Myxococcota_A > Polyangia > JAHFDS01 > DATFWX01 > DATFWX01. The sequence goes on along the minus strand of DATFWX010000005.1, from coordinate 7,201 downwards.
CAGCACGACCGAGAGCACCGCCGCCAGAACCGGCGAGTACATCGGGCGCGGGCCGACCGGCACCAGGGCTTGGCTGTCGCGCGCGGGCAGAAGGGCCCGCTGCGGGTACTCGTAGATCACCGCGCCGGTCTCGAGGTCGCATTCCTTGTGCAGGATCCGCTGCTCCACCATCGATTCCAGATGCTTTTCCGCCTCGGCAATGGGGACGCGCGCGTAATAGGCCATGTGGGCCGGCGTGAGCGCAACGTTTGACTGAAACAGCACGTCGAGCACGCGCTGCTCGAAGGCGCGGTAGTCCATGTCTGTTATACGGGCGGGCGGGCGCGAAAATTCCTCGGCCGAGCCTATGCCAGCGCGGCGTCGAACGGGTAGGCCGACATCTCGTACGCGTCGTCGGCAATGCTCTTGAGCAGCTCGTCGTCGTTGTTGTCGAACTGCTTGAGCGTGCGCCGGATGCGGCCGAAGGCCTGGCCGGTGAACGCCTTGGCCAGCTTGACCTCGCGCTCTGCGCGCGCCTCGCCCTGCGCCTCCAGGGCCGAGCTGGCGCGCGACAGACAGGCGATCATTCCGTAGAGGTCGATGGTGAGGTCGGCCACCCGGCGCTGCGTGTACTGCATCTCGACGATGCGGCGGCCGTGCTTGCGCAGCACCTTCTCGACTGCCGCCGCCACGTCACGCACGGAGTCCTCGATCATCACCGCCTCTTTCTTGAGCAGCCCGTGCGGACGATCGAGGTGCTCGCCAAAGGTGCTCGAGGTGCGCACCTTGTGGACCACGTAGTCGATGAGCAGACCATAGGCCTTGACCGGCTCCCGAATCACCGCGGCCAGCTTGGCCAGGCGCTCGCCGGGCTCGGACATGCCCGAGAGCGCGATGAAGAGGCGCAAGATTTCGTTGGTGCCCTCGAAGATGAGGTTGATGCGGGCGTCGCGCAGCAGGCGCTCGTACGGGTACTCCTTCATGTACCCGGCGCCCGCGCTGATCTGAAGCGACTCGTTGGCCAGACGCCACAGCATCTCGCTCGCGAACACCTTGCAACACGCGCTTTCGATCGAGTAGTCGGGCGCGCCCGCGTCGATGAGGCCGGTGGTCAGATACACCATCGATTCGGCCGCGTAGGTCTCGGTCATCATGCGCGCAATCTTGTCCTTGACCAGGCCAAACTCCGAGATGGGCCGCCCGAACTGGCGGCGCGCGGTGGCGTGCCCGACCGCGAGCTTGATGAGGGTCCGGGCCGCGCCCACGCAGCCGGCCGCCAGACCCAGCCGGCCATTGTTGAGCACCTCCATGGCCACCTTGAAGCCCCCGCCAACCTGGCCCAGGAGATTCTCGGCCGGCACCGGGACGTCCTCGAGGTAGACCGCGGTGGTGGAGGATCCACGAATGCCCAGCTTGTGCTCCTCTTTGCCGGTCTTGAGCCCGAAGGCGCGCTCGACGATGAAGGCGCTGATGCGATCTTTCTTCTGGCCGCCTTTTTCGACCTCGGTCTGCGCGAACACGGTGAACACGTCGGCGAAGCCGCCGTTGGAGATCCAGATCTTGTTGCCGCTCAGACGGAAGCTGCCGTCGGGCTGCCGGACCGCGCGGGTCTTGATCGAGGCGGCGTCACTGCCCGAGGACGGCTCGGTGAGCGCGAACGCAGCCACCCACTCGCCGCTCGCGCAGCGCGGCAGGTACTTCTTCTTCTGGGCCTCGCTGCCGAACAGCACGATGCCCTTGCACCCGATCGACTGGTGCGCACCCAGCGTGACCGCCAGCGAGCCATCGACCGCGGCCACCTCCTGAAACACGCGCGCGTAGCCGGTGGCCGTAAGGCCCGCGCCGCCATAGGCCTCGGGAATGGCCAATCCAAACAGACCGAGCGCCTTCAGCTCCTGCAAGACCGGCTTGGGGATGGCCGCGTCTGCGTCGATCTTCGGGGAGTCGACCTTCTCGGCGGCAAACTTGTGCCAGGCCTCGAGGACCAGGCGCACGCCCTCGCGCTCGGCCTCCGGCGGGCGCGGGTAGGGGAACACCATTTCTTCCGGAATGACGCCGAAAAACAGGCTCTTGGAGAAGGAGGTGGGGCGATGCTCGGATCGCTCCGTCGGCGCTGCGCTCGTCATATCCGGAAGATAGCATGCGCGCGCAAAGCATGATAAGGAAGCGCACGATGCCTGCTGCGCGCGCTGGCTTGTGCGCCATTGTCGGCCGTCCCAACGTCGGCAAGTCGACGCTTCTTAACCAGCTTCTGGGCGAGAAGATCGCGATCGTCACGCCCAAGCCGCAGACCACCCGCAACCGCATCCTAGGCATCCTGAACCAGGACGAGCCGCCCGCGCAGATCGTCTTTATCGACACGCCCGGCATCCACGCGGGCCGGGGCGCGCTCAATCGCTGGATGGTCGAGCAGGCGCTGGCCGCCCTGTCCGACGTCGACGTGATTCTGTACATGGTCGATGCCACGCGGCCGCCCGAACGCTTCGTGATCGAACGGCTGCAACCGGTGCGGCGCCCGGTCGTCCTGGTGCTCAACAAAATCGACCTGGTGGCTGACAAGAACCTGCTTCTGCCGCGTATCGAGGCCTGGACCCGCGAGGGCAACTTTTCCGAGATCATCCCGATCTCGGCCACCTCGCCGGACGGCCTCAACCGCATCGTGCGCGCGGTCTGGGCGCGCCTGCCCGAGGGCGCGCCCATGTATCCCCGGGACATGGTCACGGATGCGGCCGAGCGCTTCCTGGCCGCCGAGCTGATCCGCGAGCAGGTGTTCCTGGCCGCGCGTGACGAGGTCCCTTACGCGAGCGCGGTCACGATCGAAAGCTGGCAGGAGCGCAAAGAGGCCAACGATCTGGTCGTCGACGCCACCATCCACGTCGAGCGCGAGTCGCAGAAGGCGATCCTGGTGGGACGCGGTGGCCGCGTCATCAAGGAGATCGGGACCCGCGCACGCGCCGAGATCACCCGCCTGCTCGGGCTCCCCGTGCACCTCAAGCTCCTGGTGCGCGTGGATCCCGACTGGAGCCGCTCGGGTGCGTCGCTCAAACGGATGGGGTACGGGTGAGCGAGCCGGAGCTGCCCCTTCTGGCCGTGGTGGGGCGCCCCAACGTCGGCAAGTCGACCTTGTTCAACCGGCTGGTCGGCCGCCGCAGCGCGATCGTGCACGACCAGCCCGGCGTGACCCGCGATCGGCGCTACGCGATCGCCGACTGGGCGGGCAAAAGCTTTCGGCTGGTCGACACGGGCGGGCTGGATCCCGAGGCCAAGGCGGATCTTCTGGCCGCCATCGGCCGCCAGGCCCGGCTTGCCATTGCGGAGGCGGCCCTGGTCCTGTTCGTGGTCGATGCCCAGGAGGGACCGACCGCGCTCGATTGCGAGGTGGCCGCGGATCTGCGTCGGCTGGGCCGGCCCGTGCTGCTGGTGGCCAACAAGGTCGACAGCGCGGCTGCGGAAGCCGCCATCGGGCCTCTTTTCGAGCTGGGCTTTCCCGAGGTGTGGCCGGTCAGCGCGGAGCACGGCCGCGGCATGGCCGAGCTGTGCGATGCCGTGCTCGATCGTCTGCCCGGCGCGCCCGCGACCCCGGAGACGAGCGCGCAGGAGGCCATCAAGCTGGCCCTGGTCGGCAAGCCCAACGCCGGCAAGTCCTCGCTGGTCAACCGGCTGCTAGGCGAGGATCGGGTGCTGGTCCACGAAGCGCCCGGCACCACCCGCGACCCCATCGACACCCCGCTCGAGTGGCAGGGCCAACCGTTCGTGCTCATCGACACCGCCGGCATCCGCAAGCATCGCACCGCCTACACGATGACCGAGCGGGTGGCGGTCGACATGGCGCACCGGGCCATCGAGCGGGCCGACGTGGTAGCGCTCATCATCGATGGCCGGGAAGGCCCGAGCGAGCAGGATTCCCGCATCGCGGGCGAGGCCGCCGAAAAGGGGCGCGCGCTGGTGCTGGTGCTCAGCAAGGCCGATCTTCTGTCCCACGCCGAGGAGGACGCGCTGCGGCGCCGGGTGCGCGACGAGCTTGCGCACGTCGACTGGGCGCCCATCCTGGCCACGAGCGCCCTGACCGGCCGCCAGGTCGAGCGTGTGGTCGAGCTGGCCCGCTCTGCGTTCGCCCAGTACGCGCGCCGGGTCCCGACCGCCCAGCTGAACCGGCTGTTCGAGGGCATCCTGGCCGAGCATCCGCCGCCGCACTACAAGGGCAAGTCGGTGCGCCTGTACTACATCACGCAAGCCGAGACGCGGCCGCCTACCTTCGTGGTGCAGGCCAACTTCCCGGAGGCGGTCCCGTTTGCGTACCGGCGCTACCTCACCAATCAGCTGCGGGCTGCGTTCGGTTTTCGGGGCACGCCGATACGGCTCCTGTGCCGCCGCCGCCCTCGGCGCAAGTAGACCCGGAAGCCTACTCCCAGCGCCACGCGAAGGTAGGGCCCGCGTACAAATACACCGGGAGTTGCGAATAGTTAGGCAAGAAACCATGGTAGGCCACTTGAAGTCCCCACGACCAGCGCGGCGACTCCAGGTGGTCGAACCCGATGGCAGCCTCGTAGCTCAGGTTGGTCGACGATTTTCCGCCGGCGCCCTGGGCCCACAGAAATCCCAGGCCGAGATCCAAATAGGGCACGGTCTTGAGAACATCGAATGCATAGCGCAGGCCCGCGAACCCGCCCAGCACCGTGAGCGTGCCCTCGGGTAGCATCTTGCTCTTGTCGGCGTCGGCGGGATGAGCCGACAAGACGACCGTCGTGCGCACGGTCCAGGCATCGCTCAGGCCGTACCCGAGCTCAGCCGCCGCTCCCACGCCCGAGGGCGACCGCGCGTCGAAGTCGACCACGGCGTAGGCGGGCACCAGCGTGACCTGCCACTGCTCGTCGCCCGCGTGCGCGGTGCCGGCGCCGCCCAACACCAGCAGGCTGCACACGAGGAGGCGCACGGTGGGCAGGGTAGCCGGGGCAACGCGCCACCGCAAGTCTGAGTCCAAGTCGTTGACACCACGCGGATCGGGTGCTATGAACCGCCACCGTGGCGAAGCGCTACACGCGCAAGGATCTCAAGCGTCCAGACGAGTTCGTCAGCTTCTGGCAGCACGCCTACGAGTTCCTCAAGCAGAACGGCCGGCCCATCGTGATTGGCACGGTGGTGGCGCTGGTCGCCATCATCGGCACCACGGCCTTCTCGGATCACTCGGCCCGCATCGAGGGCGAGGCCTCGCTGGCCCTTTCGCGGGCCATGCGGATGTACGAGACCGACCTTGCGGCCGACGACGAGGCGGCCAAGAAGGCGCAAAACGAGGACGGCATCCCGCGCTTCAAGACCGCCGACGAGCGGCGCCAGGCCACGCTCAGCGAGCTCGACGCCATGCTGGCCAAATACCGGTCGACCGGCGCTGCTCGCGAAGCCATGCTGGTGCGCGCGGGTGTGCAGCTCGACGGCCAACAGTTCGACCAGGCCATCAAGGGCTACGGCGACTTCCTGGCCGAGAGCGACAGCGAGCAGCGGCTGCGCTTTCTGGCCCGCGAAGGGCGCGGCTACGCGTTCGAGGGCAAGGGCCAGCTCGATCTGGCGCTGGACGAGTTCCGCAAGCTCGAGATGGAAGGCGAGCTGTACCGGGACCGCGCCCTGTACCATCAGGCGCGCATCCTGGAGCGCAAGGGCGACCCGCAGGGCGCCGAGAAGATGTACAAGATGGTGCTCGAGAAGTACCCCACCACGAGCCTCCGCGACGACATCTCCAACCGCCTGGCCGCCCTGGAAGCCCGCTGATGCAGGCGCGCCTCATCGTTCTCTGGGCGGCTCTGGGCTGCACCCAGATGACCGCGCGTCCGGCCCGCCCAGGTGCACCGGTGGCCCTTAGCGACTCACCCATCGCGATCACGATCGCGTGGCGGGTGGCGCTCAACGAGCGCCCGCTTCTGGCCTGGAAGCCGCAGGAATTTGCGCGCGCGGCCTCGGACGGGCGCCGGGTCTTCATCGGCTCCCAGCAGGGGGTCTTCTACGCGCTCACCGTTCGCGACGGCTCCATCGTCTGGTCGAGCCGGCTCTCGGGCGGGGTCGACTCGCAGGCGCTGTACGACGATCACACCGGTCTGGTGTTCGTGGGCGCCGACGACGGCGTGTTGTACGCGCTGGACGCTGCTTCGGGCCGGACGCGCTGGAGCTATCACGCCAAAGGCACGCTCGATCCGCCCCCAGTCCTGCAGGCGGGCATCCTCTACTTCGCGACCAGCGACGGGCGCGCCTACGCGCTCGAGGCCCAGAGCGGCAAGTGGCTGTGGCAGTACGAGCGCGAGCCGCCCGAGAGCTTCACCATCCACGGCTTCGCGGGCGTCTCGGTGAGCGGCGACCGGGTGTACACCGGCTTCGCGGACGGCTACCTGGTCAGTCTGAACGCAAAGAACGGCGAGGTGGTGTGGGCGCGCTCGCTGGCGGCGGCCTCGGATCAGTTCGTCGACGTGGACACCACGCCGGTGCTGGCCGATGGCACCCTGTACGCCGCATCCTATTCGGGCGGCCTGTACGCGCTCGCGCCCAAAGACGGCGCGGTCAAGTGGCGCTTCGAGGTCGAGGGCGCGGCCGGCATCGCGGTCGCGGGTGGGCGCATCTACTTTACGGCCGCCAAGACCGGTCTGCACGTGCTCGACACCAAAGGCCGCCTGCTGTGGCAGCAGGCCCTGGGCGCAGCCGGCGACCTGTCGCCGCCCCGGCTGCACCGCGGCTATATCCTGCTCTCGGGCAGCGAGAGCGGCCTCTACGTGGTCGACCGGGTGGCCGGGGACCTTTTGGCTTTCTTCAACCCGGGCGAGGGGGTTTCGGCAGCGCCCATCGTGGCCGGCGACGCGCTGTACGTGCTGTCCAACCGCGGCTTCTTCTACAAGCTCGCGCTGCGGTAGCCGCTTAGCGGGCCCGACGCTGCCCGAGCTGCGCATCTCTCCCAAGCTCCGGCGATTTAGGCTGAGGTACCGTGAGCCGGGCGGCCCTGGCTATCCCGACTTATCGCTCGAGATGACTTCCATCGCGCTCTCGAGCGTCTCCAGCCGGCGTACCAGCTCGCGCAGCCGCCGCACGCCACCGGCATCGCGCGCCTTGAACTCGACGCCGATTCCTTCCTCGCCGGCGGTGTGCCGCGTCCACACCACGCGCCCGGCCACGCTCAGAGGCACCACGCTGCCGGGCGGCATCACGTCCAGGATGATCTCGGTGCCGATGGGCAGGAAATCGGTCG
>DATFWX010000004.1:0-16571 GCA_035258845.1 Polyangia bacterium | reverse complement strand
GGCGCGCACGCCCCGGCTGGCGTCGCCGCCCATGCCGGTCAGCACCACCGCCAACGCGTTGGGCCCACAGACTTCGGCCACCGAGGTCAGCATGCGGTCGATGCTGGGCACGAACCGCTCCTGCGCCTGCGTCTGCGTCTGCGCCTGCGCCTGCGTCTGCGTCTGCGCCTGCGATCCGGCGGTCTCGACGTGTGCCAGAAGGCGCGCGCCCTGACGCGAAAGCGACAGCGAGCCCGCGCCCGGTGCCACCAGCACCAGGCCCGGCCGCAGCACATCGCCCTCCTCCGCCTCTTTGACCGCGAACGCGGTCGCGCGTGCGAGCCGCTCGGCAAACGCATGCGTGAATTTGGCCGGCATGTGCTGGGTGATGACGATGGCCGCGGGCAGCGAGGGCTCGAGGCCCTGCAACAGTTGCTGCAGCGCAGGCGGGCCGCCGGTCGAGGCGCCGATTGCAATCACGCGCAGCGGCGCCGCCGCCGGCGGCACGGTGGCCGCATAGGCCGAGGCGCCCGGGACGCCCGTGGCGCCCGCGGGCCGCACGGCCACCGCTCCATGCACGGGCGTGACCCGCTGGGCGGCCGCCTGCGCGCGCGCATTCAGGTTGGCTCTGCGGAGCTGCCGCACCAGCTTGACCTTGACCAGAAGCTGGTCCCGGATCGCGCGCAGATCGGGCGTCAGCTTGGGCCCCGGCTTGGCGATGAAGTCGAGCGCGCCCAGCTCGAGCGCACGAAACACGTTTTCGCGCGCCGCATACGAGCTGATGACCAGCGCCGGCGTGGGGTGGCGGCCCATCAGGATGCGCAAGAACGTGAAGCCGTCCATCCTGGGCATCTCGAGATCGACCGTGACCAGGTCGGGATGATGCTGAAAGACCTGCCTGAGCCCCTCGTCGCCGTCAGGGGCCCGGCCCACCACGTGGATCTCCGGATCCGACTCCAGCATCTGCGTGATGGTTTGCCGGCCCAGCGCGGAATCGTCGATGACTACGACGCGGATGGGCTCTGACACGGCGGCCAGGGGTGGCCGCTAGAATTCGAGCCCGCGGTCGGACTTGGCGTGCCTTCTGCGATGTCGACGCGCGCGCTTTCGACGATGGCGTCCGCGCCCCTGCACTGTATGTTGGGCGCTCACGCCCGTTCGCGCCGGCGCGGCCGCGAGCGCCTCCACGGCCGGCACGGCAAATGAAACCGCGAGCAAGAGCGCGCACCACTTGACGAGCTTCATCATCCTAGTGTGCCCTGAGCCACTTCGAAAGCGCAAGCCCCGCCCGTGCCGCACGCTCGGCTCGAGGCGGGAGTCCGCGAAACCTCAGGGTTTTCGGTAAACCATGTCGTGCTGCAGATGAACCAGCTCGAAAGCGGTGGACAGGTTGAGCAGCGATTCCGAATGGCCCAGCAGGAGGTAGCCGCCTCGAATCAGCCGGCGATAGAAATTGGCGATCGCGCGCCGGCGCGAGTCCAGGTTGAAATAGATGAGGACGTTCCGGCACAGGATCACGTCGACCTCGCCCACGAGCGACAGCGTGTCGGCGTCCATCAGGTTGAGCTGCCCGAAGCTGACCAGCGCCTTGACCTCCTCCGTGACCTGGTGCCGGCCGCCCTGCTGCCGAAAGTAGCGGCGCAGATAGCGCTCGTCGGTCTGCCGGAACGAGTTGTGACCGTAAACCGCCTTGCGCGCGACCGACAGCACGCGCCGCGAGATGTCGTTGCCGAACACACGCACGTCCCAATCGCCGAACAGGCCGCTCTCCAGGATCAGGATGGCGCACGTGTACGCTTCCTCGCCGGTTGCGCAGCCGGCGCTCCAGACGGTCAACCGACGGCCACGCCGGCGCATGGCGTGGATCTCGGGCAGGATCTCGAGGCGCAGCGCGTCGAGCTGATAACTTTCGCGAAAGAAGTAGGTCTCGTTGGTGGTGACGCGCTCGACGATTTCCTCCAGCTCCTCGTTCCGGTCCGGGTGGTAGCGCAGATACTCGTAGTACTCGGCAAAATCGCTGAGACCGCAGGTCTCGAGGCGCGAGGCGAGGCGGCGCTGCAGAAGGTAGTGCGAGTCGTCTTGAAAGTGGATGCCGCAGTACTCGTAGATCAGGTCGCGCAACAGCCGAAAGGTTTCCGCATCGAGCCGCGGAAGGTCCTCGCGCTGGATCACAGGGACGCTCCGCCCTCGGTCCCCGTCGCGGGCAGCGCTTCCAGGGCGTGCTCGATGGCGCTGAGCACGAGCTCGTCGGCCTCGACCGCGCGCCGAGCCATGAGCGGGCCGCGCGCACGCGCATCGCCGCGCTCGCCCAGCGACTCGACGGCCAGCTTGCGCACATCCCAGCGCGGGTGGGCGAGCGCGCGCACCAGGCCCGTGAACGCGTCGCCCGAGGGGCGCCGGAAAAGGCCCCGCAGCGCGGCCTTGACCACTTCCGGATCGTGATGGGACAGTCCGCCCAGGAGCACCTGCTCATCGCCCGACATGCCGAGGCGCCGCAATGCCTCCATCGCATGCGCGGCCACTGCGCCGTGATCGCGGCTCGCCAGCTCGCGCAGCGTCCCGCGTGCGCGCGAGTCGCCAATCTGGCCCAGTGAGCGCACCGCGGCCGCGCGCACGGCCGCCTCCGGGTCTGCGGCGGCGCTGACCAGAGCATCGACGGCCTGGGCGTCGCCGATCGCGCCCAGCCCGCGTGCGGCGGCCGCCCGCACCGGTGCGCTCTCGTCGGCCAGCGCGAACAGAAGAGCCGCCAGCGCATCCGGATCGGGCGCCAGAGACGGCAGCGCTTCTGCGGCCGCGCGTCGCAGATCGGCGCTCTCATCCTTGAGCGCGCCCAGAAGCAGCGCGCGATCCTCGGGGCGGCCGATCGCGCCCAGCACGCGGCACAGGTAGGGTGCGGTCGGGCCGTGCAGGCCGCGCGCCGCCACCAGCATGCGCACCTCGTCAGAGTAGCGCGCGCCCAGCCGCCCCAGCGCACCCGCGGCGGCCGTAGCCAGCTCGTTCTCGCCGCGCTCGATGGCGTGGAAGAGCGGCGCCAGCGCCTCCTTGCCGCCCACCTCGCCGAGAGCGCGCGCCGCTGCCGACGCGTCCTCGGTCTCACCCTGCTCGAGCGCCCGCGCCAAGAGGGCGCCCACGCGAGCATCGGCCGCCGCTGCGTGAAGGCGCGGGAACAGATCGTAGAGCATCGGACGCAAATCGGCATCGGCCTCGGCCGCCAGCGCGCACAGCGGTGCCACCGCGGCTGGGCCGAACGAGGCGATGGCGTGCGCAGCGGCATGATGCACCTGGTCATCGCGCAGGGTGGCCGCGAGGGCGGGCAGCGCCTGCGGGGCGCGCGACCAGCCCAGAAGCGTGGCGGCGGCGCGGCGCACCGCGCGATCCTCGGCCTCGAGGAGTTGCACCAGATCGGCGATGACGTCGGCCGGCAGGCGCGCAAGGACGGTGTCGAGGCGCAAGATCTCGCCGGTGGGCGCATTGGCAGACAGGCGCGTGAGCGCAACCGCGGCCGCCTCGCGCACGCCACGCGTGCGGTCGGCCAGCGCGTCGAGCAGGTATGGCAAAGCCTCGGCGCTCCCGGATTGACCGAGCGCCAGCACGGCCGCGCGCCGAAGGATGGGCACGTCGAGCAGCGGCCGGATGCGCTCGAGCGGCACCTGGGCGCCGATGCGCGCCAGCGACTCCAACGCGGCCAGCCGGGTCATCAGGTCCTCGTGGTGCAGCGCGCTGACCAGCGCGTCGGCCACCCGCGGACCACCGATGCGGCCCAGCGCCTCGGCCGCGGCCGCTCGCAGATTCTCGTCCGAGCCTTCCATGGCCGTGCACAGGGGCTCCACCGCCTGCGGGTCGCCGATTGCGCCCAGCGCATCGACGATGAGCTTGCGATGCTCTCCGCCCGCGCGCAGGGCGGTCAGAAGCGGCACCACGGCCGGCTTACCGATAGCCGCCAGCGCTTCTACCGCGGCGTTGCGCAGGCCCACGTTGGCGTCCTCGGACAGCGCCGCGATCAGCGCCGGCACCGCGCCCGCGGGATCGGGCCACTGGGCCAGGCGGGCCACCGCCTCTTTGCGCACGCGCCAGGAGCCGTCGCCCATGGCGTCGACGAGCAGCGCCACCGCGCCTGGCAGCCAGCCGGGTGGAAGGGCTGCGATGGCGGAGCGCCGGACCTCCTCGTCGGGACTGCCCAGCCGCGCGCGCGTCTCTTGGATGACTCGGGTCTCGGCTTTGCCCGTGTCCACGGCTAGCTCCCTTTTTTGCGGTCCTGCTCGGGCCCCTGCCCGTGCCTGCCGGCGCGCTCGGCCAAGTGCTCGGCCAGCGCCTCCGCGATGAAGTCGCGGGTGCGGCGGATCTCCTCGGGCACGCGCAGATCGAACAACAGCCGGCCCTCCTCGAGATCGTCGCGCAGCCGAACCTCGAGGTCGCCATGCTGGAGGCCCTCCGCGATGTGCTGACCGCAGTAGAGCGCGATGTCGGCTACGATCAGGCGGGCCAGACGGCGCGCGCGCTCGATGCCCTCGTCGAGCGAGGCGTAGCGCAGGCGCAGTCGCGCCTCGCCGGCCCGGCGGATCTGGGCCGACTCGCCTGGATCGGGCGGGCCGATGCGGGGCGCGCGGCCGGGCGGCAGGAGGCGCGCGATCTTCCACAGGAGATGGTCGGCGATGTGGTGCTGCTCGATGTAGTCGTCGGCGCCGTGGAGCGTCGAGGGCCGGCGCTTGTAACCGGTGCGGTTGTAGACCGACGCGACCAGGATGGTGCGGATCTTGAGGCCGCGCTCGCGCACGCGGTCGACGACCTGGTAGCCGAGCAGGCGCGGCAGCGCGACGTCGATCACCATCACGTCCGGGCGATCGGCGAGCGCGCGCGCAAGCGCCGCCTCGCCGTCGGCGGCGCTCACGACCTCGTAACCGGCATCCTCGCCCAGCCGGCGCACAGCCTGCCGGATGGCCTCCGACTCGTGCGCGACCAGAAGCCGCACCGCCCTTCCGCCCGGCTCGGCGAGATCGGGACGGGGCACGGTCAGGGGAGGCCGCGAACGCGGGCTCACGCCGGATCCGCCTTGGGCGCGCTTGTGCCCAGCTCGATCCTCTCCTGCCGGGTCAGGACCTGATCCAGGTCGAGGATCATGACGATGCGGTCGCCGACCTGGCAGACGCCGGTGAAGAAGGTGGGCCCGCCGGTGGGACCGAACTCGGGTGGCGGCTTGATGTCGGCGCGTGGCACGCGCAGCACCTGGCTGACCGCATCCACGACCAGGCCGATCAGACGATCGTCGATCGAGACGATGATGTACTTGCTGGCCCGGGTCAGCTCCCGGTTGGGCACATCGAACCGGCGGCGCAGATCCACGATCGGCAGGATGGCGCCGCGCAGCTCGACGACGCCTTCGACGAATCGGGGAGCCTTGGGCACTTTCGTGATCTTCTGCGGGTGAATGATCTGCTTGATCCGCATGATGTCGATGGCGAACTCCTCGTCACCGATGCGGAAGGCCGCCAGCTGGACCAGATCGTCGCTGCGGGGCTCGATCACGGGCCGACCTCGAAAGTGAGAACGGCGTCGAGGTTGAGCAGAATGAGCAGCTTGTTCTCGGCGCGGCCGATGCCCGCGATGAACTCGGCCTCGAGCCCTCCGATCACGGCCGGGGGCGCCTCCACGTCCTGGTGAGCCAGCCGCTCGACCTGCCGCACCTCGTCGACCAGCAGACCATAGGGATCGTCGTCCTTGCTCACGATCAAGATGCGCGCCGGTTTGCCGGGCGGAGGCGCGTGCAGGCGCAGGCGCAGGCGCAGGTCGATCACGGGCACGATGGTGCCGCGCACCGAGATGATGCCGGGCACGAAGGCGGGCGCGCGCGGTACCTCGGTCAGCGGTGCGGGCTTGATGATCTCGCGAATGCGGATGATGTCGAGCGCGTAGTCCTCGCCGGCCAGGCGGAAGGACAGCAGCTCGCGCCCGGCGCCGATGGCCTTGGCCGCGCTGCGTGCGCGGCGGGCGGCTGCCAGGCCGGTGTAACTGGCTTCGGTGGCGACGCGGGCGCGACCGGTGCGGATGGCGTCCCAGGTCAGCGGCGGTCCGGCCATCAGCGCGCCCCTTTTCTTCTGGTTTCAGATCCACCATGCGGCTCCGCTGTCGCTACGCTGCCGGGATCCTCGTTTGCGTGGGGCCCCTTAGCTCGTCTCACGCCGCCTCCGCCGCGCGCAGCAGCGCTTCCTCGACCAGCGCGGCCACGTCGAGCACCAGCACGGTCTGTTGGCCGCCCAGCTCGGTCGCGCCGGCGATGCCCCGGATGCGTCCGAGCAGCTTGCCGAGCGGCTTGATCACGATGTCTTGCTGTCCGGCCAGGTCGTCGACCACCAGACCCAGACGATGCTGGGCCAGCCCCACCACAACCACGTAGAGCGGGCCCTGCGGACGCTGCACCTGGGGCAGCTTGAACACGTCCTCGAGCCGGATGAGCGGTAGCGTGGCGCCGCGCAGCGTGATGACCTCGCGCCGCTCGATGGTCCTGACGTCCGCTGCATCGATGAGCAGGCTCTCGAGCACCGAGTTGAGCGGAATGCAGTAGGTGCGCGCGGCCGCGCGGATGACCAGCGCCTGGATGATGGCGAGCGTGATGGGCAGCGTGATCGAGAATTTGGTGCCGTGGCCGGGCTCGGACTGCACGTCGATGATTCCGGAAAGCTTGGCGATGTTGGTCTTGACCACGTCCATGCCCACGCCGCGGCCCGAGATCTCGTCGGCCCTGTGCTTGGTCGAGACGCCAGGCAGAAAGATCAGGTTGTGGATGTCGCGGCGGCCTAGCTCGGCGGCGAGTGCCTTGTCAATCAGGCCGCGTGAGGTCGCGCTGGCCAGGATGGCGCGCTCGTTCAGGCCCTGGCCGTCATCTTCCACTTCGATGACGACGTGGTTGCCCTTCTGGTAGGCGGCCAGCGCGATGGTGCCGGTGGCAGGCTTGCGCACGACCGCGCGCCGGGACGCCGACTCGATGCCGTGATCGATCGCGTTGCGGATGATGTGCATGAGCGGATCGGACAGCTCCTCGACGATGAGCTTGTCCAGCTCGGTATCGGCGCCCGTGATGACGAAGCGAATGTCCTTGCCCGCCTCGCGCGAGATCTTGCGCACGACACGCGACAGCTTGTCGAACACCTGGCCCAGCGGAACCATGCGCACTTCCAGGATGCCAGCCTGCAGCTCGTGGAGCTTGCGATCGAGCGCGCGCACCTCGTGGTGGAGCGCGCGTGCCAGCTCGGCCTGGGTGCGGTCGGCCTTGATTCGGTCGAGAACCGCTACGATGCCCGCGCGGGCGAGCGCGAGCTCGCCGACCACGTTCATCAGGTAATCGAGCTTGTGGATGTCGACGCGGACGGTCTGAGCGACCGAGCGCAAGGTGGCGGTGGCGGCGGCCGCGGCGGCGGCACGGGCCTCGGATTCAGCGTCGTCCCGGGTGCCGGCGGGCTCGGCGGTGGTACCGGCTGCCGCCGCGGAGAGCGCACGTGCGGACGCCCGTGCGGAGGCGAGGGCGGAGGCTGCACGGGCGGCGGCGGTGGTCGCGGCGCTGATGCCGGCGTCGGTGGTGGCGGCGCTGATGCCGGCGTCGGTGGTGGCGGCGCTGGACGTTGCGGGAGGAGCCGCAGTCGCGGGAGCGGTGCCCGGGGGAGCTGAAGGAGCGGCAGTCCTGGCCGCGGCGGCACCGGAGGACGCGGCGCGCGCAGGCTTGCCGGTGCCAGCCGCAACAGCGGCGCCGGGCGCTGTCTTGCCGGCTCCGGCAGGAGCGGCGACCGGCTCGCGGGCTGCCTGCTCTGCGACGTCACCGCGCCCGCGTGCGCCGGCTGGGCCCACGACGCCAGCGGCTCTGCCGGCCGCACCCTCCGCCCCACCGCGGAGGCCGGCTGCGCCCGCGGGACCTGCTGCCCCCTCGCCTTCCGCATGCGCGCGACCGCCCGACGCCCCCGCCCGTGATGGCCCTTCCGCCGTGATCGTGGGCGTGCCCGCCCCGGTTGGTGCGGCTCCTGCTTCCGCTGACGCTGGCACGGCGCTGCTCGGCAGTCGCGGTACCGCGGTCGCTTCTGCGCTCGTGCCCTCGAGAACCGCCCGCACATCGGGCAGCGTGGCGGCCGCGCCCAGGATGAGATCGAGCTCGATCTGCTCGGCGCTCCCCGACTCCGCCGACGGCAGATAGGTGATGACCTCGCCCACCGGCTTGAGGCGCTTCTTCAGGTCCTCGAGCCCCCGGTCGATCGACATGAGATCGAAGGCGGCATGAATCCGATACAACGCGCGTCCCAGCCGCACGTTCTCGCGCAGCCGGTGCTCCTCATACTCGGTCAGCACCGAGAGCACGCCCGGGTCGAGATCGAAATCGCCGAGGCCCGGCTCTTCGCGTCGGTGGTGCTCGAGCACCACGCGATCCAGCCTGGCGATCAAATCTTCGACCTCGCTGTCATCGCCGGTCCGGCCGCGCGAGGTTTCGGAGATCAGCTTCTGATAAAGCTCGCAGGCCTCGAATAGGAGATCGAGGATGTCGGCGCCCAGGTGCACCCGCCCCAGCCGAAGCCCATCCAGCAGATTTTCGAGATTGTGCGAAAGGTTGACCATGCGGGCGACCCCGAACAGCCCCGATAGTCCCTTGAGCGAATGCACGGCCCGGAAGGCCTCGTTGACGGTTTCCGGATCGATGCGCCCCTGCGCGCGCTGCTCGTCGAGCGCCAGCAGATCGCGGCCCAGCGCCTCCACGATCTCCTGGGCCTCCGACAAAAACTCGGTGAGCGCCTTCTCGGAGGGCTTGCCGTCCCGTTCGCTCATGGCGACGTCACGTTTCGCTCAGATACTTCTTGCACAGGCGCACCAGCTCCTCGGGCGGAAACGGCTTGACCAGGTACTCGTTGGCTCCCAGTTGGAGGCCCTTCTGACGATCGCGCTCGCGTCCGTCGGTGGAGATGATGAAAAGAGGCGTGTCACGATACTGGGGCGACTCCTTGAGAAATCGAATCAGCTCCAAGCCGTTGATGTCCGGCATGTTGATGTCTGTGATGATGAGGTCGAACCGCTGCCTGGGCAACACCTTGAGCGCGTCGAACCCCGAGGGAGCGCTGGTGATTTCGTACTCCCCTTCCGCTTCCAGGGCGGCCGCCACGAACGACCGCATCGTCGACGAGTCTTCGACCACCAGAACGCGATGCACCGTCACGCGGCTCCCTTCCGAAGACCCCATTTTAACATAGGCAGTTGAGGCCCGGAAAATAGGCCGCCGACGCCCGGGACGCGCGGCCGAGCGAGCGCTCGCGGCTGCGCAACGGCCGCCGGCCGGCTGGCCAGGTGGCTGGAACGCGAGCTGCGCGCCCGCTTTTCCTAGCGGGCGGCGGCCGCTGTGTTGGGTGGTTGCTGTTTCGCGCCCGACGTGTTGAGCCGCTTGCGCGTAAGACCCGTTGCCGCCCGCAGAAGCGCATCGGTCAGGCGGGTCGGAAGCAGTCGCAGCAGGACGAGCAGGATCCGCGCCCTGAAGGGCGCCATATAGCGCGCTGCGGGCCGACGGGCCGCGAGCGCTCGCTCCATGGCGCGCGCGATGACCTCGGGGCCGACCGCCTGGCGGTCGGTCTGGGCTTTCAGCTCGTCTGCGCGCGCGTATACCGACGCGTACGGCGAGTCGGACCTCTCGTACCTCTTGACCAGGGCAACCGATCGCTCGGCGAATTCGGTCTTGATCACGCCCGGCTCGATCAGGACTACATGGATTCCGAATGGCCGCAGCTCGTTTCGCATGGCATCCGAGATCGCTTCGACCGCGTACTTGGTTGCGTGGTACGCGCCGAACAGTGGGAAGGTAAACCGGCCGCCCACACTAGAAAGATTGAGAATGCGCCCGCCGCCGCGCGCGCGCAGTTGCGGCAGGAAGGCCCTCGTCACTGCCAGCAGGCCGAACACGTTGGTCTCGAACTGAGCACGCAAATCCTGGTCGCTCAGCTCCTCGAGCGGACCGCCCAACCCGTAGCCAGCATTGTTGATGAGCGCATCGATGCCCCGGCCCTCGGTCAGCCCCAGGGCGGCCTCCGCTGCGGCAGCGATCGAGCTGCCATTCGTGACATCGAGGACCAGAGGATCGAGCTTGCCGCTCGCACCTGCTGCCTCGGCGCGCAACTTCTCGAGGGCGTCGGGACGGCGACCGGTCGCAATCACGTGGTGGCCCTTGCGTGTGAAGTGGAGGGCGGCATGACGACCGATACCTGCCGTCGCGCCGGTGATGAGGATGCTCTGCTTGCCCTGGCTGCTCATTGATTTCTCCTTACCCTGCACTTTCAATGACTTACTCGGTTATCGGTCCCCTCGCGGAATGAACGTTCATTCCGCGGCTCATCGTCCCTAGCGGCGAATGGCATCCCAGACTGACGCTTCGGCGGCATCGAGCACCTCGGGCGTCAGCGCGAGATAACCTGCCCAACTCGCCCGCACGAGGCCCACGAACGCCCCATACACGAGCGCCATGACCAGCTCTGCCGGCAGCTCCTTGAGCACCCCTGACCGCTGCGCATCCTCGATGAATGCCTTGATCGGACCCAGGATCTCGATCTCCAGCCGACGGCTCTTCGCGTCGAGGTACGCGCTGTGATGGTGCAGCTCGAGGAAGGCGAAGGCGCGCGAGTGTTTTCGAGCGAACTCGTCGATTTTTTGCCAGAAAAAGCGGAACTGGTCGCGCACCGGGGCCTGGAAGGGAAAGCCGTCCATCAGCGTACGGCCGAACCGTTCCTTCCAGAATTGATAGAGCGCGTTCACCAGCGCTTCCTTACTGTCGAAGTAGCGGTACACGGTTCCGGCTCCTACACCTGCAAGCTCAGCAACCAATGGCACCGCAGTCCCGTGGAAGCCCCGGTCTGCGAACAGCTCGCAGGCCGCATCCAGAATCGCCTGCCGCGGGGACTCCTCCACCCGCTTGCGAGGAGCGGTTCGCCTGCGTGCCGCGCGCATGGCGGAATGAATATTCATTCCGTTCAATATGTCAATGAGTTTTTTATATATGATTGTAATTTATCATTATTCTAGATCATGCGGAATGAATGTTCATTCCGCATTGGGATCAGTTTCGGCGGACGGCCTCGGCCATTTCCTTCTGTGCGGCTGCACCTTCGACCACCAGGGCCTCGGTGTCGTAGGGGCGGCCTTCCTCGCGTAGGATTTCGAGGGCGCGGCGCGGAGCGATGCGACCTTCTGCGCGGCCCGGCAGAGCCAAGACGTATCGGCGCGCACCGACTCCCGCGAGCGTCCGCAGGGCGTCGCGCACGCAAGCGCGGTAGGCCGCCTCGTCGAACGCAGCCTGCGCCCCCGCCCCCAGAACCAGAAGGCGCGCCCACGGCAGGCGGCTCTGAAGGGGCGTCAGCAGTCGCTCGCCACGACGCCCGGTCAAACGTCCCTGCACGAGCCAACGCGACAGACGGCCGCACAAGCGCCAGTCGGCAAGCCCGGCGGCACCGCGTGGCGGGCGCTGGTCCTCAAACACGAACACGCACAGGGCATCGGCCTCTGCGCCGTCCCAGCGTGCCAGCTCGGGCGGCAAGAAGCTGAGTCGTATCATTTGGGGAGCTGCGCCTCCGCGGCCACGCGGTGGAGCACGCCATTGACGAAAGCGGGTGATTCCGCGGTCCCGTAGCGTTTCGCGATTTCGACGGCCTCGTCGATGGTCACGGAGGCGGGAATGTCGGCCTCGTAGAGCAGCTCGTACACCGCGAGCCGCAGCAGGTTCCGGTCGACGGCCGCCATGCGGTCGAGCCGCCAATGCGTCGATGCGCGCGCCAGGATCGGATCGATGTCGGTGCGCGCCCGCGTCACCCCAAGCACCAGCTTGGTCGCGAACGCCCGCTGCTCAGCCTCGAGGGCGCCGGCGTGCCCGGCCGCCGCGTGCGCGCGCTCGTCGACCTCGCCCTCCTGCGCCGCCTGTGCGACCGGCTGGCCGTCCCGCTCCGACGCGCGCTCGAGCGATTCCCCGCACTGCGAGCGCGCGAAAGCGGCGCTGGCGGCCGGCTCGTGATCCGCAGCCGAACCGCGCGCGGCCCAGTGAGCAGGGCTGCCGCGCTCCTGGTCACGCTCCGGCCCCTCCCGCCCCGTCCGCCCAAGCTCCGACTCCTCACGCTGGGACCGCTCCCGTTCACGATCGCCGCGGCCGAAGGTCTCGAATACGTGGCCCAGTGCCTGCTCGGGCGTGAGGTCCGGATTCAAGTCCAGCTGATACAGCGCCTGCAGTGCGGCCTCGCGTGCCCGGCGTCGAGATCCCATCTCACTTCCTGGACCGTCGCGCACCCATTTGCGCGTACACGCTCGCCATCTCGATGGCGGCCAGCGCCGCATCGGCGCCCTTGTTGCCGGCCTTGGTACCGGCCCGCTCGACCGCCTGCTCGATCGTGTCGGTGGTCAACACGCCGAACGTCACCGCAACCCCGCGCTCGGCCGCTTCCAGCGCCACCTGCGCGACCCCCTTGGCGCACTCGCCCGCGACATACTCGAAGTGGGGCGTGGCGCCGCGAATGACGCACCCGATCGCGATCGCAGCGTCGTAGTCGCCCGACAGCGCCAGCTTGCGCAGGAGCGCCGGGATCTCGAATGCTCCCGGCACGCGGGCCACCGTCAAATCGTCGTCGGCCGCCCCCATCCGCCGCAGCAGATCGAGCGCGCCCGTCACCAGATGCTCGCCGATGAACGCGTTGAACCGCGATGCAACGATTGCAACGCGCAGACCCTGCGCAGACAGCTTGCCATCCAGGGTTTTCATGACTTCTTCTCGGTCTCGCCGGCCAGATGCTCGCTCGACAGCAGGTGCCCTTCTCGGTTGCGCTTGTCGCGCAGGTACGTGATGTTCTGCTTGGTCGGCGGGATCTCGATGGGAACCCGCTCCACCACGGTCAGACCGAAGCCCTGCAGACCCACGATCTTCTTCGGATTGTTGGTCGCCAGCCGGATCTGCCGCAGGCCCAGGTGCGCCAGCACCTGCGCACCCAGACCGAAGTCGCGCAGCGCCATGTGGCGGCCGCTCACCCCGCTCCGGCCCACGTCCTGATGCAGAAGGTGCTCGTCGAGGTCGCCCAACATCGAGTGGCGGCCCACCGGATACACATACAGGAACACGCCGCGGCCCTCGCGCGCGATCATGCGCAGCGCCTGCCGCATCTGCGCGCCGCAGTCGCACGCGCGCGAGCCGAACACGTCACCCGGCACGCACGCGGTCTGCACGCGCACCAGCGCGGGCGCGGGCGCACGCAGGTCACCCAGCCAAAGCGCCATGTACTCGGTCTGCTCGGTCAGCGCGCGGTAGGCCGTACAGCGAAACTCGGCGCCCTCGGGCAGACCGGGCAGGTCGGGCGCCAACACCGTGTCGACCTGACGCTCGACCAGCGACTCCTGCTCGAGGCGATACTCGATCAGATCGGCGATGGTCAGGATGCGCAGCCCGCGCAGCTCGGCGAAGCGCTCGAGGTCGGGCAAGCGCGCCATCGAGCCGTCCTCGTTCATGATCTCGCAGATCACGCCAGCCGGCTCGAGCCCCGCCAGTCGCGCCAGGTCGACCGAGCCCTCGGTGTGACCCGAGCGCACCAGGACCCCGCCGCGCCGCGCGCGCAGCGGGAAGATGTGGCCCGGCGTGACCAGGTCCTCAGGCTGCGCATCGCGCGCCACCGCAACCCGCACCGTGTGCGCGCGATCGGCCGCGCTGATGCCGGTCGACACGCCCCGGCGCGCCTCGACCGACACCGTGAACGCGGTCGAGCGCGGCGACCGATTCTCGGATGCCATCGGCTTGAGCCCGAGTCGATCGCAGCGCTCCTCGGTCAGGGCCAGGCAGATCAGGCCGCCCGCGAACTTGCGCATGAAATTGATGGCCTCGGGCGTGACCCGCTCGGCCGCCAACACCAGGTCGCCCTCGTTTTCGCGGTCTTCGTCGTCGACCAGGATCACCATGCGACCGCTGCGGATGTCGTCGATTGCGCGCAGCACGCGCTCCATGCGCTCAGTCTGCATGGCAAAGCTCCCGCCGCCGGCGGCACGGTGGCCCCTGCATGATATCAATCTGCAAACCCATGCTCCTTCAATAGCGCAAGCGTGACTCCGCCGCCACCGGGCAGGCCGGCCGCGCGCGCGGCCAGCAGCCGCTCGACGTATTTCCCAATGACGTCGGCCTCCAGGTTGACCCGCGCGCCCGGCGGCTTGCGGTCGAGCGTGGTGGCCTGCCGTGTGTGCGGGACCAGCGTCACCTCGAAGGCGGTTTCGGTGGCCTGGTTGATGGTCAGGCTGATGCCGTCCACGGCCACCGAGCCCTTCAGGATCACGTAGCGCATGACCTCGGGCGGCGCGGTGATCCAGATCTGCGCGGCCGGCCCGATCTCGGCGCGCCGCTCAATCACGCCTACGCCATCGACATGGCCCAGCAAAAGGTGACCGCCCAGCCGATCGCCCATCTTGAGTGGCCGCTCCAGGTTCACCTCGTCGCCGACCTTGAGCGCGCCCAGCGTGGTTTTGCGCAAGGTCTCGGGGCCCACGACGGCCGCCACCCGACCATCGGCCTTTTTCACCACGGTCAGACAGGTGCCATCGATGGCCAGGCTGGAACCCACCGGGCCCGGGTCCAGGTCCGTAGCCAGCTCGAGCGTAACCTCATCGCCGCCGGGCGTCGCGCGCTCGACGCGCCCTTTGGCTTCCACGAGCCCCGTGAACATCGCCGGTGATCATTACATCTTGACCGACCCGGCGCAAGCGCACGCGCTCGAGCGCAATCGCGTCCGCCATGCGGTTGACGCCGCGTCCGCCCACCGCGGGCACCGCCTCCCGCCCCCCTGCGATCCGGGGCGCGATGAACATCACGACCCGGTCCACGCAACCGGCTTCCAGGAGCGCCCCCGCGGTCTCGCCGCCCCCCTCCACCAGCAGCGAGCAGATGCCGGCCCGCCCCAGCGCGCGCAGACCGTCTTTCAGACTGCGCGTGCGCACGACGGTTGCACCAGCACGCTCCAGCGCCGCCTCACGCCGCCGATCAGCCGCCCGTCCGGTCAAGATGATCGCGGGCAGCGCACGCGCGCCGGGCGGCGTGGTCAGATTGCGGTCGAGGATCACGCGCACCGGATCGCGCCCGCCCCGCCCGCCCTGGATCCCACGCGTGGTCAGCCTCGGGTCGTCGGCGCGAATGGTGCCGGCCCCGACCAGCACTGCATCGAAGCGATCGCGCATCCTGTGCACCAGCGCGCGCGCCTCGGGCCCGCTCACCCAGCGCGAGTCGCCGCTCCGGGTCGCGATCTTGCCGTCCAGCGTCTCGGCCAGCTTGAGCAAAACCAGCGGCCGCCCGAGCTCGAGCCAGTGGAGCCAGGCCTCGTTGAGGCGCCTCGCCTCGCTCTCGAGCAGGCCCACCTCGACACGCAGGCCGGCCGCGCGCAGGCGCCTGACGCCCCGGCCCGCCACCAGCGGATGCGGATCGATCATGGCCACCACGACCCGGCGCACGCCCGAGCGCACGATGGCCTGGCTGCACGGCGGCGTGCGGCCCTGGTGGTCGCACGGCTCGAGCGTGACATACAGGGTGGCGCCGGGCGCGCGGAAGCCCAGCCGGCGCAGCGCCGCCACCTCGGCGTGGTCGAGCCCGGCCCGCTTGTGCCAGCCGGTTGCGAGCACCTGCCCGCGCGGACCGCACAAAACCGCCCCCACCGCAGGGTTGGGGCTGGTTCTACCCAGTCCACGCGCGGCCAGCGCCAGCGCGCGCCGCATCATGGCCCGGTCGTGGTCCGAGAATGCCATGAGCCTTGGGGCCGCATTCTACCCGCGGCCGGGCGCTCGTGAAAATGTGAACCAGCGCGCGCTCGACCAGCACCTCGGGCGCCGCCACCGACGAGTCGAGCACCAAGAGGTTGGGCCGCGCCGCCACCCGCTCGGCCAGTCGCCGCTCGAGCCGCGCCGCCCGGGCCGGATGCTCGACCAGCAGTCGATCGAGCGCATCCGCGTGCGGCCGCGCCCGCAGCCGGAGCCGCCTGACCTCGGGAAACGCGACCAGCAGGATGGTGGCAAAGAAGCCGGGCAGCCGGGGCGCGACCGCGCGCGCGAGCGCGGCCGAGAGCGGTCGTCCCAGCGCCTCGCACAGCGCGATGGTGTGGTCCACGTAGGCCTCGTGCACCACCACCTCGCCGTCCTCCTCGGGAGCCGGCCGCACCAGCGCCTCCGCCACCGTCGCTGCCACGAACAGCCAGCTCTGCAGGTGCGCGGTCGGATCGGCGCCCGAGCGGTAGCGCCGCCAGGCTGCGCGCGCCGTCAGCCCACGCCCGAGCAGCCCGGCCGAACGGCGGGCCGCGATGTGGCCCTCGCGCAGCCTCTCGACCAGCCCGCGCGCGAGCGTCGATTTGCCGGTCAGATCCATGCCCTCGATCAGGATGCGCATGGTCGTGTGATGACGGTGCAGAGGTAGCGCTCGTGGACCCGGATCCGGTCGGGCTTGATCACGAGGGCGCACGGCGGCGTGGCGGCTGCGCGCTCGTCGGCGGTGGCCTCGGCCGGGCAATAGGGGTCGCGCGCGTCGAGCGTGCCCGCGATCAGCAGCGCGCGAGCCGCGCAACCACCCCGGCAGGTGGCCTCGAGCCCGC
>DATFWX010000003.1:0-9133 GCA_035258845.1 Polyangia bacterium | reverse complement strand
CACGGCGGTTGCGCTACAGCTCGAGCCGGTACAGACGGATGCGCTTGCCGCCCAGCTCGATCGGTTCCACCTCGATGCCGGGTGGACGCGTCTTGGCGTGCTCGTAGGCGTCGGCCGTCACCAGGTGCGAGAGGTGGCGGTCGGTGGCCACACCGGTCAGACGGAAGGCAACGTTGACCGGCTCGCCGAGCACATCGTAAAAGCGCAGCTTGGGGGTGCCGACCTCGCCGGCCAGGATCTCACCCGAGGCAACCGCCATCGAGTAATCGAGCACGGGCAGGCCGCGATTCTGGTTTTCTTTGAGCCAGGCCTCGCGGTGGCGCAGCGTGGTGCGCAGCGCATCCAGCGCGTGGCCGCGGTGGTCGACGTCGCCCGCGCCGATGAACGCGGTCAGCATGGCGTCGCCGATAAATTTGACGACCCGGCCGCCGTGAGGCTCGACCGCGCCGGCGGCGTGCTCGTAAAAGCGTGACAGCACGACCCCGAGGTCGACCGCGCCCAGCTGCACAGCCAGCGTGGAGAAGTCGCGCAGATCATGAACCACGACGGTCGCCTGGACCTCTTGCAGGAATAGCGTAGCCACGCGCGAGGGATACCATGGCGACGGTGGCGACGTCCAGAGCGGCGGAACCGGCCGCGCCGCGGGTTGTCCAATCCCCGATGCTCAACCTCACCCCGCTGGTCGACGTGTTTCTGGTGCTGGTTCTATTTCTGCTTTCGCTGGCGCAGCCGAGCGGGAGCAGCTGACCGCACCACGATGACATCGTGCCGCCGGTGGCGGCTCATTTCCGCGAGCTCGCGGTCGCGCCCGTGGTGGCGGTCGATGACGATGTGCTGGCGCTCAACGGCCTGCCGGTCGAGCGGCTGCGCGAGGAGCTGCGCGCGCTCCGGTTGCGCGACCCCAGGCTCGACGCGCTGGTCGTGCTGGCGGCTGCGCGGGTCGATTTTGGACGGGTGCGCGGCGTGCTCGGGGCGGCGCGAGCGGCCGGTTTCGACCACGTCGCGCTGGTCGTGCGGCCCCGATGAGCTACCTACTTGCGGGCGGTCGATGCAATCCGCGAGCTTCCGATGGCTCGCCGCGCACTCTGCCCCGCTCAGCCGCGCAGCACGATGCGGTCGGACAGCACGGCCACGACCGTGCCATCGATGGAGGCGTGGCTTCGCGGCCGCGCGTCGGTCAGCCGATCGCCACGGTGCAGCTTCTGACCGGCACGCACGCGCGCAGGGGCGGCACCGATGCGGAGCGCGACCTCGTGCACCTGGTCGAGCGCGGATCGTAGCGGCACCGGGCCCGCGTCGTCGGCGTCTGCGCCCAGCCGGGCCCGCACATGGTGGCCCGGCAACCGGAGCGCGGGCGGCTCCGCGGTCGCAACCGGCTGGCTGAACGGGACCCCGGTCGCGTCGTAGGCTGCGCGCGCATCCAGCTCGTACGGGCAGGCCAGAAAGCACACCCCGCAGCGCGTGCAGTGCGCGGCCTCGGTGGCCAGCTGCGCCCCGTTCTCGACCAGGAGCGCGCGCAGCGCTCGATGCGGTGCCAGCGGGGCGCCCAGTTGCGCGGGCGGGCACAGATCGGTGCAACGGCGGCACTGCAGGCACGCATCGACCGCGCGCCGGAGCGTAAAGCGGCCGCCCCGCGACCGGGTCGGCCCCGGCAGCGCGGCCAGCATGCCGTCGGCCTTGTCGAGCGCGTCGGCAGGCAAAGCGGCCACCCCGCGCAAGCAGCCTCCCAGCATCAGCGTGGCTTCGGGATCGAGAGCGCCCCCCGCCAGATCGAGCGCACGCTGGGCGCGCGTGCCAATGGGCAGCTCGAGCACACACGGCTCCGCGACCTCACCGGAGACCGCAACCAGGCGCGTGGTCATGGGCTGTCCTGCGTCGGCGGCAGCAGCCACGTGGCGCAGAAGCTCGGCCGGCACCGCCAAAGCGCCCGGCGGTGCCACCGGATACACATCGGGCGCGCCCTCGACCGCCAGCGGCGCCCAATCGGCCGCCACGCCCCGGCACACCTCCGCCACCGCGTCGTCATCCACCAGCAGCAGGCCGCGCGCCGCGCCGCACTCCGCACGCACGAGCTCGAGCCCGCGCAGCACATCGGCCGCAAAGCGGTGCGCCGCCACGCGATCCGCGAGCGCACCCGGCTCCTCGGCCACCGCCAGCCCATACACGGCCGGGGCCGGCCGCAGCAGGACCGGCACGCCGGCCTGGGCCAGGACCTCGCTCAGACGAACCGGAAATACTCCTTGAGCGTGCAGCGCCGCTCGCGCGTGAAATTGATCGCGGTCGTCAGCCCCTCACCGGTCGGCGAGGCGATGGTGAACGACGTGTAGCCCTCGCCCTCCAGGCCCAGCCCGGCCAGGTTGCAGTCGTTCTTGACGAAGATCGAGGTGTTGATCGTGCGCGCCATCGCGTGCATGTGCTCGATGTTGCGCGAGTACATGACCGCGGTGTGGCCGAAGCCATGCTCGACCCGCTTGGCCATCGCGATGGCCTCGACCGCATCGGGCACGCGCACGATGCCCAGCACCGGCATCAGCAGCTCGTGCTGCACGAACGGGTGCTGCTCGTCGACCAGGCAGATGGCGAGCCGGTAATCGTCGTTCGTGTGCACGCCGATCTGCTTGAGCAGGAGCCGGGCGTCCTTGCCCACCCAGTCCTTGTTGGTGTGCTTGCCGTTCTCGATCAGGATGACCTTCTCGAGCGCGGCCACCTGCTTGTCGTTGAGCAGGTAGCAGGCGTTGTTCTGCAGCTCCTGGGTGAGCTTGTCGGCCACCTGCGCGACCACGATGGCCTCTTTCTCGGCCGTGCAGATGATGTTGTTGTCGATCGAGGCGCCCTTGACGATGCCGCGCGCGGCCCGCGCCAGGTCCGCGCTCTCGTCGACCACTGCGGGCGGGTTGCCGGGCCCGGCGGCGATGACCTTCTTGCCCGCGTTCATGGCCTCCTTGACCACGCCCGGCCCGCCCGTCACCACCAACAGGCGGATGCCCGGATGGCGCATCAAAGCCTGCGCGCTCTCGATGGTCGGGTTGGCCACGCACGCGACCAGGTTGGGCGGGCCGCCGGCGGCCGTGATGGCTTCGTTGAGGAGGTGCACGTGCCAGGCGCTCGTGCGCGCGGCCAGTGGATGCACGTTGAACACGACCGCATTGCCGCCCGCGACCATTCCGACCCCGTTGTTGATGATGGTCTCGGTCGGGTTGGTGGTGGGCGTGATGGCGCCGATGACGCCGTAGGGCGCGCGCTCGGTGATGGTCAGCCCGTAGTCGCCCGAAAACGCGATCGGGCGCAGGATCTCGGTGCCCGGCGTCTTGTCCACGCACAGAAGGTTCTTGCCGATCTTGTCCTCGGCGCGGCCGAGGCCGGTCTCGTCGCGGGCGTAATCCGACAGCTCCTTGACCTTTGCGCGCGTGACCTCGCGCATGGCCTGGATCCAGCGCTCGCGCATGCGCGGCGGTGCCGCTTCGTTGGCCTCGAATGCTTTGCGCGCGGCCTTGACCGCGCTGTCGGGATCGGGATGGATGCCCAGGCGTGCCGGCGGGATGCGCGGCTCGCCCTTGCGCTTGTCGGGCGGCGCCGGCGCCGGCGGCTGGGGATGCGGGGGCGTGCGCGCGACCGCTTCGGCCGGGGTGAGGCTTTGTGCTGCGCCCAGCCGCGCCACCACGCGCTCGACGATTTCCTGGATCTTGCGCTCGTCGAGCTGCATGTCAGTTACTCATCCTTGATGTAGCGCCGCGCACCATCGACTTCCACGATGTCGACGATAGCCATGATGGTCGCGTCCACGGGGCGATCTTTGGTGAGATGGGTCTGCCGCGCCGATGAGCCGGCGGCGTACAGCACCACCTCGCCGATGCCGGCACCGACCGCATCGGCGGCCACCACCGCGCCCCCGGTCGGCTTGCCGTCGAAATCGCACGCCTTGACGACCAGAAACTTGAGCCCCTCGAGCTCTTCGTCCTTGCGCGTCGAGACGACGGTGCCGATGACTCGTCCGAGCACCATCTGCGTGCCTCTTACTTGCCTGCTTTCGCGTCCTCCTGCCGGCCCAGGGGCAGCGTCAGGTCGATGTTGACGTGCGGGCGCGGGATGACGTGCACGCTGACGACCTCGCCCACGCGCTCGGCCGCACGTTGCCCGGCCTCGGTGGCGGCTTTGACGGCCGCCACGTCGCCGCGCACGATGGCGGTCACGTACCCGCCGCCGATCTTCTCGTACCCGACCAGCTCGACTTTGGCCGCCTTGACCATCGCGTCCGCGGCCTCGACCATGCCAACGAATCCCTTGGTCTCGATCATTCCGAGAGCGTCAGCCACTTATTGCCTCCTAGTGTTCTTTGTACTCGGCCCCCGCGCGCCCCTGCAGACCCTCGATGGTCGCAATCGCGGCCTGGGCGGCGGCGTCGATCTCGGCCTCGGGGCCCGACATCCAGAGGCGCCCGAACGCGCCGTAGGGCTGGATCTGCACCAGAAACACCCGCGCGGCCTTCTCGGCCTCGTTGGCCGCGAAGGCGACGTAGCCGGCCGGGTCGGTCTCCAGGATGAACAGCGACTGCCCGGGCAGGATCATCATGCCTTGCGAGTTGCGGTTGATGAGCTGGGCCTGGTAGGGCTCGATGGCGCGGATGATCTGATTGGTCACCACTTTGGGCCGCAGCCGATCTTCTTCGCGCACGCCCAGGTGCTCGAGGATCGCGCGGCCGGCCGAGCGCACCTCGCCCTGATCCACCTCGTGCACCTCGAGCAGGCCGTAGGCGCGCTCGACCACCTGGATGGCCGGCACCACCTTGGTCGCCTTGAGCGCGATGTCGGTCACGCGATTGATCGCGATTCCGGGCGCGATTTCGACGAACAGCGAGGCCATACCGGGTAAGGGCAGAAAGCCGCGCGCGGTCTTGCCCATGAACGAGGCCAGCTGAGGCTGCAGCGCATCCAGGAACGTATAGGTGCGAAGCGTGATAGACATGGGTCCCGTGATCCCGGGAAAGCGCGGGCACCATAACAAGGGTTTTGGGGCATGACAAGGGGGATCCTCCTTTTGCTGCTGGCCTCGCGCCCCCTCGGCTCGGCTGAGAGGCTGCGCGTTTTCCCGGTGGCCCAAGTGTTTTCTCGGTTGGCATCGTGGATGAGCCTCGCCTCGCCCCGACTCGCTACGCTCGCGGGGCCCCTCGGCTCGGCTGAGCCGACGTTCGATCACTCCGCGTGGGCGCGCGTGCTGGCCCGCTTCGTGCGCGCGGGGCGCGTGGACTACGCAGGCCTGGCCCATTCGCGCCGCGATCTGGACGCGTATCTGGCGTTGCTGGGGCGAGCGCAGGCGTCCAACCTGCCCCCGCGCGAGCAGCTCGCCTTCTGGATCAATGCGTACAACGCCTGCGTGGTGGCGGGCGTGCTGAGAAGCTGGCCGGTGCGCTCGGTGCGCGAGGCGCCCGAGTTCTTTCGGCGGCCGCGCTGCCAGGTGGCGGGCAAAACCCGCGCGCTCGACGAGCTGGTGCAGGACATCATCCGACCGACCTTCAAGGATGCGCGGGCGCTGCTCGCGCTCGCACCCGGGACGCGCGGCGGGCCGCCGCTCGCGAGCGTGCCCTACGCGGGGGCCCAGCTCGAGGCCGCGCTGGACACGCAGGCGCGCGCCTACCTGGCCGCGCCCGTCGGTGCAAAGGTGCGCGGCTCGGTCGTGCGGCTGTCCGCGCTCTTCAATTGGTACGCCGACGACTTCGTGCGCGCGGCCGGGACGGTGCCGGCGTTCGTGGCGCGCTACCGCACGCTACCCGCCCAGCCGCACATCGAGTACCTCGACTACGACTGGTCTCTCAACGTCAGGGACTGACCGGGCACACGTCCAGGCAGCCCAGGCAGGTGCCGTTCAGGGCCCGGCAGCACGACTGGGTGGCGCTGCAACTGTTCGCCGTCCGGCACTGATGACTGCTGCAGTGAACCGTGGTGCAGCAGTCGGGCGGGGTGCAGTCGGTGTCGGTCACGCAGTTGCCGATCACGCAGCCGATCTGCGGATCGCACACTTGACCCATTGGACAGTTGACGGGCGTGTGCAGGCAACCCAGATCGTCGTGCATCGGGTCCTGGGGGTTGCAGCTGTCGATGACGCACTGGCTCGGTGTGGCGCACCGCGCGTTGCTCCTGGTGTGCTGGCAGATGCCGTTGAGGTCGCAGTAGTCGACCGTGCAATAGAAGCTATCGGCGCACTGCGGGTCGCTCGTGCAATAGATGCGGGCGTCGATCGACGCATCAGGGGGCATCATGGGACCATCGGGCGGCACGCGGTCGACCGCCGCATCGTGGGGCTGCCCGCCGGAGCCGCCTGAGCCCCCGCCCCCGCTGCCGCCACGGCCGCCCACGCCGCCCCCGCCGCCGCTGCCACCGGCCCCGCCGCTGCCCCGGCCCGGGTTGAAGTCGGTCACGAGCGAGCAGCTCGCGGCCACAATCGCAATTGCAATCAGCCATCTCATCTCACCGCTCTCCTCCACCTAAAAACACAGTGGCGAGCACTGTTGACAGGTCGAAGGATCGACCACACATCCGCCATTGTCACATACCCGGTTGCACAAGCGCGAGAAGGTGGGCGTCAGGCACGGGACGCACACGGACGTGCAGTCGCCCACGGTCGGGCAGGCCGTGCAGAACGGGATCTGCGTGTGCTGGCAGCTGTCGCTGCCCCCGCCCCCGGGCGCGCAACGATCGTTCGTGCACGGGTCGCCGTCGTCGCACAGGGAATCGGTCGGCGTGTGCGTGCAGCCGACCACCGGATTGCAGTCATCGATCGTGCAGGCGATGCCGTCGTCGCAGTTGCGCATTGGGAACTCGCAGGTGCCGTTGTTGCAGATGTTGAGCGTGCACAGGTTGCCATCGCTACAGTCGCTGTTTAGGTAGCACATCCGGGCGTCTGGTCCGGCGTCGACCTTCGCATCGCCCAGGTCGGCGTCGGGATGACCGCCCTCGCCGCCGCCCCCGCCGCTCCCGCCCGGGCCGCCACCCGCGCCACCGTTGCCACCGCGGCCGCCCCCACCCGCACCACCGGCCCCGCCCGAGTTGGGATCGAAGCTGGTGACCAGCGAACAAGCCAACAAGCTCAAGCTCAAGCCGACCAGCCAGCGCATCGTCACCTCATTGGCACACGCACCCCATGGTCAGGCGCACGCAGTTGGTACCTCCCGTGCAGAGATCGGTCTCGTTACAGCTATGATCGGGGCGACAGAACGGGAGCTTGCAGCAGTCGGTCGGGGTTGGACAATCCGAGTTGCGCACGCACTCGCCAAACACGCAGCCGACGACGGGGTCGCACACCTGGCCCTGACCGCACATGACCGGCGCGTGCACGCAGCCGTCCGGGCCCGCGTTGGGATCGGCGGGATCGCAGAAATCGATCGTGCACGGGTTGGGCAGCGCGCAGCGGCTGTTGCTGGCCGAGGTGTTGGACTCGTGCTGGCATACACGCGCAAGTGTGCACACGTCGACGGTGCAGGCGATGCCGTCGTCGCACTGACTCGAGCTCGTACAATCGACCCGCGCGTCGATGGCCGCGTCGGGCGGATGTGCATCGGGGGTCTTGCCGTCGACGCCCGCATCAACGGGCCGGCCGCCCATGCCTCCGGTGCCACCTGCCCCGCCGGTGCCTCCGGTGCCGCCGGTGCCGCCGGTTCCGCCCGCCCCGCCGCTGCCCCGGCCCGGGTTGAAATCGGTGATGAACGAGCAGCCGGCAACCAGCAGGCTAAGTCCCAACAAAACCCTCGTCGTGGTTGTTTTCATCATGGGCACACTGGCATGCAGGACCCGCAGACGACCGGGTCGCCGCATACCCCGTTGATGCCGCAGGTGCTCATGCACGCTCGGCTCAGATTCGGCTGCGTACAGCGTTCACAGAACCGGCAATCGCTATCGCTACCGCAAGCCCGGCAGCCCACGATCGGAGTATGCACGCAGCCGCCCCCGACGCCCCCGCTGGGCGCGATGCAGGTATCGATCGTGCATGGGTTGCCGTCGTCGCACAGCGCATTGTCCGGCATGTGCAGGCAGCCCTGCTGCACATCGCACACGTCGATGGTGCAGGCGACGTTGTCGCTGCACAGGGAGTCGTTGGGTGTGTGCGTGCAGCCGGTTGCGGGCTCGCAGCCGTCGAGCGTGCACATGATGAGGTCGTCGCAGCTGCGGGTGGGGAAGTGGCATGTGCCGTTCTGGCAGATGTTCAGCGTGCACATGTTACCGTCGTCGCATTGCAGGTTCGAATTGCAGCCGGCGTCGATCGAAGCGTCGACCATGGCGTCAGGCGCGGCGTCGCGGTGCGCGTCCGGGTGCGCATCGGCTGGTCCATCGACGCTGGCGTCGGTGCCGCCTGCGCCCCCGGTCCCGCCCGAGCCGGCGATCCCACCCGAGCCACCCATGCCGGCGCCTCCTTCCACTCTTCCGGGATTGAAGTCGGCCAGCAGCGAGCAACCGCTGCCGCCCGCAAGCGCAGGGGCGACCATCATCCTCACCACGAACCAACTAAGCTTCATTCCCGATGCTCGCTAAAAACGTCCGGCTACCGCGACGCCGTACGGCGTCGGCGTTACGCTCCAATCGGTCTTGAAGTAGAGCCACACGGTCGTGCCTGCCGCCACCACGCCCAGGCCAATCAGCGCGTCGGTCGTATGCGCGAGCGCGGGGCCACTATTGAGAATTTCCTGGCGTCGTGCGGCTGAGGTCTTGGGATCGTTGTACTCGTTGCTGCGCGACAGGGCGAGCGATCCTGTGATGACGGCTCCGGTCGCGAGCGCGGCAGTGGTGGCGGCCCCGGTCCAGAACCAGACTCGCGACCAGCCGCGCTCCCGGTGCCGCTGAATGGTGGGCGTTTCGACCACCGGCGGCGCGGTTTCACGCGGCCTGGCCACGACCGGCGGCGGCGCGGGCGGCGCCGGGGGCCGAGGAGCCGGTGGCGACTCGATGCGCGCGGGCGGCTCGGCGCGGGGCGGGGGCTCGGTGCGGGGCGGGGGCTCGGTGCGCGGCGGGGCGGCTGCAGCCACCGGCGGCGCCGCCGGCCGGCGCGGCTCCTCGGAATCGGCAACCGGTGCGTGCGCTCGAGCCATGGCCAGCTTCGCACTGACCCGATAGGTCTCGCCGGTGGGCACGTTGAGGTCGACCGCGTA
>DATFWX010000002.1:0-14376 GCA_035258845.1 Polyangia bacterium | reverse complement strand
CGGTAGGTGTTCTCGAGCAGCTTGACCATCTCGGCGGCGTCGGTCGAGCTGACCGGGATCACGCGATCGATCACCTCGCCATACATGGACTTGGCGACCTCCAGGCAGGCCGGGGTGATGCCGCCGATCACCTTGGGCGTGTTGCGGGTGCCGTAGTGCCCGTTGCCGGGGTCGACGCGCTCGGGCGAGAAGGCCAGGAAAAAATCCTTGCCGACCGTGAGGCCGGTCGCACAAAGCTGCGGCAGCAGCACCTCGCGTGTGAAACCGGGGAAGGTCGTCGACTCCAGGATGATGAGCTGCCCCGCGCGCAGGCGCGGCGTGATCTCGCGCGCGGCGTCGATGATGAAGGAGTTGTCGGGATCCTTGGTCTTGTTGAGCGGCGTGGGTACGCAGATGATGATCACATCGGCCTGCGCGAGCACGGCCGGATCGGTGGTCGCCGTGAGCCTTCCGGCCTCGGTGAGCGGTGCCAGGTCCGCGTCCGCCACGTCCTTGATGTAGGACCGACCGGCGCGGATCGCTTTGCACTTGTGATCGATCTTGTCATAGGCAGTGACCGGGAAGCCGGCGCGCGCGATTTCGACTGACAGTGGGAGCCCGACGTAGCCGGCCCCGACCACGACCACCCGCGCCTCGTGCTGCCTGATCTTCTCGAGCAAGCTCATGTCACAATTCTCCTATTCGGGAAGCTCTCCCTGCAAGATGCGGCGCGGATGGTCCTCGAGCAGGCGCCGCACCGCGGCTTCGCCCAGCTTGCGCCGCAGCCACGCGATGCCCGCTGCCGCGCGCTGGACGTCGTCGGGTGCGTGGACATCGCTGGCCACCGCATGCGCAAGCCCTTCGCTGACCAGCTTGCGCGCAGCGCGCGACTCGCGCCAGCCGTGGGCACCGTCGAGCGCGCCCAGATCGACCACCAGCGCGGCGGTTTTGCCGACCTGTGCCATCCGATCGAGATCGGCGCACAGCTCGGCATAGCGCTCCGGGTGCGCGAGCACCGGCAAAAGGCCGCGCGCGCGCTCGGCGAACAGGCTGTCTTCGAACCGGGGCGGCACGAGCTGTGGCGGAATTTCGACCAGAAACGCCTTGCCGCCCGTGTAGGAGGGAATGGCACGGCGCTGCGCGCGCTCGAAGAACACGTCGTCCCAAAAATTCTCGGCCCCCAGCAGAAGATTCGGCCCGCCCAGGGTGCGCGCCGCCGCATAGGCGGCTTCGATCTGGGCCGCCGAGGGCAGAAACTGGACGGCCTTCTGGTGCGGGGTGGCGCACACCTCGGAAAATCCGACCGCGGCAAGGAGCCGCAGC
Organism: Polyangia bacterium; assembly: GCA_035258845.1. Lineage (GTDB taxonomy): Bacteria > Myxococcota_A > Polyangia > JAHFDS01 > DATFWX01 > DATFWX01. Next base: position 13,074 of record DATFWX010000002.1, on the reverse strand, counting down.
ATATGGCCGCTCTGCTCCAGGTCGCGCGCGCCATCGTCGATGCCGGGCAACACATGTGAATGCAGGTCTACGAAATGCGCCATCTGCCTGATTTCTTGCCCCCCGGTGGCAGCAGCCATTCTACATGGGGGCGTCCCGGCCGCAATGGCCCGCGTAAGCCTCAAGCCTCTCCTGAGGAGTGGCTCCGGGGGGGTGGGGGCAAAGTCCCCAGTCGGAGACCCGCAATGGTCGAGATTTCGGGTGCTTGCGCGCGCGCGGGCTGGCCTACCAGTTGCTGGAGAGGGCCGGGAGGGAGAGGACTATGCGAATGTCTTATGTTGCCCCGCCTGCCTACCCGAGCTGGGTCAAACCAGTCCTGGTCTCGATAGGGGCGATGTTCGTGGCCACCGCTTCATTCCTGTTGATCCTGATATGGAAGAGCGAATCGCAGGCGGTGGCGCAAACCGGCATGCATGCGGCTGCTGCTCCCGCGCCCGGGGCGGCTGCCCCAAGCGCTCCGGCGGCGCCCGGCACCGCTCCTGCGGCGCTCGCGCCCACGGGGCCCCAGTCGCCGCGTGCGGCCGTGCGCACCGCCCCGACCCGCACCCACATTGCGAAAGCCAACCACGCCAAACGCCACAAAAGCCACCACAAGCTGGCCAAGGCTGGCAAGAGCAAGCGCCACTCCGGCGGCCGCGACCCGTTGCTCGATCTCCTGCGCTAAGTCCATCGGGACGCCGTCGCGGCCGGGCGTTGCCCCGGTTGATCCCCTATCGCCGTTATGATAAAAACGAAGGCATCGTCCGGAAGCTGCTTCCGGGCGAGGGAGCGAGGAGAAATGGCCGAACACCGTGGCCCCCAGCAGAAGGAGAACTCGGTTCTCTTTTCGTTGAGCGAGCTTCGCCGCATCGAAGAAGACCGTATCAAGCAAGAGGAGGAGGCCGAGCGGGCGCGCGTGGCGGCAGAGCAGCGCGCACGGGCGGACGCGGAGCGGCGGGCGCGCGAGGAGGAGGAGGCGCGGCGGCGCGAGGGCGAAGAGCGTGCGATGCGCGAGCGGCTCGAGCGCGAGCGCATGGACAAGGAGCACCACACCCGCGTCCAGGAGGCAGAGCGGCGCGCCAAGGTCGAGGCTGACGCCCGACTGCGCGAGCAGCAGATGCACCTGGAGATGCAGATCAAGGCCAAACACCCGCCGATCAAGGCGATCGTCGGGGTGGTGGGGGCGCTGTTCCTGGTCGTGTGCGGGCTCGGCTATTACATGTACACGCAGCATCAGGAAGAGCAGAAGAAGGCGCAACTGCAGCTCCAGCAGAAGGAAGAAGAAGCGCACAAGCTGCAGCTCGCGCTGGCGGAGCAGCAGCGCGAGGCGGCGTCTCTCAAGAAGGAATTCGACGACCTCCAGGATCAGCTCAAGAAGGCGACCACGCAGGGCGAGCGCGACGCCATCCAGAAGCGGATGGATGTGGTGCGACAGCGCGCGCGCGCCAACGCGGCCCGGGTCCCGGCGTCGGCGCAAAGCAACCGTCCGAGGGTCGACGTGGGCTCGGGCTCGAGCACCGACCCCCTCGAAGGGTTGAAGTAGCCCGTTGCTCAGCCGACTTCCGATCGTGCTCGCCAGCTTGCTCCTGATGGCAGCTGGCTGCGGCGACGACTCGGTTGCGCCTCCACCGGACGGTCCGGCGCAGGCGGACGCTCCGCGCAACGACGGGCCGGGCAGCGATGCCCAGGGGGGCGACGGGATGCCCGGCGACGTGCTGCCCGGCGACGTACTGCCCGGCGACGGTCCGACAGGCGACGCACCAATCGACGGCATCGCGCCGCCCGATGCCGCCATCTCGGACGGGGGCGGGTTCACGACCCCGGTCACGCCCGACCGCGTGCGCTGCGCGGTCGCGGGCGGCTCCTGCGACACCACGACCAGCAAATGCTGCGGGATGCTGACGGGCGGGCTGCTCAGCTTTTCATGCGCGCCGCCTGCCACCACCGGCTGCTCGATCGACGAGGGCTGCGACGGCACCGAGGATTGCACAAGCGGCGTGTGCTGCGGCATGGGCAACACGATGGGCGGTTTCCGGACCAGCTGCCAGGCCGCGCCCTGCGCGGTCGGCGCCCGCCAGCTGTGTCACAACCATACGCAGTGTCCGGCCGCTCAATCTTCCTGCTGCATTCGCCCGGTCGGAGGCGGTGGCAACCTGATTGGTCTGTGCTACGCGGCCGGCACCGAGCCCGCGGGCGCGCGCTGCGACACCCCGTAGCTGCGCGCCCAGTCGATGGCCTTGCGTGCGGCGAAGAGCCCTTCCAGGGCGCCGCCCGCCAGAAGCAGGCTGGCCAGCATGGCAAACGTGAACAGGAGCTGTCCGGCATCGACGTAGGGCGAGTAGAAGGTGCCGCGCGCGAGCGTCATCGACAAGATCACGTGCCCGATGCGCAGAACCAGGAACGCGGCCGCCAGGCCCAGCACCTGGCGGCGTAGGGCCGCCGATAGGCGCGCGGTGACGAGCGCGGCCGCGAGCACGAAGGCGAGCACGAACTTGAGCCCGATCACCGACGCGCCCCAGGCCACCTGCGTGCCCGGATTGCCTTCATAGCCCAGCCAGACCTCGAGGCGGCTCAGCTCGAACGCGCCCTCGTACAGGGCGAAGAGGCCGAATCGCAGCGCGATGAGGATCACAGCCGGGAAAAGCGGCCAGCGCAGCTCGATCCGCCCGGCCACGAGCGCGCACACCGTCAGAGCGGCCAGAAGCGGGATCTGGGCCGGCCGCGACAGAACGGCCAGCAGCAGCGCGGCGCCCAGGCCCAGGGTCTCGAGGGCGCGCGGGCCGCGCTGGCAGGCGGCCGTGATGAGGAGCGCGGCCCCACCTGCCTCCAGCAGCCAATGATACGCGACCGGCGGGTTACCGAGTGTGCGCACGGTCACGGCGGCGGCGCCGAACGCGACCAGCACCAGCGCCGGCGCGCGCGGGCGCAACGCGCGCGCAGCGCCCACCAGGCGGCGCACCGGGTGCTCAGGCAGCGCGGCGACCAAGACCAGCGCGCCCGCGCAGATCGCCGACGGAATGGCGAGCGAGTCCTGCAGCGCCGCCAGCAGGGCGAGCGCGCCCACAGCTGCCCACGGGCCCGCCCACCACGCGAGGCGCCGGCGCAGGTAGAGCGCACCGGCTACGATCGCAAGACCGCCGGCGCAGAGAGCCAGCAGGCCCAGCCCGCGCGGGGCGGCGCGTGAAAGATCGGCCAGGAAAATCTCGACGGCACGCCGGTGCAGGCGCCACCAGGCCACCAAAAGCTCGACCCCGCACAGGAGCCCGCCGCCCACGAGCGCTGCCAGCGGGCGCGGCCGGGGCGCCGTTCTCAGCTCGAGCGCAGCCGCGAGGGCGGCCGCGCCGAGCGCCAGAGCGCTCGCGGGCAGGCTGCGCCCGTCGCCGGCCAGGTTGCCCAGGCCAGCGGCCGCGGCCAGAGCCCAGGCCGCGTCGGCGCTGGCGGAGCGCCGACGGCGCACGAGGTGCCCGAGGGCAAACAGCGCCAGCGCGGCTGCCCAGGCCGGCGGGATCACGCTGGCCCGGCTGCGGGCGCGCTCGATCCAGTCACTGAGCGCGCGCAAACCCGAGGCCGTCGGCGCGACTGCGGGCGGCTGGAGGCCATGCGCGGCCGCGTACGCGTGCGCGTACCGCGCGAGCTGGCGTGCATTGGCGGCGCGGACTGCGCTCTCCTCGACCGGCTCGAGGGCGAGCGCCTCGGTGAGCACGCGGCCCTCGGACGGCGCCGGAAGGGGCAGACCGAGCAGGACGGCCAGAGTCGGCGCCAGATCGATCTGACGGGCCTCGAGCCGCACGCCCGGCCGAATGCCGGGACCGGCCAGCACGAGCGGCGTGCGCCGGGCCTCGGGCTCAGCGCTGCCGTGGTGGCCGCGCGCAGAGGTCCCGTGGTCGCTGGTCACGATCACGGTCGTCCGCGCGCCCGCGCGCGCGACCAGGCGGCCGATGTCGCGGTCGGTAAGCCCCACTTTGTGGCGGAAGGCCGGACCGAACGGGGTGAAGCGATGGCTCGCGTTGTCCACGCCGCCCAGATGCACGATGGCAAGCTCCCAGTCGTCGCGCTCGAGCAGGCGCAGCGCGCGCCGTACCCACAGCGCGTCGGCCGCGTAGATATTGTCGACCAGCGCCAGGATCTCGACGGTCCCCGGTGAGCTGTCGTCGCGCGCCAGATGGCGACCAAACAGCTCGCGCCAGGCTGGGTTGCCCACGAACACGATGCGCCCGCCGCGTGCATGCAGGCGCGCCAGCGGACTATCGTGCTCGAACGGCGGCAGCTCGGGATCGAGCAGCAGATCGGCCAGCGCGGGCGAGGTGCCGGTACCGATGGTGCGCACGCCCAGGCCGGTCATGGTGACCTGCCCCGCCAGCGCGACCCCGGCCGCGCCGCCCGCCCCCAGACGCTCCAGGCCTGGCATCCAGCCGCTCTCGAGCGCGGTGTCGTGCCGCAGGCCGTCGATGACGATCAGCAGAACGCGCTCGGCCAGCCGGGGCGCGGCCACCTCGTCGCCCGGCGGCAGGGGCACGATTTCGGCCGAAAAATAGACCGCGAGCACGCTGCGCAGGAGCGCCAGCGCGAGCGCGCCCGCCGCGGCCGCGCGCAAAAGAATGCTAGCGCGGGCAGACATTGGCGCAGGGGTGGGCCATGTCGAGCTCAGGGCAGGGCGCGCGCTGGATGCACTCGAGGCAGGCGGCCGAGGGCTCGATACCGGTGCCCAGGCTGTTCGACGCGAACGACAGCGAGGAGGTGGGCCAGCCCCGGGAGCTCACCCAGCCCGAGCAGCTCGACGAGCATTCCGGGACTGCGCCGGCATCTCTGGGGCCGATCAGGCACTCGCACACGTGCATGCAGGCCTGGGTGAGGGTGGCGCCGTGATTGACGCTGTCGGTCGAACAGGCGGCGCAGGCAAGCACAAGCAAGAAGGCAAGGTATCTCATGGCAGACTCTCCTGGGCTGGGTTGGAACAGCCAAGCCGGCGCTCGACCCGGTCGATCTCGCGGTCGTAGCGGCCGGCGGGAAACTCGTGGCGGTGCGCGCGCCAGTGCGCGCACGCGCGGGCCCGGTCGTGAAGGTGGTCGGACAGGACCGAGCCCAGCTCGAAGTCGAGCCGCTCGCGCGCAGCCGGAGCCAGATCGGGGCGGCGCAGCGCGCGCTCGAGCTCGGCGGCGGCTTCGGAAAACCGGCTGCGGGTGCGCAAGGCGGCCACGCGCTCGAAGATGGCCTCGGGGGCCTCGGCGGGCGGCGCGGCCGCAGCCGCGGGCGCGGGCGGAGGGCCGAGCGGGCGCGCAGCCGGATGCGGCGGGGGGCGGGTCGGCGTGGGCGCGGGCACGGGCGCGGGCCTGGGCGGCGCCGCGGGCGCGGGGGACGGCGCCGGAAGCGGCCAGCGCAGCGACTGCCCTGCCGACAGCATCACTTGCTGTCCATCCGCGCCCACGAACCGAAGAGCGCCTTCGGCCAGGTTCACTTCACCATCCTGCGCGCGCTGGCTGACCTGAAAGCGAGTGCCCATCACCTCGAGGGCGCCGTGTGAGACCAGAATGCGCACCGGCTGCGCGCCCGGTGCCCGCTTCTCGACGGCCACGCGGACCGTGCCCTGGAGCACTCGCACCCCCTCGGGCTCGCGGCGCACCCGGCTCGCTGGCAGAAGCTCCAGGGTCCCGCGCCAACGCGCGTCGGCCAGTGTACAGGTACCGACCTCGACGCGCACCTCACCGGGCGCCAGGAGCTGGGCCCGCAAGTCGCGGCTCCCGCTCAGAAGGTTGAAGCCCGCGAGCGGACCGGGCGTCCGCGCGCGCAGCGCGAGCGCCAGCACCGCGAGCCCGAGCGCGACTGCCGCCACCGCCAGCGCCCGCACCCGCGTCCCTCGGGCTCGCCGCTCGAGCCGCGCCTTGAGCTGGGGCGGCAGCGGCTGCGCTTCCAGCCCCCGGTCGGCGTCCGTAATGGCAGTCCGGAAGTCACGCGACATCGTCCAGCTCCCAGCCCGCTTGTCGAATGCGCTCCCACGCGCGCGCGACCAGCTTGGACACATAACCCTTCGAAAGCCCGAGCACGGTCGCGATCTCGAGCTGGCTCTTGCCGTCGAACAGCTTCATGCATGCGACCGCGCGCTCGCGGGCCGGCAGCTCGCGCAGCGTGGCCAGCGCGGCGGCCGCAGCCTCGCGCCGCTCGTATGCGAGGTCGGGCGGCGGCGCCGCCTGGAGGCGCTCGCGCCGGCGCACCCGCCGCAACAGGCCCGAGAAGGCCCGGTCGCGCCGCAGCCGCGACACGCCGAGATTCATGGTCACGCGGTACAGCCACCCGCCCAGGTCGTCGGGATCGGAAAGCGTCGGCAGCTGCTCGAGCAGCCGGACGAAGACGTCGTGGGCGACGTCCTGGGCCCAGCTCGGATCGCCCCCGCTCAGGCGCAGGCACCAGTGATAGACCCGCTCGGCGTGTGCTGCGTAGCACGCCTCGAAGGTCAGCGGCGCCTTTATGGCTGGGGCGGCCATGACCAGCGCGTAGGAGCCACTGGGCATCTCACTTGGATCCACGCGCCAGAGGCGGCCCGGTTTCCTCGGTCACGGAGCCCCGCGCACACGCCACACCAGAGCCACGCCCGCCGCCAGCTCGATCGCGCCCCGCTGCCACAGGATGCGATTGCCCGCGACGTGCTCACGCGCCTCGGTGGTTGCGCCCGGGGCCACACGCAGCTCGAGGCCCATCGCACCCGCGATCCAATAGGTTGCGGACGCGGGCAGGGTGGCCAGAAAGTCGGCCTTGAGGCCCGACCGATCGGTCGCGGTCGGGTCGGCGAGATCGTACGTGTGCAAGAGCACACCTGCGCGGGCACCGATCTCGATCGTGAGGCGCGGCCGGGCGAGCGCACGCCAGCCGGCGCCGCCCAGAAGCGACCATTCGCGCACGTCGACGCCGGCCCCCGAGCTGGGCGCCAGGCCGGCTTCGAGGTGCAGAGCCCAGAGCCCACGGCCGGTCGCGAGATCGATCCGGGGCCACGCGTCCACGCCGCCCGAGCGCACGACCGCGTCGGCTCCGCCCGCCACCGCAAGCCAAACGCGGGCACCGTGCGCGCTTTCGGCTTCGACCACCCCCGCTGGCGGTGCCGCCGGAGCAGCTGCGCGCGCGAGCTCGGCCGCGCGCACGAGCTCGGCCGCCTTCTGCACGATCTCGAGGTGGAGCTCGGTCAGGTTGTCGCCACCCACCGGCACGCGCCGCTCGCGCACCCCCGCCTGGCCGGCCTCGACCGTCAGCACCACCGCGTCTGCCGCCGGGCGCACGCGCAGCACCGCCTGCGGCCGCGCGGCCACGGCCACCACCGCGAAGCCCTCCTCGACCAGCCGCAGCACCAGGCGCTTCTCGAGCGCCAGCGCGTCCAGTCGCTGGAAGGTTGCTTCATCGAGCGCAGTCATATCGATTCCGACCGTGGGCGGAACCGCCCGGGCCGAAACGGCGCCCGCGCGGCCGAGGATCGCGAGCGAGACGGCAACCAGAAGCCGGCGCCGCGTCGGCAGCATGCCTTTCGCTAGCAGGACGACCCGGGGTTTGTCAACGACGGGTGTCCCAGGGCGTTCCCCTCTTGCAGAGATGCGCGATCGGCGCGACGATGGGGGGACCGAGAGCCCTGCTTGCATCTCGCAATGACCGTGGGGCGGAGATCATGATCGGCCAAGTCCTCGACCAGCGCTACCGCGTCCTGCGCAAGCTCGGGGAAGGCGGCATGGGCGAGGTCTGGCTGGCCGAGCACATCAACCTGGGACGTCAGGAAGCGCTCAAAATTCTTCAACCGCTGCTGGCGGCCAATCCTGAGTTCGTGTCACGGTTTCGGCGCGAGGCGCGAGCCACCAACCGGGTCCAGCATCCCAACATCGTGGGGGTCTACGACTTCGGCCGGCTCCCCGACGGGCGTTTCTATCTGTCCATGGAGTACGCCGACGGCGAGCGGCTCGACACGGTGCTGCGCGGCGTGGGCCGGCTGCCCGTCAAACGAGCGCTCCACATCCTGGCCCAACTCTCCGACGCGGTCGACCACGCGCACGCCCACGGCGTCATCCATCGCGACCTCAAGCCCGAGAACATGATCCTGGTCGACCATCGCGGTCAGGCCGACTTCCTCAAGGTGCTCGATTTCGGCATGGCCAAGATCATCGCTCCCGATTATCGCGAGAGCCAGCGCTTGACCGAAAAAGGCGAGCTGTCCGGAACCGTGCCCTACATGGCGCCCGAGCTGTGCAGCGGCGAAAGCCTGTCCGATCCGCGCACGGACATTTACGCGATCGGTTGCGTCGCCTTCGAGCTCCTGGTCGGCGAGCCGCCTTTCATGGGGAACATCATCGACATCTTCAACGCGCAGATGCAAAAGAAGCCGGACGCGCCCAGCAAGCGGGTGCCGCAGGCGCGCTTCCCGTCCAGCCTCGACGCCATCGTGCTGCGCTGCCTCGAGAAGGATCGGTCGCGGCGCTTCCAGACCGGAAAAGAGCTGCTGCTGGCCTTGCAGCAGATCCCCGGATTCGTGGCGCGGACCACCTCCAGCGGCCAGCTCCGGCGATCGAGTGTGGGCATGGTGGCTGCCAATTTGCAGTCCGGGACCGGGACGAGCAGCAGCCGGGTGCCCTCGGTGACACCAAGCGATGGCGTGGCGAAGCTGGCCTACCAGGCTATCCTGCGCGAGGTGGCCGAGGCGCTCTTGGACGCCGGCCTCGACGACGTGCAGCTGGTGGTGGGAGTGGCCAGCTTCCAGGAGCTGATCCAGGAGCTGGAGCGGCTCGATCTCGAAGCGGAGGAGCTGGAGCGTCACCTCGCCGACGTCGAGCAGGCCACGCGCGAGCGGGAAGCCACCCTGCGCTTCGCCATCGGCGAGCTGGTGTTCCAGCGCTCGGAGCGGCATGGCAAGTCACAGCGCGATCTGGGCTATCAGATCGGTGAGCTCGAGAATCGGTTGACGACCGTTCTGGCCGAGCTCGAGCGCGCGCAGGCAGAGGCCCGGGACAAGGGCGTGGCGCTGGCATCGGATCGCGCCAGCGTCCTGCGCCGACTCGACGAGATCTCGATCACGATGGACCGGCTGGTCGAGGATGTGCTGGCACGCCACACGCAGACGCCGGCCGTGACCGCCCTGGCGCGCCGACTTGCCAGCGCGGCCGCGGCCATGAAGCGCGGCCTGAGCGCGCGGAGACGCACTTGAGCGGTGGGAGCCGGGAGCCTCCGCGCGGCGAGGGGGACGCGCTCGGGGAGGTCGGCCCTGCCCACCCGATCGCCGAGGACATCCAGGCCACCCGCGTCGTCGCCAGCGAGGCCGACGAAGCCGCGTCTGCACCCGCGCTCGAGCCCACTTCGCGCGAGCTGATCCCGGGCCTTCACATCCGCCAGTACGAGCTCATCCGCGAGCTGGGTCGCGGCGGCATGGGGCAGGTTTTTCTGGCCCGCGACACCAAGCTCGGCCGCCGGGTGGCCATGAAGTTCCTGTCGGCCATCTCGACCGAGTTCACCGAGCGCTTTCTGGTCGAGGCGCGCGCCACCGCCCAGTGCAGTCACGAGAATATCGTGGTGATTCACGAGGTCGATCAGCACCGCGGGCGACCCTACATGGTGCTCGAGTACCTCGAGGGCGCCACGCTGCGCAACGAAACCCAGGACAAGCGGCTGCCGGCCAGCCGCGCCGTCGAGCTCATGGTGCCGGTCCTGCGAGCGCTCGCGCGCGCACACGAATTCGGCATCGTGCACCGCGATCTGAAGCCCGAAAACATCTTCGTCACCAGCACCGGCACCGTCAAGGTGCTCGACTTCGGCATCGCCAAGCTGTTCTCCCAGAGGGACCGGGTTGCGCCTTCGGCGGCCGAGCCGGGGCATCTCGCGGTGACGCAGCAAGGCTCGCTCATGGGGACGCTGGCCTATATGGCGCCCGAGCAGTTCTGGCACGACGTCGACCCGCGGGCCGATCTGTGGGCGGTCGGCATCATCCTGTTCGAGCTGGTCGCGGGGCGCCATCCGCTGACGCCGCTGACCACGCAGTCGGTGCTGGCCAGCGCGTCCGATCTCGAGCGGCCCCTGCCACGAATCGCCGACCAGGTGCCCGATCTGCCGCGCAAGCTCGAGCAGGTCATCGACCGCTGCCTGCGCAAGCACAAGGCCGAGCGCTGCGCGAGCGCGCGCGAGGTGATCGAGGAGCTGGAGCCGCTTTTGCCCCGGCGATTCGGCCGCCAGCTGGGCGAGGACGAGAGCCCGTTTCCGGGCCTGACCGCATTCCAGGAGTCCGATGCAGACCGATTCTTCGGTCGTGCGCAGGACATCTCGCGCATGGTCGCTCAGCTGCGCAATCAGCCCATCGTGGGGCTCGTGGGGCCTTCCGGCGTCGGCAAATCGTCGTTCGTCCGGGCCGGAGTGATTCCCGCGCTCAAGGCCTCGGGCGAGTGGTGGGAGGTTTTCATGCTGCGTCCGGGGCGGAGCCCGCTCATGAGCCTGGCCAGCGCGCTGCAGCCGCTCACGTCGGGCTCGTCGGGCGGGTGGCAGAACCGGATATCCGAGCATCAGGCGCTGACCGAGCGCTTGCGGGCCGAGCCCGGATTTCTGGGCGCGCTTCTGCGCGGCCGCGCGGGGCCGGACACTCGGATCCTCTTGTTCATCGATCAGTTCGAGGAGCTGTACACGCTGGCGCCCGAGCCGGCCGAGCGGATGGCCTTTACCGCGTGTCTGGCCGGAGTGGCCGACGATGCCGCTGCGCCCGTGCGCTTGCTGGTGTCGATGCGCTCGGACCTGCTCGACCGGGTGGCCGAGGATCGTCGCTTCATGGCGGAGCTGACCCGGGGCCTGGTCTTCCTGCCGGCGCTGGGGCGCGAGGGCCTGCGCGAGGCGCTGACCCAGCCCGTGGAGATGCTCGGCTACAGCTTCGAGACCTCGGCCATGGTGGTCGAGATGCTGGACGCTCTGGCCACCACCGCGGGCGCGCTGCCGCTGCTCCAGTTCGCGGCCGCACGGCTCTGGGAGAGCCGCGACCGGCGGCGCAAGATGCTCACGCAAGACAGCTATGCCGGGATGGGTGGCATCTCGGGCGCGCTGGCCACGCATGCCGACGAGGTGGTGGCCCGGCTGTCCCCGTCTGCGCGACGGCTCGCGCGCACCGTTTTCCAGCGCCTGGTGACGCCCGAGGGTACGCGCGCCATCGTCGAGAGCAGTGAGCTGCGCGAGCTGCCCGCGGACCCGGCCGACCTGCAGACGCTGGTCAATGACCTGGTGGCCGCCCGGCTGCTGGTGGTGCAGACCCGCAGCGAAGCCGAGGGCAGCGCGGTCGAGCTGGTCCACGAGTCGTTGATTGGTGGGTGGCCGACCCTTCAGCGCTGGCTCGACGAGGGACGGGAAGACGCCGCTTTCCTGGCCCAGCTGCGGGCGGCCGCCAAGCAGTGGGACCTCAAGGGACGCCCGAAGGGGCTGCTCTGGCGCGACGAGGCCATGGCCGAAGCGCGCCTGTGGCGTGCCCGCTACCAGGGCGGGCTGGCCGCGCGCGAGCAGGAGTTTCTCGATCAGGTGTTCGCAGTGGCGGGGCGGGCGGCTCGCGTCAAGCGAGCGCTGGTGGCGGGGACGATCGGGTTCTTGCTCCTGGTCGTCGCCGTGAGCGGGGTCGCGCTGATGTTGGTGCGGGGGGCGGAGCGAACCGCGGTGCGCGAGAAGCTGCACGCGCAGACCGAAGCCGAGCGGGCACGGGCGGCCGAGCAGAAGGTCAAGGACCAGCTGTCCGTGATCCAAGCCGAGCAGCAGGCCAAGCAGGCCGCAGAGCAGGCGGTTGAACGAGGCAAGGTGGACTTGCGCGCGGCGCTCAAGACGGCCCAGGAAGAGTCTCGCAAGGCCCACGATGCGGCCGCCAAGTCGCAGCAGCTGGCCGACTCGCTGCGCAAGGCCAACAGCGAGCTGCGGGCGCGTGCCGAGCGGCTGGAGAAGGAGCGCCGCAAGATCAGCAAGGATCTGAAGTGACCACGTCACCCAAGGAGCAGGCCGACCGCGCCCCCGGTCAGAAGCTCCCGCAGAGCGTGGCTCCGACCCTCCCGGGCCCCAGCGTGGGTACGAGCGTCAGCGGTGGCAAAGCCGGCTTGGGCTGGGCTTCGACGACGCGCGGCTGATTGAGGATGATCAGGACCAGCCCGCCCGCCACCAGGGCCCCGCCCGCAATGAAGGTTCCGACCGCGATTCCGTTCTCGAGCTCCGCCTGGCTCTTCAAATCCCGCACGGACGCCGGCAGATCCTGCTCGTGGCATCCCATCGGGCATTTCTGCCCGAACTGGCGGTCATAGCTGTCCATGTTGGATTGCGCGTCGAGCTGCAGCGGCACTCCGACGGCGGCCACGGCCACCCCGGCGGCCAGCAATGCCCATGGTTTCCACGACGCAAAGCGTCGCTTCGCGGACAGCGACGAAAGCGGCACCAGCTTGAGCGCGACTGCTGTGGGCTGGCCGGGCACGAGGGTCAGCGCCCGGCTTTCGGTCAGAAAGCCGTTCTTGCTTGCGACCAGCTGGTGGGCGCCGGGTGCGAGCAGCCGCGTTGCCTCGCCCGGTGCCACGAAGAGCTGCTCGCCGTCGAGGGACACCTGCGTGTCCGGCTCCTCGACCTTGATCGTGAGCTCTGCGAGCTGGCCCAGGAGGAGCTTCTTGTAGGTCTGTGCCTGCTCGTACAGGTCGGGCTCGAACGGCGCCGCGCCATAACGCAACGCCTGGATCAGGGTTTCATAGGCTAGCACTGGCTGATCCAGGTGGATCATGCAGACCGCCATGTTGTAGCGGATGGCGGGATGGTCCCAGTGCGTGACCGCTTCGCGGTACTTGGCGAGCGCCTGCGCATACTGCGACTCCACGAACAGCGCGTTGCCGAGCTTGAAGATCCGCATGGCCTCGGATTGTTGCTGCGCCGAGACGCCGGCTGCCCAGGGCCTGGTGATTTCTTTCGGGGCCGGAGCAGCCGGACGGGCGGGTCGTGCCTGTGCCCGCGGCGCCCCCACTTCGAATCCGAAGGTCGCAAGAGCGGCACATAGAAGGAGCGCTCGACGCATCGTACAAAAAACCCCCACCATTATATCGCGAAGCAGCC
>DATFWX010000001.1:0-32234 GCA_035258845.1 Polyangia bacterium | reverse complement strand
CGAGCAAGGGCAACGTCATCAACGTGGCGTCGATCCTCGCCGATCAGCCCTTCGCGAACTTGTCGGTGTACTCGGCCAGCAAGGCCGCCGTCGTCGCGCTGACGCGGTCGTGGGCCCAGGAGCTCGCGGCCGACGGCTCCCGCATGAACGCTTGAATCTCCTGCACTTGCGTGCGACGACCCAGCGCGGATAAAAATGAATCGGGCGGCCTGTCGATCCGCGCCCAGCTCGTTCGTCGCGTCAGCGGAGACCAGCGCGAACGCCGACCCAAACGACGCAACGAATCGAAAGGATGAAGAACATGCGAGTGATGGTGTGTGGACATGCGAACAAGAACACCGAGGCGGGCCAGCTGCCGACGCAAGAGGGGTTGACGCAGATGATGAAGTTCAACGAAGAGCTGGTCAAAGCGGGCGTCCTGCTCGACGGTGCCGGGCTCTTGCCGATGTCCAAGGCCAAGCGCGTGCGCTACTCGGGCACGGAGCGCACGGTCACCGACGGGCCGTTCGCCGAGTCCAAGGAGATCATCGCCGGCTATTCGATCTGGCAGGTCAAGTCGATGGAGGAGGCGGTCGAGTGGGTCAAGCGCGCGCCCTTCGACGGCGGCACCGAGGTGACGATTCGCCCGCTGTTCAGCCCCGATGACTTCGGCGACGCGGCGACGCCGGAGCTGCGCGCACGAGGAGAGCAGCTGCGCGCCGAGCAGGCGCGGCTGAAGAAGTTGTAAGCGTACGGCGCGCCGCGCGAGCGAGACGATCGAAGAGGCGGCCACGCGCAAGGCCATCGAGGCGGTTTGGCGAATCGAGTCCGCGCGCCTTATCGGCGGGCTCGTTCGCCTCGTTCGCGACGTCGGGCTGGCCGAGGATTGGCGCAAGAGGTCGCCCGAGTGTGCCGACGTTGGTGAATGCCTGCAACAGAGGTTAGTTAGACGAGCAGAGTCGTCGAAAACCGGCGCTCTTCTGACAGGGAGATTTTTGGCGAGGCTCACTTGCGCAGCGCGTCCACTTTCTCGTCGGCGGCCGGCGGATCGGCCTTGCCGCCGAGATACCTGGCCAGGAATCCCTCGGCGGCGGCGTAGAACTTGAGCCGATTTTCGGGTCGCGCGAAGCCGTGGCCCTCGTCGGGGAACACGATGTACTCGACCGCTTTGCCGTTCTTGCGCATCGCCGCCACGATCTGATCGCTCTCGGCCTGCTTGACGCGCGGATCGCTGGCCCCCTGCGCGATCATGAGCGGCACCTTGATTGCGTTGGCCTTGAACAGCGGCGATCGCGACTTCAGGAATTCCTCTTCGCTCATCTTGCCGACGCGGCTCTCGAAGATCGAGACGAGGGGCTTCCAGTAGGGCGGGATCGATTTGAGCAGCGTGAGGATGTTCGACGGCCCCACGATGTCGACGCCGCACGCGAATGCATCGGGCGTGAACGTCACGCCCACCAGCGTCGCGTAGCCGCCATAGCTGCCACCATAGATGCACACCTTTTTCGGATCGACGTGGCCCTGCGCGATCGCCCAGGCTTTGCCGTCGAGCAGATCCTGTTGCATCTTGCCGGCCCACTCGCGATCGCCGGCGTGGAGGTATTTCTTTCCGTAGCCCGTCGAGCCCCGATAGTTGATCTGCAACACCGCATAACCGCGATTGGCCAGCCACTGCGCCTCGGGCCGATAGCCCCAGGTGTCGCGCGCCCATGGTCCACCGTGCACGTTGAGCACGAGCGGCACTTTCTTGCCCTGGCTGCCCGGCGGCAGGGTCAGGTACGCGTGAATGTTCAGGCCGTCTTTGGCCGGGAACGTGACCGGCTGCATCTTGGCGAGCTTGTACTTCTCGAGCGCCGGCTGATTGGAGAACAGCGGCGTGGCCTTCTTGCCGGTGCGGTCCCACAGGTACCACCAGACCGGGCCGTCATCGACGACGAAGCTCACCACCCACGTCTTGTCGGCGAGATCGCGGCTCACTACGGTGACCTCGCCGTCGTGGACTTTCTTGAGCGCTTCGAGATCGGCGCCCACGCCCTTGTCGATGGCCTGCCACTCCAGCCGATCGCGGTTGAACGAGACCGCCTCCAGCTTGTGCGTCTTGGGATGCTCCATCACGACGCCGGCGTCGTAGTCCTTGTCCTCGGCGATGACCTTCTGCCTCTTGCTGGCGAGCTCGATTTCCACCAGGCGCGCCGCGTTGGCGTCGACGCTCGTCGAGATCAGGAGCGACTTGTCATTGGGGGTGAAGCCGAGCGCGCCGTCGCCGCTCTCCTCGGGCCCCCACTTGACCAGCGTCTTCCAGGCCGCTTTGGCGCCCTCGCGCGTGCGGATCTCAATGCCACCGTCGGGCGTGGCCACCTGCGCCATTCGCACGCGCATCTGGTTGTCGACGCCGAAGTCGGCCACGTCGCCGGGGTTCTGCGTGTCCATCGTGAGCGCGCCGGTGCGCAGATCGACCTTGTAGACGTCGTGCAGCTGCGGGTTGCGTACGTTGATGCCGACCAGGATTTCGTTCGGATGCTCCCAGTCGACGTACTCGACGCGCGCCTGGATGCCGGCGAACGGCGTGAGGTCGCGCGTGATCTTGGTGGCCAGCTCGGTCTGATAGATGTGCCAGTTCTCGTCGCCGTCCTGATCCTGGCGATACAGAATGTGCTGGCTGTCGGGCTGCCAGAAATATTGGCGGATGCCGCGCTTCTTGTCCGACGTGACGACGTGATCGTCGTCTTTGCCGAGCGTGCGGATCCAGACGTTGAGGACGCCTTTTTCGGGCGCCAGGTAGGCGAGCAACTTGCCGTCGGGCGAGATTTCCGGGCCCGCTTTCTCGGGATTCCCGAACAGGATCTTGCGTGGGATGAGGTCCGCACGGGCGGCGGCCAGAGGGAAGACCAGGGCGAAAAGGACGAGCGTTCTCTTCATGGCCGGAAGCATGCCACAGTTGCGGCCGGCAAGGGCGGGCCTACCGTCTGGCGCAGGAGCGTCGGCCGGTCGTCTCTCACGTGGCGGAGCGGGCCGAGATCCCCTGGTCGGCGGGCTGACGGTTGTCGACGCTCACCGGTCCGGCGCCGAAGTGCGCGATGAGCAGAGCTGCGCCGATCATGGACAGGTTCTTCATGAACATGATCTGATCCATCTGCCGCATCATCGGATCCGCAACCGTCCAGAAGTTGTGAATGCTCAGCGTCACCGGCACGAGGAAGGCGACGAGCAGCCAGGCCCCGAGCTTCGCTCGGTAGCCCAAAAGCACGCTGAGACCACCGAGTAGCGCCAGGATCCCCGACGCCGGCACGAGCAGACGCGCGAACGGCACGCCCTTGGCAGCGGCAAAGCCGATCGATTGCGCTCCGAAATGGCCGAAGGCCGACATGATGAATATCGCGGCAAACAAGAAACGCCCGACTGGCACCAAGTATTTCATGGTGTCCCTCCTTGCGAGTGGCATTTCACAGCGCGTGCCACTGCGAAGCCCCGAATTCGCTCGAGGAGCGCGGCCGATTGTCGGCTTACCGACAGCGCCCTGTCGGCCTTGCGTACATGCTCATCCGCCGCTCTAGTCAGCCGGCACGGCGGTTCCGGTCATGGCCGGGTCGAGCAGGCTCCCGATGTTGTGCACCACGCCATCGCGCCCGCCCAGAAGGCCGGTCTCCATGCCGAGCCAGTTCCACTCGATGAACTTGACGATCGAGGAATGCTCCATGGTCACGTGGGAGACATAGTTCTGGCGCGCGAACCGGCCCACCGCGAGCATCGGGATGCGTGCACCGTAGGGCTGGCAGTCGATCGCGCTCACCGGCGGAGGCGGCACGTGGTCGAAGTAGCCCCCGCTCTCGTCGTAAACCAAAAGCACGAGGGTGTCGCTCGCAAACGCCGAAGCCTGGATCTGATTCACGATCGCGCTCACTGCAGCTACACCGTCGCTGATTCGGTCCCCGTAGCCTGGGTGCTCGGTCTGAAACCCGATCGGTTTCAAAAAGCTGACTTGCGGCAGGCGCCCCATCGTCACATCGGTTGCGAACTGAGTCAGATCCTTGAACGTCGTCGGATTGTCGTGCAGGGCCCGGTAGTACTCGAATGGAACGTCGGTCGGATCGTAGATGCAAGGATAGATCATGCTGGCGGCCGGGCAGCCCGGCGCCGACGCGGGGCAGCGGCCGCCCTGGACCGCCTGCACCATGTCGCTGTAGCCACCCGCATAGAACGCCCACGTGACCCCGCAGCCGGCCAGAAGATCCGCGATGGTCGGGTCATCGTAGAACATCCGGTTGGGGTTGGCGGCGCCGCACTGAGAGCCGATCGACATGGTGTTGACGGTATTGTCCCTGAACACGAAACGCGCCCGCGCGAAATACATGTCGTTCGACGAGCTCGCGCCCGCGACCGGTTGGAAATAGCGGTCCGCCAGCGCGTAGCTCTGGGCGAGCTGGCGGTAGGGCATGACCAGGCTCGCCGGTGCGTAGGCGAAGTTGCGCCGATCGCCGCACGGGCCGCTCACGAAGCTGTCCATCAGCCCGCCGTTCATCTTCTG
The DNA here is from genome assembly GCA_035258845.1 of Polyangia bacterium. Classification (GTDB taxonomy): domain Bacteria; phylum Myxococcota_A; class Polyangia; order JAHFDS01; family DATFWX01; genus DATFWX01. Next base: position 27,730 of record DATFWX010000001.1, on the reverse strand, counting down.
CAGCTCGCAGCTCTGCGAGTGGTCGGGATCGTAGTTGCCATTGGCGGCGTCGTCGAGCACGACGGGGCCCATGCCCGAGCGCGCGTCCGTGGTCGGGCCGGCCTCGCAGCAAGCGGGCCCGGTCGTGCAGGTCGGATTGGAGCCCGGCGCCGCGGTGCAGTAGGTCCCAAAGTAGTTATCGAACGAATGATTCTCCTGGATGATGACCACCAGATGTCGGATGTTCGACGAGGGCCCGGCCGCGCAGACGGATCCATCCGCTCCCGATCCCGGCATGGGCACGCACGAGGCTGCATCCGGGCCGGCGTCGGGTCGAACGGTGACGTCGACCGGCGCATCGATGGGTGCATCACCAACCGGACCATCGATGGGCGGCTGCGCGGAGTCGTCGCCGCAGCCGCTCGCGCTCGCAGTCGCCATGATTGCAAGCCACACAAACGTCGCGCTCACCTTCGCGCTCACCTTTGGCATCGATCTCATCGCGCCTCCGCGCCAGTCGATTTTTCGAGGAATCCTTTTTCACCCTAGCGCGCGTCCTCAGTTTTCACAAATGCGAGTCGCCCTGCGCGCGTGGGCCAGGCAAGGGCGTGCTCAGTTCTTGAGCATCCGCTGAGCACCCCAACCGGTTTCTGTGGTTGCGTCGCAAGGTCAGCGTCCGATCCACAGCTTGTCCACAGAAGCCTGTGGGTGCGATTGCCCGCGAAGCCGGCGTCTATCGCGGGGTTTTCCTGTCGTCGAGGAAACGAGCCGATGGTCCTGTGGGTAGCGGCTTCACCCAGGGCGTCATTTTTGTAATGTCGCTTCCCTGAACACTGCTGAAATCTCCCCGAAAGATCGGGCCTTCCGGTCGACTGCTCACAGGTTATCCACAGGCTGTGATGTAGGTAAACACCCGACCATAGGCCACTATTCGCGCTGTCTCCGCTCAGTCACCGCAAATTGTGGATATGCCAGGACGACTTTGATAGAGTGCCGGCTTCGTCATGGCCTCGGTCGGGCGTCGCGTCGCGCGCGTGGATGGTTGGGACAAAGTGACCGGCGCCGCGCGTTATGTGGACGACCTTACCATCGCGGGCTGTTGGTTCGGGGCCACCGTGCGCTCGACCGTGCCGCACGGCCGTCTGCGCGGCCTGCACAGGGAGCCCACCTTCGACTGGGATCGCATCGTCCTGGTTACGGCGGCCGACATTCCGGGCGACAACGTGATCGCGCTCATCGAAGACGACCAGCCCGCGCTCGCGAAGACCGAAATCCACCACGTCGCCGAGCCGGTCGCTCTCATCGCCGCGCCCACGCCCGAGCTGGCGCGCGCCGCCGCGTGCGCGGTCCAGCTCGACGTCGAGCCCCTGCCCGCCGTGCTCTCGCTTTTCGATGCCACCCGCGTCTTTCGCGAGTACGAAATCACAAAGGGCGATGTGGCGGCCGCGCGCGCCCATGCCGACCTGATCGTCGAAGGCGAGAGCACGACGGGCGCGCAGGAGCAGCTCTACATCGAGCCGCAAGGCATGATCGCGCAGCCGCGGCCGGGTGGCGGCATCACCGTGCTGGGCTCGATGCAGTGTCCGTTCTACGTGCATCGCGCGCTCATGCGCGTGCTCGGTCTGCCCAGCGAAAAGGTCGCGGTCATCCAGACCGTAACCGGCGGTGGCTTTGGCGGTAAGGAGGAGTATCCGTCGATGCTGGCCGCACACGCGGCGCTGCTCTCGCGAAAAGCCGGCCGGCCGGTCAAGATGGTCTACGATCGCCAGGAAGACATCGCGGCCACCACCAAGCGGCATCCATCGCGAGTCCGTCACTCGACGGCGGTCCGGCGCGACGGCACGCTTCTGGCGATGGACATCGACATCGCGCTCGACGGCGGCGCCTACTGCACGCTGTCGCCGGTCGTGCTCTCGCGCGGCACCATTCACGCCGCCGGCGCCTACGCCTGCCCCAACGTTCGCGTGCGCTCGCGCGTGCTCATGACTCACACGCCCCCGCACGGTGCCTTTCGGGGCTTCGGCGCCCCGCAGACTCTGTTCGCGGTCGAAATGCAGGTCGAGCGAGTCGCGCGGGCGCTCGGCATCGATCCGGTCGATCTGCGCCGGCGCTGGCTGCTGCGCGAGGGCGACACCACCGCCACCGGCCAGCCGGTCGTGGCCGGCGCCGCCGCCGAGGTGCTCGAGCGCGCGCTGGCTCAGTATCGATCGAAGTCGAGCCCTCCGCCCCCGCCGCCGCGCCGGCGCGGAGTCGGCGTGTCGCTGTACCTGCACGGCGCCGGCTTCACCGGCTCGGGTGAGGACAAGCTCAAGGGCCGGGCTGCCGTGCGCGTAGCCGAAGACGGTGGGTTCGAGGTTCTGGCCGCGTCCACCGAGATCGGCCAGGGCACGCGCACCATCTTCGCGCAGTTGGCTGCCGATGCGCTGGGCGTGCCGTACCAGCAGATCCGCGTGGTCGAGCCCGACACCTCGTGCGTGCCGGACAGCGGCCCCACGGTCGCCTCGCGCACCTGCATGGTGGTGGGGCGCGTGGTCGAGGAGGCGGCGCGTGAGCTGCGCGCGCAGCTTCTGCGCTGGGGCGAGAGCGCCCGCGTCACCGCGCCCGACCTGTCGGCGCTGGCGCACGAGCGCGCGCGCCGGGCGGGCCCGCTGGCAGTCGAAAAAGTCTACGCGCCGCCGCCCGGGATCCACTGGGACGACGCTGCCTTCAGCGGCGACGCCTACCCGGTGTACGCGTGGGGTGCCAACGTGGCCGAGGTGGACGTCGATCCCGACACCGGCGAGGTCGAGGTCACGCGCCTGGTCGCGGCTGCCGACGCCGGGAGGGTGGTGCATCCGGTGCTGGCAGAGGGCCAGATCGAAGGGGGCGCGGTGCAGGCACTGGGCTGGGCCCTGACCGAGGAGGTCAAGTACCAGGACGGCCGCGTGCTGAACGATCGACTGGCGACCTACATCATCCCGACCTCGGCCGATGTGCCGGTGCTCGAAACCGTGCTGGTCGAGCAGCCGTTCGCGCACGGACCCGCGGGCGGCGCCAAAGGCATCGGCGAGCTGCCCATGGACGGCCCCGGGCCCGCGATCGTGGCCGCGGTGGCCCAGGCGACCGGCGTGCTTTTGCCCGAGCTGCCGCTCTTGCCCGAAAAAATCCTGGCCGCGCTGGAGGCGCGCGGGGAGCGCGAGGAGGCGGGGCGGTGATCCGGTTTCGCGTCAATGGGCGCGCGGCCGAGGTGGCCGAAAGCGGTGCCCGGCTGCTCGATGTGCTGCGGCTCGAGCTGGGCCTATGCGGGACCAAGGAAGGCTGCGGCGAGGGCGAGTGCGGCGCATGCTCGGTTCTCATCGGCGAGCGCGTGGTCAATTCGTGCCTGGTGCCGGTCTCGCAGGTCGACGGATGTGAGGTCACGACCATCGAGGGGCTTGCTAGCCCCGCGCTCGCGCGCGCATTCGTGGAAGAGGGGGGGGCGCAATGCGGCATCTGCACGCCCGGCATGATGTGCGCCGCCGAGGCGCTGCTGCGCGCCTGCCCGCGACCCACGATCGACCAGGTGCGCGCGGCCCTGGCCGGCAACCTCTGTCGCTGCACGGGCTACACCAAGATCTTTGCGGCCGTGCTGCGGGCAGCCGGAGAACGGGCGGCCGGGGAGCAGGCAGCCGGAGAGCGGGCGGCACCATGATGGCGCCCGCGGTTCATCGCCCCCGCGCGCTCGACGCCGCCCTCGCCCTGCTCGCGGACGCACCACCCCAGCTTCGCATCATAGCCGGGGGGACTGACATCATGGTCATGCTACACGCCGGCATCACCCGCGCCAGCGCGCTCGTCGATCTGTGGCAGCTCGACGAGCTACGCGGCATCGCGCTCGAAGACGGCGGCCGCACGCTCACGCTGGGCGCGCTCACCACCTACACGGATCTGATCGAGTCGCCGCTTGTGCAGGCCCACCTGCCGGTGGCCGCCGAGTGCGCGCGCACCATCGGCGCAGTTCAGATCCAGAACCGCGGCACCGTGGGCGGCAACCTAGCCAATGCCTCGCCGGCCGCCGACTTCGTACCGATCCTGTCGGCGCTCGACGCCGAGATCGAGCTCGCCTCGGCGCGCGCTGGCCGGCGCCGCGTCTCGATCCACGATTTCTTCGTGGGCTACCGCAAGACCTGCCTCATGCCCGATGAGCTTTTGACGCGCGTCCGCGTGCCGCTGCCCGCCCCCGGCGAGCGGCTCCACTACCGCAAGGTGGGCACCCGGCGCGCGCAAGCCATCTCCAAAGTGGTTCTGGTGGCCGCCATCGCCGGACCGACCCTGCGCGCGGCCGCGGGCAGCGTAGCGGCGACCGTGGTCCGGCTGCGCGGCACCGAGGCGGCCTGCGCGGCCGCCCGCGGCCGGCCCACCGCGTCCGACCTGCGCGCCGCGCTCGAGCGCGACATCACGCCCATCGACGACGTCCGCTCGACCGCCCAGTATCGCCGCCGCGTCACCGGCAACATCCTGTGCCGCCTGCTTTTGGAACAAGGAGCGACCCGTGTCTAGGAAGATCATCTGCGGAGTGACCCAGGTCCAGGCGCCCGATGCCAGCGCGTCCAGCATCCCGGCGCTCAAGGAGGACATGATTGCGCGCCACCTGCCGCTGATCGAAGAGGCGGCCCGGCGCGGCACCCAGATCCTGTGCCTGCAGGAGCTGTTCTACGGCCCCTACTTCCCGGCCGAGCAGTCGGTAAAGTGGTACCAGCTCACCGAGCGGGTGCCCGAAGGCCCGACCACCCAGAAAATGATGGAGCTGGCGCGCCGGCACAAGATGGCGCTCGTGGTCCCGGTCTACGAGGAGGAGATGACGGGCGTGTACTACAACACCGCCGCCGTCCTCGACGCCGACGGCAGCTATCTCGGCAAGTACCGCAAGACCCACATCCCGCACTGCCTGCCCGGATTCTGGGAAAAATTCTATTTCCGGCCCGGCAACCTGGGCTATCCGACCTTCGAGACCAAGTTCGCGCGCGTGGGCGTGTACATCTGCTACGACCGCCACTTTCCGGAAGGTGCGCGCGCGCTCGGGCTGGCCGGCGCCGAGGTGGTGTTCATCCCGAGCGCGACCACGGCCGGCCACTCCGAGTACCTGTGGCGGCTCGAGCAGCCGTCGCATGCGGTGGCCAACGGCTACTTCGTCGGCACCAACAACCGCGTCGGCCACGAGAAGCCGTGGGACATCGGTGAATTTTACGGGCAGAGCTACTTCTGCGACCCACGCGGTCGAATTCTTGCGCAGGCCAGCCGCGATCGCGACGAGCTGTGCTCGGCCGAGCTCGACCTCCAGTTGATTGCGGACGTTCGTGCGCAGTGGCAGTTCTACCGCGACCGGCGGCCGGAGCTGTACGGACCCCTGACCAATGTCTGAGCCCGAGCTCCTGCTGCGCGGTGGCACGGTGATCGACGGCACCGGTGCGCCCGCGCGCCGCGCCGATGTGCTGGCTCGAGGCGGCCGCATCGTGGCGGTGGGCGAAAACCTTACGGCCGAGCACCGCCTCGATTGCGGCGGGCTCGCGGTCGCGCCCGGTTTCATCGACACCCACTCGCACTCGGACCTCAAGCTGTTCGAGGATCCCAGCTTGCCCATGAAGGTGGGGCAGGGCGTCACGCTGGAGCTTTTGGGACAGGACGGCATCAGCGTGGCGCCGGTGCGGCGCGAGGCGGTCCCGGAGCTGCGGCGCCAACTGGCGGGGCTTCTGGGCGACCCGGCCGCGGCCCCCTGGAGCTGGCAGACGGTCGCCGAGTATCTGGGCGCGCTACGAGCGCTGGCGCCGGCGCCCAACGTCGAATACCTGGTGCCGCACGGCACGCTGCGCGCCTACGTGATGGGACCGGCTGCGCGGGCGCCCTCGCAAGACGAGCTGGCGCGCATGCGGGCCCAGCTGGAACGCGCCCTTTCCGAGGGCGCGGTCGGCCTTTCGACCGGGCTCATCTATCCGCCCTGCTGTTACGCCGACCGAGCGGAGCTGGTCGCCCTGGCCGAGGTCTGTGCCGCCGCCCGGCGCTCGCTGGTCGCGCACATACGATCGGAAAGCGACTACATCCTGGAAGCAATTGCCGAGATGGTCGAGATCGGACGCGCCTCCGGTGCGAGCATCCACATTTCGCACTGGAAGATCGCGGGCCGGGACAACTTTGCCCTTCTCGATCGCGTGATCGACGCGGTCGAGCAGGCGCGCGCAGCCGGCGTGCGCGTGACCTGCGATCAGTATCCCTACGCGGCCGGCTCGACCTTGATGGGCGCGATCCTGCCGCCCTGGGTGCACGATGGCGGGCCCGCCGCCGCGCTGGCGCGCCTGCGTGATCCGGCCGCGCGCGCACGCATGCGCGCCGACATGACCGCGCCGCCGCCTCACAAGTGGGACAACTTCTGGGCCTGGACCGGTCCCGACGGCATCGTGATCTCGGACCTTCCGAGCGGGCGCCGACCCGGGCTGGCCGGACAGACGGTGCGCGCAGCCGCCGACGGCGCCGACCCACTTGAGTTCGCGCTCGACCTTCTGGTCGACGAGGCGCTCGGCGTCGGCATGATCTCGCACTCGCAGTCGGAGGCGGTGGTCGAGCGGCTGCTCACAAAACCCTATGTCAACGTGTGCACGGACGGCCTTTTGGGCGGGCGCCCGCACCCGCGCGCCTACGGCACCTACCCGCGCATCCTGGGCCGCTACGTGCGCGAGAAGGGCCTTCTGCCCCTGGAGGAAGCCGTGCGCAAGATGACCTCGCAGGCCGCCTCCGCGCTCGGGCTTGCGGGCGGCGTGATTGCGCCCGGACAATCCGCCGATCTGGTGGTCTTCGATCCGGCTACAATTGAGGACCGGGCCACGTTCGCGGACCCGACCCGGCCTCCGGTCGGTATCGCGCACGTGATCGTCCGGGGACGGATCGTGAAATGAAGCTTGCCTTCACGCTCAATGGCCAGGCGATAGAGCTCGAGTGTCCTGACGACGAGCCTCTGCTCGAGACCCTGCGCCTGCGCTGCGGGATCCTGTCGACCAAGGATGGCTGCCAGCCGCAGGGTCAGTGCGGCTGCTGCCTGGCCCTGGTCGATGGCATGCCGAAAGTGACCTGCGCGATGCCGGCAGCGCGCGCGGCCGGCCGCACCGTCGAGACCGTCGAGGGGCTGGATGCGGGCGAGCGCGACCTTTTGGCGCGCGCGTTCGTGGCCGCGGCCGGGTTGCAGTGCGGCTTCTGCATCCCCGGGATCCTTCTGCGCACCCATCAGCTCATCCGCAAGCAGCCCGCGCCCACGCGCGCCGACATCGCCAAGGCGCTCGACGTGCACCTGTGCCGCTGCACCGGGTACACCAAGATCCTCGACGCGGTCGAGCTGTATGCGGCCGCCAAGCGCGGCCAGCCGCTGCCCGAGCTCGACCTGTCCGGGCGCGTCGGCAGCTCGACCCCGCGCTACCAGGGCAGCGAGCTCTCGCTGGGCGACCGGCCCTACGTCGACGATCTCATGCTCCCCGGCATGCTCGACGGCGCGGTCGTGCTGTCGGCGCATGCGCGCGCGCGGGTGATTTCGATCGACGTCAGCGCGGCGGCGGCCCTGCCCGGCGTGGTGCGGGTGGCGACCGCGGCCGACGTGCCCGGCGAGCGGCGCTACGGGCTGCTCTACAACGACTGGCCGGGGCTGGTCGCGGTCGGCGAGACCACCGCGTGTGTGGGCGATGTGCTGGCGGTGGTGGCCGCCTGCGACGAGCGCACCGCGCGCGCGGCCGCCCGCCTGGTCCGCGTCGAGTACGAGGCCTACGAGCCCGTGGTCGACCCTGAAGCCGCGCTGGCTGCGGGCGCACCGCAGGTCAATCCGACCCACGCAAATCTCCTGTCGCGCTCGATCATCCGGCGCGGCGATGCCGACCGAGCGCTCGCGCAGAGTGCCCACGTGGTCGAGGGCACCTGGCGCACCCAGCGCATCGAGCACCTGTACCTGGAGCCCGAAAGCTGCGTGGCCGAGCCGCTTCCCGGCGGCCGGCTCAAGATCTACACGCAGGGCCAAGGGATCTTCGACGACCGCCGCCAGGTGGCGCGTTTTCTCGGCCTGCCCGAGGAACAGATCGACGTCGAGCTCATCCCCAACGGCGGCGCCTTCGGCGGCAAGGAGGACATGTCGATCCAGGCGCAGACCGCGCTGCTCGCCCACCTGACCGGCCGCCCGGTCAAGCTGACGCTCGATCGCGAGGAATCGATCCGCATCCATCCCAAGCGCCACCCGATCACGATGCACTACACGGTCGGCTGCGACAAAAGTGGCCGCCTGACCGCGGTCAAGGCGCGCATGCTGGGCGACTCGGGCGCCTACGCGTCGGTGGGCAGCAAAGTGCTCGAGCGCGCGGCCGGCCACGCCTGCGGGGCCTACCGGGTCGACCACGTGGACGTGGAATCGGTGGCCGTCTACACCAACAACCCGCCCTGCGGCGCCATGCGCGGCTTCGGCGCCAACCAGGCCGCCTTCGCGATCGAGGGCGCGCTCGACCTCCTGGCCGAAAAAGTGGGCCTCGACGGCTGGCAGATGCGCTACTTGAACGCGCTCCAAAACGGCGATGTGTTCTCGACCGGTCAGGTGCTCGAGCGTGGGGTGGGCCTGCGCCGCACGCTGGAGGCGGTCAAAGCGGCCTACTACGCGGCCCGCGCGGCCGGACGCGCGGTCGGCATCGGCTGCGGCATCAAGAACACCGGCATCGGCAACGGCGCGGTCGAGTGGGGCAAGGCGCGCCTTTTTGTGGAGCCCGACCAGACGGTGAGCCTCTTCAACGGCTACACCGAGATGGGGCAGGGCCTGCTCACCGTTCTCATCCAGTGCGCGTGCGAGGTGACCGGCCTTCCCGCCACCAGCTTCCGCGCGCGCGTGGACTCGACCTACCAGCTCGGCTGCGGCCAGACCACCGGCTCGCGCGCGACCTTTTTCGGTGGGCTGGCGGTTGCGAGCGCGGCCCGCAAGCTGCGCGCCGATCTCGACGCTGGCGCGACGCTCGCCGATCTGGTGGGACGCGTGTACGGGGCCGACATCGAGGACCGCTCGACCACGCCGCTCGGCGCCAAGGTGCAAAAGATCAAGACCCACCCCAGCTTCAGCTACGCGACCCAGGTCGTGATTCTCGACGAGAAGGGCCGGCTGGCCCAGGTCATTGCCGCACACGACGTGGGGCGCGCGGTCAATCCCAAGCTGTGCGAGGGCCAGCTCGAAGGATCGGTGCACATGGGGCTGGGTTACGCCCTCAGCGAGGAGCTGCCGTGCCGACAGGGCATGCCGGTCACGTTCGGCTTGCGCGAGCTGGGCGTCTTGCGGGCGCGCGACATGCCGCTCGTTGAGGTGATTCTGGTCGAGGAGCCCGATCCCGATGGGCCCTTCGGGGCCAAGGGTGTGGGCGAGATTGGGCTGGTGCCGACCGCGGGCGCGGTCGCGGGCGCTCTGTGCGCGTTCGATGGCATCCGCCGCACCACGCTGCCCATGAAGGATGCCCCGGCGGCACGCGCGCTCAGCGTCGGAAAGATCAAGCAATCATGAATGTGACCGGCCTGCGCTGCGTGCGTTGCGGCGCGCATTACGAGGAGGGCGCGGTCGAATACACCTGCCCGCCCTGCGGAATCGAGGGCATCCTCGACGTCGAGTACGACTACGAGCGCGTGCAGTGGGCGCCCTCGGCCGAGCGCTCGATCTGGCGCTACCTGCCGCTTCTGCCCGTGCGCGGCCACCTCGGTGTGCCCTCGCTGCAGGTGGGCTGGACGCCGGTGGCCGAGTTTCCCAAGCTGGCGGCGCGCCTGGGCGTGGGCGCTTTTCTGGTCAAGGACGACGGCCGCCTGCCCACGGGCTCGTTCAAGGATCGCGCGAGCGCGGTCGGCACGGTCAAGGCGCGCGAGCGCGGGCGTGACATCGTGGCCTGCTCGTCGACCGGCAACGCCGCCAGCTCGCTGGCCGGCTTCTGCGCCAACCAGGGCCTGCGCGCGATCATCTTCGTCCCCGCCAGCGCGCCCGAGGCCAAGATCGCGCAGCTGCGGGCCTTCGGGGCCCGCGTACTGCTGGTCGAGGGGAGCTACGACCAGGCGTACTACCTGTGCCAGCAGGCGGTGGCCGAGTTTGGCTGGTACAACCGCAATTGCGCCGTGAACCCGTATCTGGTCGAAGGCAAGAAGACGTGCGGCCTCGAGATTGGCGAGCAGCTCGCCGAGGCGCCGCCCGATGTGGTCGCGGTTGCAGTCGGCGACGGCTGCACGGTGGCCGGGATCTGGAAGGGCCTTTTCGAGATGCACCGGCTCGGCGTGCTGCCGCGGCTGCCGCGCCTTTTGGGTGTGCAGGCGGCGGGCGCGGCCCCGCTGGTCGACGCCTTTTCACGCGGCGCCGACGAGAGCGCGGGCATCCGCAAGGTCAAGGCGCAGACCCTGGCCGACTCGATCGCGGTCGGGGAGCCGCGCAACTGGCGCAAAGCTCTGCGCGCGGTGCGCGCGTCGGGCGGAGCATGGGTGGCGGTCAGCGACGAAGCCATCCTGGAGGCGTCGCGCGATCTAGCGGCCGCGACCGGCATCTTCGCCGAGCCCACCGGAGCGGCCGCGCTGGCCGGCATCCGAGCGGCGCGCGAGCAGGGCACGATTGGGGCGCGCGACCGGGTCCTGCACGTGGTGACGGGAAGCGGGCTCAAGGACGTGCGGGGCGCGGCTCTGCGCGCCCCCGAGCCCACCCGCATCGGAGTCGCGCTCGAAGACGTCAGACGCGCATGGCAGAGCTAGTCATCGCGCACACGCACCTGTACTCGGCGCTGGCGCGCTGGATCCCGCTGACCGCCGTGCCTGCGGGCGACCTGGTCGAGATCCTGGAGCGGATCTGGTGGCGGCTCGACCGGGCGCTCGACGAGTCGGCCATCCGCATGTCGGCGCGGGTCGGCATCGCCGACGCCGTGCGGGCGGGCGCGAGCTGCCTCATCGATCACCACGAGTCGCCGAGCTGCATCGCGGGCTCGCTCGATCTGATCGCCGACGAGATGGAGCGCGCCGGCGTGCGCGGCGTGGTCGCCTACGGCCTGACCTCGCGCAACGGTGGCGAGGCCGAATGGCGGGCCGGCCTGCGCGAAAACGAGCGCTTCCTGCGCGAGAACCGCCGCCCGCTCGTGCGCGGCCTGGTGGGCGTGCATGCCTGCTTCACGGTGCCCGACGACGCGCTGCGCGCGGCCGCCGATCTTGCGCGCGCGCATCACACGGGTCTGCACATTCATGTGGGCGAGGACAAAGTGGACCAGGATGCGTTCGATCGTCTCGAGCGCACGGGCGCCCTGGTGCCGGGCAGCGTGTACGCGCACGCCGTGCACCTGGCACCCACCGAGATCAAGAAGCTGGCCGAATCGGGAGGCTGGCTGGTGCACAATCCTCGCTCCAATCGCGGCAACGGCATGGGCTATGCGCGTCTGGGGCCGGCCGGCGACCGGGTGGCGCTGGGCACCGACGGGTGGGATGGCGATGTGCGCGCGGAGGCGCTGGCGCTGGCCGAATGCGCGGCCGCGGCCGACGATCCGGTCGACGTCGAGGCGCGCCTTTGTGCGGGCCGGCGCCTGGCCGCCGAGATCTTCGGCTCGCCCCCGCCCGCGCCGCCGCGCGCGCTCGAATACGACCTGGACGAGGTGCGCGCCTGTGCCCAGCGTATCTTCGAGCGCATGCAGGAGCTCGGCTGATGGCCGAGCTTTCACCGCAGCCACTGACCCATCTGCTGCGCCGCATGGTGGCCGAGAAGGCCCGCTCGGGCGCCATCTTCGATCTGCCGGCCCGCACCTTCTGGCCCGGCTCGCCGCTCGATCTGTCGGTGCGCTTTCATGGCGCGCGTGCCGCCACCTGCGCCGGTCCGGCCGCGGGGCCGCAGTCGCAGCTGGCCCAGAACATTGTTCTATCCTGGCTGTGCGGAGCCCGCATCCTCGAGCTCAAGACCATCCAGGTCGACGACCGCCTCCAGATCCCACGCCCCTGCATCGACGCCACCAACGTCGGTTACAACATCGAATGGTCGCAGGAGCTGCGGCTCGAGGACTCGCTTTACGAGTACGCCAAGGCCTGGCTGCTCGTGCATTTCTTGAAGAAATGGAACCCGAGCGGCCTGCGTGCCGACGAGATGGACACCCTGTTCGATGTCTCGGTCGGCTACTCGCTGGACGGCATCAAGTCCGATCCGGTCGCGCGCTGGCTCGACGCGCTGCGCGATGCGCGCCCGCTCCTGGCCCGGCTGGCCGGCGAGCTTGCGCGCGAGCCCGACCTGGCGCGCCTGTTCGAGGGGGTGGAGCCGCCGGCCCAGATCTACGACTGCGTGACCCTGTCCACCTTCCACGGCTGCCCGGCCGACGAGATCGAGCGCATCGTCGAGCACCTGTACGCGCGCCATGGCCTGCACGTGGTCATCAAGCTCAACCCGACGCTGCTCGGGCTGGAGACCGTCGCCCACATCCTGCACGATCAGCTGGGCTACCGCGACATCCGCGTGCACGCGCCTTCGTTTGCGGCCGATCTGCAGTGGAACGACGCGCTCGGCATGGTGGGGCGGCTGGAGGTCGCGGCCGCGCGCGCCGGGCGCACGCTGGGGGTCAAATTCACCAACACGCTGGTCGTCGAAAACCACCGCCGGTTCTTCCCGGCATCCGAGAAGCTGATGTACCTGTCGGGCGCCCCGCTGCACGTGCTGGCGGTCCAGTTGGCGCACCGGTTCACCGAGGCCACGGCGGGTCGTTTTCCGGTTTCGTTCTCGGCCGGGATCGACAAGAACAACTTTCACGAGGCGGTTGCGTGCGGCCTGGTGCCGGTGACGACCTGCACCGATCTTTTGCGCCCGGGCGGCTACGGCCGCATGGTGCGCTATCTGGACAACCTGGAAGCCGAGATGAACGAGGCCGGGGCACGCACGGTGGGCGAGCTGGCCGAGCAGCGGGGCGGGGTGCGGCGCGCGCTGGCCGAATACGCGCGGCGCGTGCTTCAGGATCCCCGCTACGCGGTCGGCAAGAACCAGGGGGTGCCGCGGCGAATCGGCCGCGAGCTGGCGCTGTTCGACTGCATCAACTGCGACAAGTGCGTGCCGGTCTGCCCCAACGACGCCAATTTCACGATCGAGACCCCGCATGTGGGGCCGCTCGACTGTCAGACCCTCGTGGTATGGGAAAATGGGGAGGTGCGTGCCGAGGCGGAGGTGGGGGAGGCGGCGGCGGCGGGGGCGGGCGAGGAGGGAGCGGAGGGGAGCGGGCCGGGCCGCTTCCAACTGGCCGACACGCACCAGCTCGCCAACTTTGCCGACTTCTGCAACGACTGCGGCAACTGCGACGTGTTCTGCCCGGAAACCGGCGGCCCCTACAAGATCAAGCCGCGCTTCTTCTCGTCGCTGGGCAGCTATCGCGCGGCCGCGCACCTGGACGGCTTCGTGGTCGAGCCCGGCCGCATGACCGGTCGCATCGAGGGCGTCGAGTACCATCTCCGTCTGGGCGGGACGCTGGCCGAGTTCGCGGACGCCCACATCAGCGCGCGCCTGGATGCCGCGACCGGCATGCTGCTGGAGGCCTCGGCCCCGCCCGGCGCGCCGGCCGGCCACCGCATGCCGCTCTGGCGCTACCACGCCATGCGGGCTCTGTACGAGGGTGTGATGGCCGGTATCAATCCCGCCTCTGCGCGCTACCTACGGCTCGATCTGCAAGGCTCTAGCTGACCCGTGCGCCGATACCTGGCCACGTAATTAGCCGGCTACTTTTCCAGTCAACGCGCGGTTCATCGCTGCGTAAACGCGGGTTTCCGCGCGGCACACCTCGTGCAGACCGCTGGCGGGCCAGGGAGGGCTGTCTCCATGAACACCCGACCGCAGTGGATCGCTACGCTCGCCCTCGTCTCCGGCCTCGGCCTTGGCTGCGCGCAGAGCTCCGATGAGGAGATGCTCCCAGTCTCGTGCGAGGGCAAATGCGACGGCTGGGACACCATCCGCTCCTTGTGGGCGGATCCCAAGCGGCTCGACCTTGGAGATCTGCTGTCGGTTGTCGCCGGATTTGCGACCGACGAGCTGAACAGCAAGCTGGTCACCCAGTACGGCCGGCTCAAGCTGGGCGATCCCAGGCTCTACGCGCTCGCCGATCGAGCGCAAAACGATCTGACGCTGGGCAATCTCGACACACTGGCCAGCGGCCTGGCCGCGCGTTTTGGCGAGCGTGAGCTGACCTCCGAGGTAAACGCCGTGCGCCGCGACTATCTGCGGCAGTCGCCCGGTGCGGTGTTCGGCGAAAGCTTCTTTCAGATCGATTCTTCGGTCGGGCACAACTGGAGCCTGGCCACCGGCGGCCTGCAGGGCGTCACAGCCAGTCTGGGCTTCGACCTGGGCGCGCGCCTGGAGGCACGCGTGATCGCGGCCTACCGGGGCGAGCTTTCGGCGACCGTGGGCGCGCCTCTGCAAGCCATCCGCGACGCGCGCGGCTTCGTGCTGCCGCGCACCCTGGCCGACATCAAGTCCATGCAGCCGGGCGAATCGTTCGTCCTGGCCGGGCACGGGCAGATCGGGCTCAACTTCGGCGTGGGCGTGCCCATCCTGGTCGCGCATCCCGCCAGCTGGATCACCTACAGCCTGGTCCTGAGCGCGGGGCTGCGCACGGTCCTGCAGGGCGACGTCGACGTGCAGCTGGTCCGGCTCGGTGCGGACCAGGTAGTGGTGGACGTGGGGATCGAGAACGCGACGCTCCTCAGCGCCCGCCTGGCGCTCGACGACGCCTGGGGCGTGCAGGGGCTGCTCAAGAGCAGCATCAGCCTGGGTCCGATCAACCTCAATCTGGGCCGATTGGTCGAGAAGGCGCTGCAGGACAAGCTCAATGCCACCCTCAACCTGATCTCGGCGCGCGCCGAGAATGCCAGCGCGGGCAGCCGCATCAGCGTGGCCCGCGTTCGCTTCTCGCTCGATGCCGACGGCGCCGAGGACGGGCCGCTCGCGCGTTCGCTCGCACAGATGCTGCGCGGCGACATCCGTCTGGCCCAGGCGCTGGCCAACCGCGCGCAGCCGGGCGTGATGTCCGAGTTCGATCTGTCGCGCTCGGGGGTCTCGTCGACCTCGTACGCGGGCATCGATCTTTTCGGGATGAGCTTCTTCCGCGAGGTCACGCGCAGCGACGGCTCGGTCACCATTCAGACCCCGGGCGGCGCGCGCACGATCCTGTTCAACTCGCTGCACAAGGCGTCGGGCTGGTTCTTCTCCTCGCACGGCTACACGCGCGTGGGGCTATCGGGGCTGGTGTTCGACCCCAAGCGGCCCGGGCCCGAGGGCGTGCAGAGCGAGGCCAACCTTTTCTTGCAGATCGAAGAGGGCGACGCCTTCATGGAGCGCGACAAGCTGCTCGATCACCTGGATGGGGTGATCCTGGGCCTGGCCGGCCCCGACGCGCTGAGCGCGATCGAGGGGCCCGGCAACGAGCTCGAGCGCACGGTCGAGGCGGCCTGCCCGAACAGCCAGGCCTTCGATCCGTGTCGCGTAAACGTGCTCTCAGACCCGCGCGTGATCCAGCTCCGGCAGGACGGCATGGCCGCGCTCGAAGGCAAGCTGGGCGCGCTCGAGCCGGGGCAGGCCGATCTCGTGCGCACGGCCGGACGGCTCCGCCTGACCGCGCAGGCGACCTACGAGCCCCATGCGGCGGAGGTTGGTCCCCAGACTTCGATCGTGCTCGACTACCGCCTCGACGAGGGGGCGCTCAAGAAGCTTTTGGGCACGCGCACCGGCGTCGACCTGCAAGCTGCTCTGGTCGGCTACCTCGACGCCGAGCGCATCACCCGACAGGACTCGCCCCAGGACATCGCAAGCGACCGAGCGCAGATGGCAAGCCGCAACCGGGACACCCTGAGCTGGCTGGGCGGCGTGTGGGACGACTATGCCGCGCGCTACCAGAAGCTCCTGGCGGTCGAGGGGGCGTCGATCGGCGGCCTGGGCGGGGTGGGGCCGCGGGCGCTCGAAATCCGCTTCACCGTCGATAACGCCAACAGCCCGGTGTACGAGCAGGCGACCTCGCGCTCGGTGAGCCAGGCGCGCGCGCAGACCGCGACCGCTCTTTTCGACCGGATGATGAGCCGCGCGGGCGCGCTGGGACCGCATGCCGAGCAGTCGCTGGCCTATGCGCTGCTGGCGATGACGCCGGCCGCACAGGCCGACGTCCGGCTCGACATCAAGATGGATCTCAGTGACAACTGGGCGCAGTCGTTCGAGCAGTATCGCGCGGCCGGCTATCAGGGCTTCGATCGGTACACGCGTGGGAGCGCAGTCTCTCCTATCGATGGCGGGATGTTCAACGTGGACGCGCTGCTGCGGCCACCCCAGTAGCGCGGCTACTGCAGGCGGAACGGATAGTGGACGGTCTGCGAGGGGCCGCGAAAGGATGCAAAGTGGGCCCGCCGGACCGCGGCCAAAACGCAGGGCGCGGCCGCCGATTGGCCGACCGGGCCTTCGACCTCGATCTCGTCGAGCGAGCCATCGGGGCTGACCACCGCAGTCACGGATACCATGGTCGCGTCGGCGGGTGCCCGCTCCCGGCACGCGACGACCTGCTCTCGGACCGACGCGAACCCGCGGTGGATGGCTGCCCGCGACAGGCCCTCGGACGGCGTGTCCTCGGTCGTGGCGGCGGCGGGGACAGCGGCCGGTGCATCCGAAGCCGCCGGGACGGCTGCAGCGGGCTTGACCGGGGCGGACGCGGCCGCCGCGGGGGCGGCCGGCGCGGGCGTTTTCGGCGCGGGCTCAGCCGGGGCGGACGCGGAAGGGGCGGGCGCACGACGCTCCGCGGCCGGCTCCTTCTTCTGATCTGCGAGCGCGAGCAGCGCCTCGGGGCTGACCGCTTCGCCGTCTTCCGCCTGGGCCGTGGAAGCCGGCCGACCGTCCGGGACCGGCCGCTGGCGTTCGAGCGCACGGCGGGCCGCGGTCGCGGGCGGGAGATGCGCATCCTCGACCACCGGTCCCGAGCCGAGGTGGGCGCTCTCGACCACCGGATCCTGGGCTCCCCGCCCGCCGGTTGCCACCGAGACCGTCGCAAAGGCAGGATCGCGCACGGGGACCCGCGCTGGGAGGGGATGCCGCCGCAGGGAGACGGCACCGGCCGTTGTGACCCCGGCTACCAATCCAGCGGTGATCAAAGTTGGCGCCAGCCAGCGCTTCTTGCGTCTCACTGTAATGGGGATGGGCTCGCCCGACCACGCCTCTTCAATCCCCCAGCCATCAGGGATGATTCGGTTCCGCTTCTTGTTTTCCTCTTCAACCAGGCTGTCGACCAATTGGCCGAAGTTGAATCCCCCCGATTTCATACGATCGTTTATATCCCAAAATCTGCTCGTGTGCACGCAATTTTTTTGTACGTTCGCCAACACCTCCTGACCGGTCTAGGGCCCCGACGCCCAACTTGCTATACTGGCCTCGCACCCTCTGGTTGACACGCTCAGTCATGGCCCGTCCGACGCCACAGACTCCCGACTCCATCGTCGGTGCGCTCATCGACGATCGGTGGCGCGTCATCGAGCGGGTGGGCGCCGGGGGCATGGGTGTGGTGTACCGGGCCGAGCGCATCAAGCTCGGCAAATACGTCGCGCTCAAGATGCTCCACGAGGGGCTGTGCCGGTCCAAGGACTTCGTTTCGCGCTTCGAGCGCGAGGCGCGCGCGATCAGCCGGCTCGATCACATCCACTGCGTCTCCATCCTCGACTTCGGCGTGCATGGGCGGCGGCCGTACTTTGTCATGGAATTCATCACCGGGCGCCGGCTGACCGAGGAGATCGACACGCCGGCCATGACGCCGGTGCGCGCGGTCGCGGTGATTCGCCAGGTTCTGATTGGCCTGCGGCACGCGCACGGGCAGGGTGTCCTGCATCGCGATCTCAAGCCCGACAACGTGATGCTGACCGAGGTCACCGGCACCGGCGACCTGGTCAAGATTCTCGACTTCGGCTTCGCGCATATCCTCGACTCGCTCGAGCCGACGCTGACCGACAAGCAGATCGTGGCTGGCACGCCCAGCTACATGTCGCCCGAGCAGGCCTCGGCCACCAAAACCGACCTGCGCACCGACATCTACTCGACCGGGGTGATGCTGTACGAGCTCGTCGTAGGCAAGAAGCCCTTCTACGGGGACGACGTCATGCAAACCCTGTCGATGCACATCCACAAGCCGCCGCCACCACCGCGCAGGACGGCGCCCGATCGGGTGATCTCGAAGGCGCTCGAGGATGTCATCCTGCGTGCGCTGGCCAAGAGCCGGGACGAGCGCTTTCAGGACGCCGGCGATTTCCTGGAGTCGGTCGACGGCACCCCCGAGGGCCGCGAGGCCTCACGGCCCAAGCTCAGCGTCACCGCGCCGCGCGGCGAGCCGGTGGCGGCGCCGCCCGAGCCCGTGCCAGCGGCGGAAGAGGCGCGCCCGCGCGAGCCGGAGTCGGCGCCTGTGCTCGAGGTATCGACCGGTCAGGTGGTGGCGACGCGGAGCGTATCGCGATCCGACCGCCGACCGGCCCGGCGAGGGCCCGTGGGCGTGGTCGCGGGTGTGCTGCTTCTGGGTGCGGGGGTGGCGGGTGCTCTGGTGGCGCGCTCGCACGTCGCGCCCGCGGGCGCGGGCGCCGAGGAACCGGCAGCCACGGCCCCCGCGAGCCCGCTGCCAGCTCCGAGCGCAGCGCCGCCGGTCGAGCCACGTCCACTGGAACGAGCTCCCGAGCCCGCGCCCACGCCGGCGGTGACGCCCCCGGCCGAGCCCGTGCAGGTTCCCGCGCCCGAACCGGTTCCGGCGCAAGCTCCGGCTCCCGAGACCGCGCCCCCGCCGCCCCGGGATGTGCGTTCCCAGGCCGAGTCACTGACCGGGGCGGGCCGGCTCAACGAGGCCGAGCGCATTCTGCTACGCGAGCGCCGGGCGCGCCCGCAGGCGCCCTGGGTGCACATGGATCTGGCGGACATCTACTTCCGCCGCCTGTGGCGCCGCGACGCGGTGCGCGAGTGGGACGAGGCGCTCAAGCTCGAGCCCTCGCTGCGCCGCGACCGCACGCTCCAGCAGCATCTGTGCGGCATCCTCGACCGCGACATCTCGGACGCCGAGCGCCTGCTCGAAACCCGCTTTGCGGGAAGCGCGGCCGCGCCGCTGGTCGAGTGCATCAAGACCACGCACGACCGCGAAACGCTACACAATGCAGCCCAGATGCTTGAGCGGCTTCAACCGACGCGGCTCGACCGTGGCTTGGTCGCGACCCGGGAGCTCGAGCTGTCCACCAACTGCGAGGACCGCAAGCTGGCCGTGCAACGCATCATTCTGGCGCGTGATCGGCACGCGATCCCGGCGCTTCAGAAGCTCGAGCGCGCGCGCACCGACAAGAACGGCCGTCCGGTGGCGCAGCACGCCTGCCTGGGCACCGTGGTGCGCGACGCCCTGCGCACGCTTGGCGCCTCGCCGCGCTAGCCCAGCCCACGCTGGGCCGCTCGCCCTGCGGGCGCAAGGAAGCTAGCGCGCAAACCCGGGGGCGAGCATGGCGACCATGCGGTCGGGATTCTGAATCCGCTGCGACCGCATCCAGGCTTCGGCGCTGCTGATGAGGTCCCGACCCTCGGCGCCCCCCATGAGCATCCCCTGTAGACGCCGCGCCACGGCCGCGTGGAGCGCCATGTCGGCAGCGTCGGACTGCACCGCCGCTGCCTGCAAGAAGGCAATCGCTCGGTCGGTCCGGCCGTGCGTGGCAGCCAGGCCGGCGAACAGCAGCTGAGCCAGGGCATTCGACCAGGGCATGCGCTCGCGCGCGATTCGTTTGGCATCGCGGGTGGCGACCCGCACCAGGGCCTTCCGATCGGCTCCCGGCGCCGCCAGCGCCGCCAGCGCCGCCCGCGCGCGGATGTGGAACATGTTGATTCGATTCAGTTGACAGAGCAGAAGATAGGAGCCCCTGAGCGGGCGCCAGGCGGCAGTGACCCTCGCGTACGCCGTCGGCCCGTCACCCGTGTACAGATCGACGAGCGTCTGTGCGTACAGCTCATTGGCGTGCTGGACGTGAAATCCCTGCTGGGTCCAACGCTGCCGGGCCTGCGTGGCGACCTGACGCGCTCCCGCCGCGTCGTCGCGCGCCAACCAGGCCAGAATGGACGGTCCCGTGCACATGTTGACGGCCGTGTAGAGATCTCCTCGATCTTCCGCTTCCTGGAGGTACATGGGCACGCGTCGAACCATCTCGTCCAGCTCGCCCAGCCAGGCCAGCGCCGCGATCCTGAGCACCAGAGCCGTGCCGCGCTCCCAGCCCACACCGCTGCAGCGCTCGCGCAACATCCGCTCGGCGACATCAACGGGCCCGACCACCTCTTTCCAGCGCCCCTGAAAGAACGCAACCCCGCCTTGGGAGCCTAATGTCCAGCTGGTCGTGTGGGGGTCGTCCAGCCGTGCAGCCAGATCTCGCGCGCGCTTGAGTACCTTGGCCGCCGGTCTGGCCACCCGTCCACCCTCGGCCGCCACCGCGACGGCGTGCAGCGACAACGCGCGGGCGAGCGCACTTTCCTGCCCCAGCTCGAGGGCGAGCAGCAGGTACTGCACAATAAACGCGGCGCCGCGAATGCTGTCGGTCAGCGCCAGGCCTACGGAGGCACCCCACCAGATGTCCATGTGTAGGGATTGTTCCGCGGTCAGCTCGTCTCGGCTGCGAGCCCGAAGGCTCAGGCCGCGCAAACGAAGCCGCATGCGACCGAGCACAACCGAAGCCAGCGCCCGTCGCGGCGTCTTCGCGACCTTCTTGCCCACCGCCCGCGCAACCATCGAGAAGACTGCGATGCCTTCGTCCAGGCGACCGCTGCGAAGCAGCTGCTCGGCGGCCCGACAACGCAAATCCAGGGCCGCCACCGGATCTGCTTCCGCAGCCGCAGCCAGATAGGCCCCCGCGGCGTCGGTCCCTCGGCCCGCGTTCGCGAGCGCATCCCCCAGACTCACCGTCAAGCTCTGGCGCTTCACGGCGTCCCTGTCCGGGACCAGCTCCAAGGACAGCCGATAGAGGCGCACCTCGCGATCGAACGCGAGCGCGGTCGCCGCCTCCTCGGCGGCCCGGATCGCGTACTGGATAGCCCGGTCAGGCCGGCCGGCCTCGCGCCAATGTACCGCCAGCATCTCGGCGTCGGTCCGCTCCGCGGCTTCGAGCGCAATCGCGAGGCGCTCATGCCGCACGCGCCGGGTCTCGGGCGCAAGGTTCGCCAGCACGGCATCGCGCACCCGATCGTGATAGGGCTCCAGCGTATCAGCGAGCCGGGCGCCACTTCGGCGAATCAGATGGCCCGCCTCGAGGATCGATACCGGCTCGACGAAGTCGGGAAAATCGAGCTCCGCCGCCTGCGCAATGACCTGCTGACCGACCGGGACCCCCGCAACCGCGCTCAGCTCCATGATGAGCCGTGCCGCCTCGTCCAAACGGCAGATGCGCGACCACAGCGCGCGCTCGAGGGGCATGGGACCGTGGTCTTTTTCACCCAGCGTTTGCAGGTGGTGAACCAGCTCCTCGATAAACAGCGGGTGGCCCCCGGCTTCTCTGGCGATTGCCTCCGGGCTGACCCGGCTCGCGGGTGCAAGGCTGCCCATCAAAAGCGCCGCCAACTGCGAGGCCTGCGCTTCCGGCAGGCCGCGCAAGGCCAGAGTGCGGACGTCCCCGGGCAGGAGCGCGGCCGCGCCGGCTTTCTCTTCGGGCGAGGCACGCGCCGCCACGATCAGCAGCAGGGCCGGGGCATCGGGAGGGCGCATGACCTCGGCCAAGAGAGCACGGCTGTCCACGTCAGCCCATTGGAAGTCATCAATGGCAACCACGACCGGGTAGCGCGCGCAGAGCCGGCTCAAAAGCTCCACGAATGCCGCAAACACGTGCATGCGAAGCTCTTGTGGATCCAGGATAGTGCCGCGCAGTCGGGGCGCCTGGCCGACCACTCGAATCCGGTGCAACACCGGGAAGACATTCGCCAAGAGGTCGATCCGTCGAGGCAGAAGGGCGGCCGCCTCGGCGTCGGGGAGGCGAGCGATGAATTGGGCCAGGCCGTCCACCACACCGTCGAGCGCCTTGTAGGGAACCGCTTCGCGCTCGTGGCAGCGCCCCGAAAGCACGACCAGCCTCGGCACCTCGGCGTGCAGGCGGTCGGTGAAACGTTCGAGCAGGCAGCTCTTGCCCAGGCCCGATTCCCCGCTTATGAGGAGCGTCACCGCGCGGCTCTCCCGACAGTCCTCGAACGCGCAGCGCAGGACCGCAAGCTCGTCCTCCCGACCGACGAACGGAGAGCCCCGTCGATGCAGCTGCGGGAGCGACGACCCGGACAGCGCAATCTCTCGACTGCGGCCAAACCGCATGAGAAGGTTCGGTCCCCGCGGTCGAGACTCCGGGTCGAGTTGGAGCAGCTCGAGGCATAGATCGCTCAGATCCGGCGGCACGTCGGGCGCCACCGAGCAGGGCGGGGCCGGCAGCTCGTTCTCTTTCTTGAGGACGATTTCGAAAATCGTCCCCGAGAAAGGCAGCCGCCCGGTGAGCGCCTCGTAGAGCACGACCCCGACGCTGTACCAATCCGCAGCCGCGCCGGCCTGATGCGATTTCGCCTGCTCCGGCGCCATGTAGTCCACCGTCCCAACGACGGCACTGGTCGCGGAGTCATGTCCGAGGTCGGCCACCAGCCCGAAGTCGAGGAGCACGACGCGATGGTCGCTGGTCACCAAGACGTTGGAAGGTTTGATGTCGCGATGGACCTTGCTCGATTGATGGAGGTCGACCAGGACCTCGATCAACTGCGCCAGCGCCGAGCGCAACCGGACCTCGTCGAGGGCGCCTCCGACCGCTCTAGAGGTAATGCCTCGCGGCGACGCCAAGCTCAGCGGGCGCGTTTCCGCGCTCGAGCCGGCCGAAGGGGCCGTGGTCGGGCCGGGCCCGTCGGGCCCGGTCTCGAGAGGACGGACGTAGGTGAGAAAGTCGACTCCATCGAGCAGCTCCATGGTGAAAAACCACTGGCCTTGCTCCTCGATCAGCTCGCCCAGTCGAACCAGATGCGGGTGTTGCAGATCCCGAAGCGCGCGAAACTCTCGCTTGAACCGCAGGACCGCGTCCGGGTTGAGCGACCGGATCGTCTTGAGCGCGATCCGCATCCGGGTCTCTCGATCGAAGGCCTCGTAGACCACGCCCATACCGCCGGCGCCCAGTTGACGGAGAACCTGAAAGCGCCTCAGACGAGGCAGAGCTGGGTCCCCAGATGGCATGTCAAGAGCTGCCCACTTTTAGATTAGCGTACCGACGTCAGGGCGCCAAGGGACCGGGGACCCAAATGCTCGATAATTGATCTTATGTAAAATCGGAGGGAGGAGGAGTACGGCGTCCGGGGGGTGCACGGCGGCGCCCGCTGGCGGCCTCTTCTTTACAGCTCGTGACCGAGATAGAGCGAGCGGCGTGGCGGCTGCGGCGGTTGGCCGCTCGAAGGCGGTCGCCGGCCCGGTGCGGGCGGCAGCCGCGGTGGCGCCGGCAGCGCGGGCGCGAGCGCGATCCGCAAGTCGCGGTCGCGATCGGGCATGAGCTCCATTTCCTGGGTCTCGAAGCCCTGTGCACGCACCGTCAGTCGCCGCGCGTGGCTGGCGCGCGGCAGATCGATGGGCAGCTTGGTCACCGGCACCCCGTCGAGAAACAGCTGAGCATCCGTAGGCGTGGTGGCAACCGCGATGCGGACCACATCCGGGCTCGATGCCGCCACTGGGGCCGCTCCTGACTGTGGCCGCCCTGAATGCGCGAGCAACGCGTACGCGATGAGCCCCAGGATCACCACCGCACCCACGCCCAGCCCGCTCAGAACGATCGGCCACAGGCGCGCTCCGCGCGCGCCCACCGGCTCCTCGGCGGCCGGCGCCTGCGTGAGCTCGCGCACCACCGCGCCCACCGCATGCGGGCTCCGATACGCGACCGTGGCCCGCGCGCCCGTGGGCGGTCTGAGCTTGCGCACGGGCTCGGGCAGCACCTCGGGCAATGCGGAGCGCGCCGGCGTCGGCGGCGATGGCTGGGCTTGTGGCGGTGGCGGCGGCAGCGCCTCCTGCGCCTCCAGCGGCCGTGGCGGCGTCAGCACCACCTCGAACGGCCTGGGCGGCACCGGCTTGCGTCGCGTCGGCGTGCGTGCAGCCGACATTCCGTACGGCGGCGTTTTCCGTTCCACCGGGGGTCATTATGGGTTGCGCGCGGCAGCGAGGCAAGTTGTCGTAGATCACGGACCGCACGCATTCTGGGAGCGCACGTCGTCGCCGCATGCGGGCACGCCCGCCTCCTCGAACGCGACCGGAATCGACTGACAGTAGCTGGTCGGGCAGTTGCCCATGACCATGAAATGCAGATGCGGTCCGCTCGAGCATCCGCTGGTGCCCGAGAAGCCCAGGACCGCGCCCTGCCCGACCTGCTGGCCCTCTTGCGCCGTCACTTGATCGAGATGCCAGTAGGTCGCCACGGTACCGTCGCCGTGATCGACATTCACGTGGTTGGCGCGGTTGACGCAGTTGTTGCAGCACTGCCAGAACGCGGAGCTGCCGAAGGGCTGCGTGCAGCCGTCGTAACAGCTCTGGCCCGGGCCCACCACGTTGGCGGCCAGGCTGACCGCGCCCGCGCGCGCGGCGCGGACCAGCGTGTGACGAGGCAGCCCAAAATCCCACGCGTAGCGCTGCGTGCCCGTGTGGTCGCCGCCGCTCGAGCCGCAGATGTCGCCATTGTTGCCTTGCGTGCAGTGATAGGCCTGGCCGCACGTCCAGGGCACATGGTAGGTCGGCCCGCTCGGGCGGCAGCCGTCGGGTGTGCCTTGCGGCGCCACGTAGCAACCGTTTGGACAGACCTGGTGCACGCTCCACGAGCCGCCCGCGCACTGAAAGACGTCGCCCTCGTGGCCCGCCAGCGCGGCCACCTGGCAGTTGTGCGTGCGCGCCCAATCGGCGATCGCGGTCGCGCAGTAGATGCCGTCGCCGTAATAGCACGCGCAGGTCGGCAGCGCGCGTGCGTCCGGACCCGGCGCCATCTGGGCGTCGGCCGCTTCGGGCGCCGGAGGACTGTCGGCGGCCGCCCCATCTGGCGTGGCGCCGCCATTCATGCTGCCGTCGCAGGCCACGAGCGCGAGAGCCGCCAGCAGGGGCCGCACGCTTCTTGTCACAGCAATTGGCATTCCGCCCGGCACCGAGGCGGGTCGCGCACTTGCGCGGACGGTGCCGTTGCCCTCTGTGCGCACTGCCCACTTTCATGCGCAGCGAGTGGAGCTGATCGGGCGCGATCTCAGGGCATGGGCCGGGCCAGGCCGCGCCGCACCAGCTCCAGCGCCAGCGAGCCGCCGCCGGGCAGCCGCACGTCGCCGGCCCGGCGCACCCGCACAGAGGTGCCCTTGGGCAGCGCTTTGCGCATGAAATCGATCGCGGGCGCGCTCAGGCGCAGGCCGCGCAGAACCACTCGCACCGGTTGGCCGCCCGCCAGCTCGACCTCGACCGCGCCGTCGTCGGCCACCCGCGCGACGCGCGCTGGCTCGAGTGCGCCCGCCCCCAGCCAGTAGAAGACGCCCGCGCTTACAGCCACCAGAAGCAGCATCGCGGTCCAGTAGAGCGCCCGTGCGCGGCGCGAGAGCGCACGGCGCTGGACCGCCGGGCTCACGGCGTGCGCAGCCCGAACAAGAAGGTGAACGCGACCACGACCAGGGCGTGCGCGATCTCGCCGCGTGCGATGCGCGCCGGCAGCTCTGAAAGCGGCACCCTCACCACCTCGATGTCCTCGGCGGCATCGGGCGCGCTCGCGCCCGCAGGTCGCGCTCCCCGCGCCACGAACGAGAAGCACGCGTTGGATTGGATGGCTGGATTGGGACGGATCACGCCCAGCGGCTCGATGCGGTCGGCCTCGTAGCCGGTTTCCTCGCGCAGCTCACGCCGCGCGGCCGCCTCCGGCGAGCCGTCGCTCGGATCGACGATGCCACCCGGGATCTCGAGCGTGAGCGCGCGCGTGCCATGTCGGAACTGCCGGATCATCACCACCTCGCCGTCCTCGGTCAGCGGGATCACGTTGCACCAGTCGTTGCCCTCGAGCACGTAAAAGTCGTGCTCACAACCCGTGCGCGGCGAGCGGCTGCGATCACGACGCAGCCGAAACACCCGCAGCGCGAGCAGCTGCTGGCTCGACACGAGGGGCCACTCGTCGGGCATGGCACCGCGAGCTTACACGATTGGCAGCTTCTTGGGCGCCTTGGACAGCTCTTTCATCAGCGCCTCGCGCACCTGGTTGCGCAGCGCCACCAGCTCGGCAAACAGCCCATCCACCTGCGCTCCCAGGTCGCTGAGCCCAAGCGGCGCGCCGGCGGCGGCCGTAACCAGCCGCTGCGCGCGCGTCACCTGGTCGACCGCGCCCTCGAGCGCAAGGTGGAGCTCCTGCAGCACTTCACGCGCTTCCATGGTCTGGATCGCAGTATAGCCGGTCCCGACGGGGCGCGAACCGTGCTACCATGACGACGCTCATGCGCGGGTGGCGGCTTCACTTTCGGAGCGGGAACATCGAGCTTCCGCCGGGTGAGCATTTCATCGGCCGCGCCGTCGAGTGCCTCATCCGGATCGATCAGCCCATGGTGTCGCGCCGCCACGCGCGCCTGGTCGTGGGCGAGGAGGTCTTCTTCGAGGATCTCGAGAGCCGCAACGGGTCGCTGCTCAACGGGCGCCCCGTGTACGGCCCGCGCCGGGTGCAGCCGGGCGACAAGATCTTCATCGGCAACGAAGAGTTCGAGCTCGCGCTGGCCGAGCCCACCGGGCACTCCGAGCCGGTCAAGATCCCCGGCGAGTCGGCCTGGGACGATCGCGACACCTCGACCGAGCTCCATTACGTGGAGCTGGCGAACCTGGGCGAAAACCTGATTGCCGAGGGCCGTTTGATCGAGGCCGAGGGGCTGGTCGAGCGCGCGCTGGCGCGGCTCGACTTCGACATCGCCGAGGGCTTTCAGCCCACCGCACCCATCGTCGAGGAGGCGCTGCGGCGCGCGTGCCGCATGGCCGAGCTGACCTCGAAGCCGGTCTGGATCGAGCGCATGCTCGGCTTTGCCGGCTCGATCCACGTCGTCCTGCCGGCTCCTCTTATCGACCAGCTGCAGGCCCTGCTCAAGCAGACGCCGCTCGCGGTGCGGCCCGCGCTCGAAGACTACCTGTCCAAGGTTACGACCCAGATGTCCTGGAACGAGCAGACTCGATTTCTGGTGGCGCGCATCGAGCAGCTGCGGCTACTGGTTCCCTGATCGTTCGCGCAGCCCAGGGGTGAACATCCATGCCCCCAGGCGTTCACCCTAGGGTAAATCCCCGATGTATAACTCTCACAGTTTCAATGAATTGCAATATGGTCGAAATTTCCTTTACTCGCTACGCGGGCTGCATTACATTCTTTTCTTAGGGGCGACGCATGAGGATTCTGCGGGCAAGGTACCGTAGCGGCGAGGAGTTTCTGCGCCACTACCAGCCATCATTTTTACACGGCGGAATTTTCTACCCGACGCGCGAGCATCGGCTGGCGCTGGGCGACTCCGTGATCGTCGAGGTTGCTTTTCCCGAGCTGCGCAATCGGGTCATGCTGCGTGGGTTCGTGGCCTGGCGGCGAGCGGGCCGGCACCGGACCAAGCTGCGCGCCGGCATCGGAATCGAGTTTCTGGCCGCCGACCGCTACAAACGTAACTACTTGTTGACGGTCGCGCGCGGGGAGGTCATCGACATCGCACAGCGGCGTCACCGCCGCCTGCCCGTCGAGCTGCACGTGGACTGGCGGGTCAAAGAGGCCAAGG